>NZ_JBBJUP010000005.1:0-308429 GCF_037727765.1 Pseudonocardia spirodelae | reverse complement strand
GGTCCCGCCGCCGCCGGGGGCGGGGCCGGACCCGGTCTCACGAACCGGTGCGGGCCGAGGGCCCGCGCGGGCTCACTCGGCCTCGAAGCCCAGGGCGTCGACGACCGCACCGATCTGCGCGTCGGTGTCGGCGACGGTGTCGTCGACGTACTCGGCGACGG
The DNA here is from genome assembly GCF_037727765.1 of Pseudonocardia spirodelae. Taxonomy (NCBI): domain Bacteria; kingdom Bacillati; phylum Actinomycetota; class Actinomycetes; order Pseudonocardiales; family Pseudonocardiaceae; genus Pseudonocardia; species Pseudonocardia spirodelae. Next base: position 308,268 of record NZ_JBBJUP010000005.1, on the reverse strand, counting down.
GGGTCAGCTCGGCGGCCTGCGCGGTGCCGGTGATCGCCAGGGTGGCGAGCGGCGCGGCGACGACGGCGCCCACGAGGGCGAGGGCGCGACGACGGCGGGCCGGCTGGGGAGCGGTGGCCATGGTGGATCCTCCTGTGTCTCAGGGGCACCGGCTGTGCCCCTGTGCCACAGGACGATTCCCGCCCGTCGCCGCCGAGATCAAACCCTGGTGTCCGGTTTTACCGGCTCTTCACCAGCGCCGTACATCGGCCACGGACACGTCCGGGTGAGCGCGATGACCGGCCAGGTCGGCGCGGCATTGCGCCGGTTAGACGAAGATCACTGGGCTATTCGGCCGTAATGCCGGCGCAACATCAGGCCTGCGGGAGGGGGACGCTGATCTCCCCGCGCTCCGCCTTGAGCCCGATGTCGGTGCGGTGGTGCGAGCCGGCGAGACGGACCGGGGCCAGCCGGGCGTAGGCGTCGGCCCGGGCCGCGGCGAGGTCGGCGCCGGTCCCGACGACCGACAGCACCCGCCCGCCGGTGGAGACGACCGCGCCGTCGTCGCGGCGGCGGGTCCCGGCGTGCAGGACGCCCTCGCCCTCCGCGCCGGTGATGACGTCACCGAGCCGCGGGGTGGCCGGGTAGCCCTCCGCGGCGACGACGACGGTCACCGCCGAGCCGGGCGCCCACTCGATCGCGGGCTGCTCGGCGAGCGTGCCGGTGGCGGTGGCGTGCAGCAGCTGCGACAGCGGGGTGCGCAGCAGCGCGAGCACCGCCTGGGTCTCCGGGTCCCCGAAGCGGCAGTTGAACTCGATGACCGCGGGGCCCTGCGAGGTCAGCGCGAGCCCGGCGTAGAGCAGCCCGGTGAACGGGGTGCCGCGGCGCACCATCTCCTCGGCGACCGGACGCACGATCCGCTCGACCAGGTCCGCGGCGAGGTCCTCGCCGGCCCACGGCAGCGGGCAGTACGCGCCCATGCCGCCGGTGTTGGGGCCGCTGTCGTCGTCGCCGACGCGCTTGAAGTCCTGCGCGGGCAGCAGCGGGACGACGGTGGTGCCGTCGACCAGGCAGAACAGCGAGGCCTCGGGGCCGTCGAGGAAGGACTCGAGCAGCGCGGGGTGCCCGGCGTCGAGCAGCCCGAGCGCGTGCGCGCGGGCCACCTCGATGTCGCCGGACACGACGACGCCCTTGCCGGCGGCGAGCCCGTCGTCCTTCACGACGTAGGGCGGGGTGAACACCGACAGCGCGGTGTCGAGGTGCGCGGGGTTGTCCACGATCACCGAGGACGCCGTCGGCACCCCGGCCGAGCTCATGACCGACTTCGCGAAGGCCTTCGAGCCCTCGATCCGCGCCGCCTCGGCACCGGGTCCGAAGCACGGGATGCCGGCCGCGCGCACCGCGTCGGCGGCGCCGTTGACCAGCGGCACCTCCGGCCCGACGACCACGAGGTCGGCCTGCCAGGTCCGCGCCACGCCGACGACGGCGTCGTTGTCGGTGACGTCGAGCCCGAGCTGCTCGGACACCGCGGCCGTCCCCGCGTTCCCCGGGGCGACCGCCAGCGCGGTCACCTCCGGGTCCTGCGCCAGAGCCACGGCGATGGCGTGCTCGCGCGCACCGCTTCCCACGATCAGGATCCGCACGGTCGTCGAGCGTATCCGTGCACGTCGGGTGCCCGGGAACCGGTCGGCGTTCAGCCGTCGCAGCGTCGCAGGTGGGCCGCGATCAGGGTGGTGACGTGGGCCGGGTGCTCCTGGTGCGGGAAGTGCCCGGTGCCCGGCAGCGCGTGGTGCACCAGACCGGCCCCGGCGAAGCGGGCGTCGCCGCGCATCGTCGCGTCGAGCACGCACGGGTCGTCGGCGCCGTGCACCTGCAGCACGGGCACGCCCACCGGCCGGGAGACGTCGCGGGCGAAGCGGCGGCCGTCGGGGCGGGCCTGCGAGCGCACCGACCAGCGGTAGTACTCCAGGCAGCAGTGGGCCACGGCCGGGATCCGCAGGGCCTCGGCGTTGCGGGCGGCGGTGTCGGCGAAGTCGGCGGTGGCCGCCCACTCCGCGCCGGCCCAGGCCCGCATGATCCGCCCGACCCGGGCACCGCCGTCGGCGCGCAGCGACCGCTCCGGCAGCCGGGGCAGCTGGAACCCGGCCATGTAGCGGCTCGCGCGGCCCTGCCCCAGCGGGTCGCGCAGCAGCGCGTCGCGCATGACGGTCGGGTGCGGGGCGGACAGCCCGGTCAGCGAGGCGACCAGGCGCGGGTGCAGGGCGGCGACCGTCCACGCGACGGCGGCGCCCCAGTCGTGGCCCACGACGTGCGCCCGCCGCTCCCCCAGCGCCCGGATCAGCCCGGCGCAGTCACCGGCCAGGGTCCACAGGTCGTAGCCGCGCGGGGGCTTGTCGGTGTCGCCGTAGCCGCGCAGGTCGGGGGCGACGACGCGGTGGCCGGCCTCGCCCAGCGCCACGAGCTGGTGGCGCCAGGTCCACCAGAACTCGGGGAACCCGTGCAGCAGCACGACGAGGTGCCCGTCGGGCGGGCCGTACTCGGCGACGTGGATGCGGATGCCGTTGGCCCACACCGCGCGGTGCGTCCACGGCCCCGGGACCCGGACGACCGACGGGTCGGGCGCGGGCCCGGCCACGGCTCAGCCCGCGGAGGCGTGCCGTGCGGACGGGCCGTCGCCGATCTCCCGGACGTTGTCACCGCGGTGGCCGCGCTGGGCGAGCACCTGGGCGGAGTCCTTCAGCGAGTCGATGGTGCGCTCGGGCTTGCGGATCTTGCGGACGCGCAGGTAGCCGAGGAAGCCGAACAGGCCGGCCATCAGCAGCATGACGAGGAAGGTGATGCCGAAGCCCGCGGCGCGGTTGAGCCAGATCGACAGGAACTCGGCCAGGGTGAAGAACAGGTAGAACAGGCTGAACAGCCCGATCACCGCGGCGACCACGAAGAAGACGCTGCCCTGGACACCCTTCTTCACCTCGGCCGTGACCTCGGCCTTGGCGAGCTCCACCTCCGACCGCACGAGCGTCGACAGGTGGGTGGTGACGTCCTTCGCGAGGGCGCCGAGCGACGCGTCGCGGGGGCCCGGCTCGTTCGTGAGCGGGATCGAGGGCAGGACCGGCGGAACCTCCGCGTTGCCCGTCTGGCTGTTGCTGGCCACCGTCTTCCCTCCTGCCGGCGCACGCGGTCCCCGGGGGCCCGAACGTCCCCCGGACGGCCGTCGTCGGATGAGCCGTCATCGTGCCACGGGGACCGGCGGGGCGCTGGGGAGCGCCACGCCGTACCCGTCCGGACGACCGGGGCTCACTCGTCCGGGCGCCCGCGCATCCGCTTGATCCGGCCGCGGTGGGTCTTGGCGTCGAGCCGGCGGCGCTGCGAACCCTTCGTCGGCCGGGTCGGACGGCGGGTGCGCGGCCCGGCCGCGGTCGCCTCGGCGAGCAGCGCGGCGAGCCGTCCGCGGGCGGCCTCGCGGTTGCGCAGCTGGCTGCGGTGCTCGGACGCGACGACGGTCAGCACCCCGCCGACCAGCCGGTTCCCCAGCCGGGACAGGGCGCGGTCGCGCAGCCCGTCCGGGACGCTCGGCGAGGCGGCGAGGTCGAACGACAGCTCGACCCGCGAGTCGGTGGTGTTGACCCCCTGACCGCCCGGGCCGGAGGCACGGGAGAACCGCCAGCGCAGCTCGCGGGCGGGGACGACGAAACCCCGCCGCACCTCGATCCCGCCGTCCACACCGGCCGCCCCGGCTGCTCCGTCCATGCCGCCCAGTGTCGCCCAGCGGCGCCCCACGCCGCCCGGCACGGCCCCACCCCGCCCCGCACGGCCTCGCGCCGCCCCGCACCGCCCCGCGCCACCCCCGCGGCCCCGCTCCCAGGGGCACCCTCGTAGCGCTCTACGCCCCGAGAGTGCCCCTGGGAGCACGAGGAGGAGGGCTCACTCCTCCTTGGAGTCGCTCATCCCGGAGGAGATCATGTCCATCACCGAGGAGTCGGCGAGCGTCGAGACGTCACCGACCTCGCGGTTCTCGGCGACGTCGCGCAGCAGGCGTCGCATGATCTTGCCGGAACGGGTCTTCGGCAGCTCCTCCACGACCATGATCTGGCGCGGCTTGGCGATCGGGCCGATCTCCTTGGAGACGTGGTCGCGCAGCGCCTTGAGCGCCTCGTCGCCCTTGGCCTCGTCGGTCGCGGCCGACCCGCGCAGGATCACGAACGCCACGATGCCCTGGCCGGTGGTCTCGTCCGACGCGCCGACGACGGCCGCCTCGGCGACGGTCGGGTGGCTGACCAGCGCCGACTCCACCTCGGTGGTGGAGATGCGGTGCCCGGACACGTTCATGACGTCGTCCACGCGGCCGAGCAGCCACAGGGCGCCGTCGTCGTCGTACTTGGCGCCGTCGCCGGCGAAGTAGTAGCCCTGCTCGGCGAAGCGCGACCAGTAGGTGTCCTTGTAGCGCTCGGTGTCGCCCCAGATCCCGCGCAGCATCGACGGCCACGGCTTGTCGAGCACGAGGTAGCCGCCCTCGCCGTTGCCGACCGGCTGGCCGTTCTCGTCGACGACGGTGGCGTTGATGCCGGGCAGCGGCCGCATCGCCGAACCGGGCTTGGTCGCGGTGACGCCCGGCAGCGGCGCGATCATCTGCGACCCGGTCTCGGTCTGCCACCAGGTGTCGACGATCGGGCAGCGCTCCTTGCCGATCTTCTCCCGGAACCACATCCAGGCCTCGGGGTTGATCGGCTCGCCGACCGTGCCGAGCACCCGCAGCGAGGACAGGTCGTACTTCGCGGGGATGTCCTCGCCCCACTTCATGAACGTGCGGATCAGCGTCGGCGCGGTGTAGTAGATCGAGACCTTGTACTTGTCGACGATCTCCCAGTGCCGGCCCTCGTGCGGGGTGTTCGGCGTGCCCTCGTAGATCACCTGCGTCGCGCCGTTGGCCAGCGGGCCGTAGACGATGTAGGTGTGCCCGGTGACCCAGCCGATGTCGGCGGTGCACCAGTAGACGCTCTCGCCCGGCTTGTGGTCGAAGACCACGTGGTGGGTGTACGCGGACTGGGTGAGGTAGCCGCCCGAGGTGTGCAGGATGCCCTTGGGCTTCCCGGTGGTGCCCGAGGTGTAGAGGATGAACAGCGGGTGCTCGGAGTCGAAGGACTCCGGGGTGTGCTCGTCGGAGGCGGAGTCGACGACGTCGTGCCACCAGACGTCGCGGCCGTCGGTCCACGGCACGTCGGTCTCGGTCCGCTTGACGACGAGGACCTTCTCGATCGAGGTGCCCTCGACCGCCTCGTCGGTGTTCTCCTTCATCGGCGCGGGCTTGCCGCGGCGGTACTGGCCGTCGGAGGTGATGAGGACCTTCGCCTCGGCGTCCTCGATGCGGGCCTTCAGCGCACCCGGGGAGAACCCGCCGAACACGACGCTGTGCATCGCGCCGAGGCGCGCGCAGGCCAGCATCGAGAAGACGGCCTCGGGGATCATCGGCAGCTGGATCGCGACGCGGTCGCCCTTGCCGACGCCCAGCTCGGTGAGCGCGTTCGCGGTCTTGGAGACCTCGCGCTGCAGGTCGGCGTAGGTGATGGTGCGGGAGTCGCCGGGCTCGCCCTCCCAGTGGATGGCGACGCGGTCGCCGTTGCCCTCCTCGACGTGGCGGTCGGCGCAGTTGTACGCGACGTTGAGCTCACCGCCGACGAACCACTTCGCGAACGGGGGTTCCCAGTCGAGGACGGTGTCCCACTTCTTCGTCCAGTGCAGGCGGTCGGCCTGCTCCGCCCAGAAACCCTCGCGGTCGGCGTCGGCGCGGTCGTACCACTCGGCGGTGGCGTTCGCCTGGGCGGCGAACTCCTCCGGCGGCGCGAACGACCTGGTCTCACTCGACAGTGCGCTGAGCGCTGAGCTCTTCTCGGACTCGGCCATGTCCTCGTGTCCTCCTCGACGCGGCGGGTCACTTCGGGCCGACGGGCGGCCTCGGGCGCACTCGGTGTGCGCGCACGTGTGCGGATTGACGCTAGTGAAACCTCCCGGCCCGTGCACCGTCTGACGGGAGAGGTAGTCGCTGCCGGACGGCCGTCGCACCTGACCGTCCGTGCAGGTCGGCGGGCCCCCGCCCTGCTCGGACGGTGTGGCGCAGCGGCCCCGGAACCGTCCGGTGGCGCACGGGCGGCGGACCGGCGGTCGGTGGATCCCCGCGACCGGTCGGCGAGCGGTCCACCCCACCGGGGGTGCTACCCGGCGGTAGCCCACGGGTTGGGACGATGGACGGCATGGCCCGTCCCGCAGCCGCCGACCCGCTCGCCCCGCTCGCCGACCTGCCCGGCGTCGCCGAGGCGGTGTCCCGCGCGCGGGACGCGGCCACCGAGGTGCACAACCAGCCGGTGAACCGGCGCGGGTGGCCGGCCACCGCGGCCGAGGCGGCGCTGCGGGCGGCCCGGGCGTCGGCCGCCGTCGACGGGGCGCCGCTGCGGCCGGTCACGTCCGACCACGTCTCCGACCCGGTGCTCGCGGGCGCCGTCCGGATCGCGGACGAGCGCGCGAAGCTGCTCGACACCTGGGGGCGGGCCCCGCTGCAGGGACTCGCCCGGCTGCACGTGCTGGCCGCGAGCGACCTGGTCCCCGCCGCCGAGCACGAGCACCTGCTCGGCCGGCCGCGCCCGGCGGTGTCGGGGCGGCTGTCGGCGCTGGCCGACCTGATCGGCGGCGGGACCTCGGTGCCCGCCCCGGTTCTGGTGGCGGTGGTGCACGGGGAGCTGCTGACGCTGGCCCCGTTCGGCACGGCCGACGGCGTCGTGGCCCGGGCCGCGGCCCGGCTCACCGCGATGTCGACCGGGCTCGACCCGCGCGGGCTGTCGGTGCCCGAGGTCGGGTTCCTGCGCCGGACCGTCGAGTACCGGGAGGCCGCCGCCGCGTTCGCGACCGGGACGCCGGCGGGGCTCGCCCGCTGGATCACCCACACCTGCGACGAGTGGGTCGCCGGCGGGCGCGAGGGCCTGTCGATCGCCGCCGCCCAGTCCGGCTGAGCCCGGACGGCCCCGGACACGGGAGAGCCGGGTGGAGTCCCGAGGGACACCACCCGGCCCGACACGGAATCCGGCGTCCTGGCGTGCACTTCGCGTCGTGTGCGCGGCCTCGGCGCCCGGCGTCCCGGTACGCAGGCCCACGACGACATGCCTCCCGCGGCGTGCTCGGCGTGGACGTGATCCGGTTCCCGTGTACGGAGCCCGGTCAGGGGGAGCGGTCCTTCTCCTCCGGAGCACCCCTGGCCCGGCCGGGGCCCGTGACACCTTGGTACTCGGCGGCTGTGACGCGGGCAACCCTCGCGAACCGGTGCACCGGTTCAGCAGCGGAGGGTCACCGGCGACGGCGGCCGGGTGGGTGCGCCACACCGCCCGGACGGCGGTCGCGGCGCCCGCCGCACGCCGGTCCGGCCGGCCGCGGCCCCGACCGACCCGGCCGGACCGCCGGCGGCAGGGTCGCGGCGCCGGTCCACCCGGGCCGCGGTCCCGGCCCTCACGAGGGCGCGCGCCGGGAGACGCGGGCGGCCGCGGCCCCGGCGAGGAGCGCGGTGAGCACCCCGCCGGCCGCGACGGCCAGCGGGAGGGCGGGGTCGCGCCGTGTCCCGGCCGGGGCGGTGTCGTGCCACCGGTCGGCGAGGCGGTCCCGCAGCCGGAACAGCCGGTCGCGCCGCGACGCCGCCCGGACGAACGCGAGGACGGGCCACCCCCGCTCCCGCGCGACGGCCCGCAGCTCGCGGTCCGGGTTGACCACCGAGGGCATGCCGACCGCCGACAGCAGCGGCAGGTCGGTGATCGAGTCGCTGTAGGCGGCGCACCGGGTCAGGTCGACGCCCAGCTCGTCGGCGATCTCCCGGGCCGCCACGGCCTTGCCCTCGCCGTAGCAGTAGAACTCGATGTCGCCCGCGTAGCGGCCGTCCTCGATGCGCATCCTCGTCGCCCGGAACCGGTCGATGCCCACCAGTCGCGCGATCGGCTCGACCACCTCCTGCCCCGACGCCGACAGCAGCACCAGCTCCGCGCCGGTCGCCCGGTGGTGCTCCAGCAGCCGCGCCGCCTCGGGGTAGACGAGCGGACCGATGATCTCCTGCAGCGTCCCGGCGACGATCTCGCGGACGCGCGCGACCTCCCACCCCTGGCAGATCAGCACCATCCGGCGACGGAGCGTGTCCATCGTGGACGCGTCGGCCCCGGCCAGGACGAGCAGCAGCTGGGCCCACGCCCCGCGGGCGACCGTCGCGCGGTCGATGAGCCCGGCCCGGGCGAACGGGCGGGCGAAGGCCAGCGCGCTCGACCCGGCGATGATCGTGTTGTCGAGGTCGAGGAACACGGCCTGCGGGGCGGCGGCCGGGCCGGTGGGGACGGCGGGGAGATCGGGCACGACGCCCAGCGTGCCCGACCCGCCGACGGCGCCGCGCGACCGCCGGCCCCGCGGCACCCGCCGCCCGGCTGCCGGGGGCTCCGGAGGCCTCGCAGACCGGCTACCGGGAGTGACCGGCCGTACGCGACCGGTCGCCCGGACGCGCTCACCGGTCGGTGACCCGGCTCACGCTCGCGTGAGCCGGAAGGACGTCGTCGCAGGTACCGGTCGGCGCAGGCCGTCATCGAGGTATGGGCGTGACCGGCCGGTTCCGGTTACAGTTGTTCGAGCTCGGACCTGGTCCGAGCGGGTTCAGCTCGACCCCCCGGGGCTGAACCGCCCGACGGCCCCCGCCAATCCCCCCTGGCGGGGGTCGTCCCATGTCCCGGCCCGGCCGGACACGGTCGTGTCCGGTCCGCTCCACGGTGGGGCCCGGCGCAGCACCGGCGCGCGCGCCCGCGAGGGCCCGCCCCGGCACTCCATCCTGCCCCACGGCACCGACGTTTCCGGCCGGTTGTCCACAGGTCCGCGTCCGTCGGCGGAGTTGTCCACAGAGGTGCGGTTCCCCGGTCCACGGGCCCCGCCGGGCCGCACGCTCGACGTGGGGCCCGCACCGGCGGGCCGGTGGGGAGATGCGCGATGGACCGCCGCTGCCTGATCGTGGCCGAGGACCCCGATCTGCTCGACGCACTGCTGCGGCTGGCCGCGGCCGCCGACATGGACGCCCAGCGCGCGGTCGACGCGGCCGACGCCCGCCGCGCCTGGTCCCGGGCGCCGGTCGTGCTGCTGGACCGGGGCGGTGCCCGGCGCTGCCGGGAGTCGGGCTTCCCGCGCCGTGGTGACGTCGTCATCGCGGTGACGGGCGAGCCGGCGGCCGAGGACTGGCGCACCGCGGTCGCGCTCGGCGCGGACCGGGTCGTCCAGCTGCCCCAGGGCGAGGCCGGGCTCGCCGGGCTGCTGGCCGACGCCCGGGAACGCGCCGCCGGGGGTGGCCGCGCCGGACGGGTGCTGGCCGTCGTCGGAGGCTGCGGCGGTGCCGGGGCCTCGGTGCTGGCCACCGCGGTCGCGGTCACCGCGGCCCGGTCGGGCGCGACGGCCCTGCTGGTCGACTGCGACCCGCTGGGCGGCGGGCTGGACCTGGCGGTCGGGCTGGAGCAGGAGCCCGGTCTGCGCTGGCCCGAGCTGTCGGTCGGCGACGGACGCGTGCGGGCCGAGTCGCTGCACGCCGCGCTGCCGCGCGCCGGGTCCGGGCGCACCGCGCTGTCGGTCCTGTCCTGCGCACGGTCGCCGCACGGTCCGGAACCGGGGGCGGTCACGGCCGTCCTCGAGGCCGGGCGACGGGCCGGGGGCACCGTCGTGTGCGACCTGCCCCGCTACCCCACCGACGCCGCGCTGGCCGCGCTCGACACGGCCGACCTGACCGTGCTCGTGGTCCCCGCCGGGCTGCGTCCCGCCGCCGCGGCCGCCCGCGTCGCCGACGTCCTGGCCGAGCACGCCCGGGCCGTCGAGCTCGTGGTCCGCGGCCCGTCGCCGGGCGGCATCACCCCCGACGAGGTCGGCGTGTCCCTCGGGCTGCCGGTGCTCGCGGTGATGCGGCCGGAGCGCGACCTGGCCGCCGCCCTCGAACGGGGCCGCACCCCGGGCACGGGCCGGGGGCCGCTGGTCACGGCGGCGCGGGTGGTGCACGACCGCCTCGCCCACGGCGGCGTACCGCACGCCGTGGCCGGCGCCGGTGCCGCCGGGGTGCCGTCGTGAACCCGCTGGTCGACCGCGTCCGCGCCCGCCTGGCCGACGCCGGCGGGGAGACCGGGCCCGCCGCCGTCGCGGCGGCGGTGCGGGCCGAGTCCGGCGGCGTCGCCTCCGACCTCGACGTGCTCGCCGCGCTGCACACGCTGCGCCAGGAGTTCACCGGGGCCGGCCCGCTCGACGCGCTGCTGCGCGACCCGGCGACGACCGACGTCCTGGTCACCGCGCCCGACGCCGTCTGGGTCGACCGTGGCGAGGGGCTGCGGCGCACCCCGGTCACCTTCGCCGACGAGGACGCCGTGCGCCGCCTGGCCCAGCGCCTCGCCCTGGCCGCGGGCCGCCGGCTCGACGACGCCAGCCCCTACGTCGACGGGCGCCTGCCCGACGCCGGGGTGCGGCTGCACGCCGTCCTGCCCCCGGTCGCGGCGGCCGGGACCGCGATCTCGCTGCGGGTGCTGCGCCCCGCCGGGCACGATCTCGCCGCACTGCGCCGCACCGGGACCCTCGACGCGACGGGTGAGGCGCTGCTGCGTGCGATCGTCGCGGCCCGGCTGGCGGTGCTCGTGGCCGGAGGCACCGGCAGCGGGAAGACGACGCTGCTCAACGCCCTGCTGGGCGCGGTCGACCCCGGCGAGCGCCTGGTCACCGTGGAGGACGCCGAGGAGCTCTCGCCCCGCCACCCGCACGTCGTCCGGCTCGTGGCCCGGCCGCCGAACATCGAGGGCTCCGGCGGGGTGCCGCTGCGCGAGCTCGTCCGCCAGGCGCTGCGGATGCGGCCGGACCGGCTGGTGGTCGGTGAGGTCCGCGGCGCGGAGGTGTGCGACCTGCTCGCCGCGATGAACACCGGTCACGACGGCGGCGGCTGCACCGTGCACGCCAACTCCGTCCGCGAGATCCCGGCCCGGATGCGTGCGCTCGCCGGGCTCGGCGGGATGGCACCGGCCGCTCTCGACGGCCAGCTGACGGCCGCGGTGCAGGTCGTGCTCCACATGCGGCGCCGTCCCGGCGCGGGCCGGGTGCTCGAGGAGATCGGTGTGCTCGGCCGCGACGACGACGGCGCACCCCGGGTGAGCGCGGCTTGGCAGCGCGGGTCCGGGGCCGGGCCGGGTCGTGACGAGCTGTGCACCCTGCTGCGCGAACGCGGGGTCGGTGTCCCGTGCTGAGCACCCTGCCCGGGACCGCGCGCGGCGCGGCCGTACCGGTCCTGATCGGGCTCGCCGTCCTGGCCCTGCCCGCGACGCCGGGCCGCTCCCGCTGGCGGGCCCTCACCCGGGGGCCCGGTGCCGGCGGCCGGTCGTGGCGGGTGCTGCCGCCCCTGCCGCTGCTCGCCGCCCCGCTGGGCTGGCTCCTGCTGGGCCCCGCCGGCGGGGTGTGCGCCGCGGGCGCGGCCTGGGCGGTGCGCCGGCGGGTGGTCGCGCGACGGGCCGCCGACCGCGCCGCGACCACGGCGGCCGAGCTGGCCGACGCGCTCGCCCGCATCACCGACGAGCTGCGCACCGGCGCCCACCCGGCCGCGGCCCTGGCCGGGCACGTCCACGACGGGCCGCTCGCCCGCGAGCTGCTCGAACCGGCGGCGGTCGCCGCCCGGATCGGCGAGCCGGTGCCCGAGGCACTGCGCCGCACCGCGCGCGGGCCGGCCCGGCGCGACGTCGAACGGGTCGCCGCGGCCTGGGAGCTCGCCGACGCCCACGGCGCACCGCTGGCCGACCTGCTGACCGGGCTGCTCGACGACATCCGCTGGCGCATCACGCACGGGGCCCGGGTGCGGGCGCAGCTCGCCGGGCCCCGCGCGACCGCCTCGGTGCTGACGGCGCTGCCGCTGGCCGGTATCGGCCTGGGGCAGCTGATGGGCATCGCCCCGCTGACCGTGCTGCGCACCGGGCTGCACGGGCCGGCCCTGCTGCTGACCGGGGTCCTGCTCACCCTCGGCGGCGCGGCCTGGGCCGACCGGATCCTGCGTGCGGCGGTGCCGGCGTGATCGCGGCCGCGTGTGGTCTCGCCGCGCTCGCCGTCGCCGTCGGTGGCGCGCGACCGGGTCCGGGGCGGCTGCGTGCCCTGCGGGCCGGGACCGGTGCCGCCGCCGGGCCGGCTCCGACGCGGACCGTGGTGCTGCTCGTACTCGTCCCCGCGGGCGCCGCGCTCGGTGCCGCGGTCGCCGGGGCGGGCGGAGCGGTCACCGGGGCGCTGGCCGGCGGCGCTCTCGTGCACCTGGCCCGGCGCGCCGCCCGCGCGGCCGCGCCGCAGGTGGACACCGCCGACCTGGCGGCCGCCTGGGACCTGCTGGCCACCTGCCTGTCCGCCGGGCTCGCCGTCCCCGACGCGGTCGGGGCGGCGGCCCGGCGGCTGGAGGGCCCGGCGGGTGAGGCGCTGCGGCGGGTCTCCGGCCTGCTCGCGCTGGGCGCCGACCCGGGTGACGCCTGGGCCGCGGCCGGCCCGGTGCCCGAGCTCGCCGGTTTCGCCCGTGCCGCCGGGCGCTCGGCCCGTACCGGGTCCGCGCTCGGACGGTCCGCCGCGGCCGAGGCCGCCCGGCTGCGCGCCGGGCTGGCCGACCGTGCCGAGGAGCGGGCGCAGCGCGCCGCCGTCCGCATCACCGCCCCGCTGGGGCTCTGCTTCCTGCCCGCCTTCCTGGTCCTCGGCATCGTGCCGGTCGTGATCGGGCTGGCCGGGGAGGCGTTCGCCCGGTGGTGACCACCACCGGGCGGGCACCGGGTCCGCGTCCCGCGGGCCCCCGACGAAGGAGACGACCATGACCACCCGTTCCCTGCTGCAGCACCGGCTGCGCGCGCTGGCCACCGACGACGAGGGCATGTCCACCGTCGAGTACGCCGTCGGCACCGTGGCGGCCGCGGCCTTCGCGGCCCTGCTGTACGCGATCGTCAGCGGCGGTGACGTGCTCGCCGCCCTCACCGGGATCGTGCAACGTGCCCTGTCGACGACCCTCTGACCGGGGCGACGACGGCGCGGTCACCGTCGAGGCGGCCCTCGCGCTGGGCACCCTGGTCGCGGTCACGGTGGCGGCGGTCGGCGCCGTCGCCGCCGTGGCGGCCGCGGTCCGCTGCACCGACGCGGCCCGCGAGCTGGCCCGCCAGGCCGCCCGCGGCGACGCCGACCGGGGCCGGGTCGTGGCGGCCGAGCTGGCCCCGGCCGGGGCCGAGCCGGAGCTGCGCCTGGAGGGCGACCTCGTCGTGGTGACCGTCCGGGTCCGGCCGGCCGGTCCGCTCCCGGTCACGCTGTCCGGGTCGGCGACCGCCGCGCTCGAGCCCGGTGTCACCGCCGGCGGCGCGCCCGCGGGTGGCACGGCCGCGGGTGGCACGGCCGCGGGTGGCACGGGCACGGGCGACACGGGCGCCCCGGTCGCGGCCGCCGGGAGCGGGTCGTGACCGCCGGACGGGCCGCCACCCCGGCACCCCGGCTGCGCGACGACGCGGGTGTCGCCTCGGTGTGGGCCGCGACGGCGGCGGCCGTGCTGCTGCTCGTCGGCACCGTCGGGATCGACCTCGCCGCCGCGGGCCGGGCCCGGCACGTCGCGGCGGCCGCGGCGGACCTGGCCGCACTCGGCGCCGCCGGTCGCTCGGTCGACGGCACCGCGGTCGCCTGCGGGCGGGCCGCCGACCTCGCCGCACGCAACGGCGGTGAGCTCGTCGCCTGCCGGCTCGACGGCTGGGACGCGGTCGTCGAGACGCAGGTGTCCTGGTCGGGCCTGCTGCCGGTTCGCGGCCCGGCCCGTGCCCGGGCCCGCGCCGGTCCTGCGCCCGCCGATCCGCCGCAGACCGGCGTGGACACCGTGGACGGTCTGGTGGACGGTCGCGAACCCGTCGAGGAGCCGTCGTGACGACCCCCGTCAGTGATCGGGATCTCGGTGAGCGGTCCACCGCCCCGGATGAACGGGCCGCGAACGCCGTGGCACGCCCTCATCACGATTGGTTACGACGAACGCCCCAACGCAAGAGCTTCTCGTCGTCGGGTCCTGACCGATCGGCGACGTCGGGCGCCCCGGACCTGGTGGTCGGCGGGGCACTCGGGCCTACTGGGACGTACAGCAGGGACGGGCAGGGTCCGGTCCGCCCCCGCGACCGAGACCACGCTCCCCAGACAGCGATGGCGTCGGAGCGCCGTGTGCGCCCCCGTCCGACGTCGTCGCACGTGGTTGCCACCGGCCCGTCCACGCCCCCGACGGGCGGGCCGGTGGTGCCCCTCCCGGTCGCCCGGCGCGCGGGCCGCCTACTCCGCGACCGCCGGGCCGAGGGCCGCCAGCACCAGGTCCAGCACCTGCACCGCCCCCGCCTTGTCCAGCGGGTTGTTGCCGTTGCCGCACTTCGGGGACTGCACGCACGACGGGCATCCGGTGCGGCACTCGCAGTCGCGCACCGCGGCCCGGGTCGCGGCGAGCCAGCGGCCGAGCACCGCGTGTCCGCGTTCGGCGAGCCCGGCTCCGCCGGGGTGGCCGTCGTGCACGAACACCGTCGGCAGGCCGGTGTCGGGGTGCAGCGCCGTCGACAGCCCGCCGATGTCCCACCGGTCGCAGATCGCGAACAGCGGGAGCAGACCGATCGCGGCGTGCTCGGCGGCGTGCAGTGCGCCGGGCAGCCGGGCCTCGTCGATGCCGGCGGCGGCGATCGCCTCCGGGTCGATCGTGTACCAGACCGAGCGGGTGTCGAGGCTCTGCGGCGGCAGGTCCAGCGGTGTCTGGTCGAGCACCGTGCCGTCCGGGGTGCGACGCCGGTAGGCCACGACCTGGCTGGTCACCGTCGTCGCACCGAAGCAGACCCGGACCGGACCGTGGCGGCGGTGTTCGAGGACCTCCAGCACGGTCACGTCGGACACCGACTGCGCCTCGGTCCGCCAGTCGGGGTCCTCGGCGTGGACGAGGGCGACGCCGTCGTCGAGGTCGAGCCGGTCGACGACGTAGCTGTCCCCCCGGTGCAGGTACACCGCGCCCGCGTGGATCGTGCCGGGGGCCGAGCCGCCGTCGACGGTGCCGAGCATCCGGCCGGTGGCCGCCTCGACCACCGCGACCTGGCCGAGCCCGGACCCGCGGATGTCGACGTGCGCCGCCGGGGCGTCACCGGTGTCGGGCCAGAACCAGCCGTGCGGGCGGCGCCGCAGCACCCCCTCCTCGACCAGCGCGTCGAGCACCTCCACCGCGGGGGCCCCGCCGAAGATCTCCTCGACGTCGACCGTGGTGAGGGGCATCTCCGCCGCCGCGCAGGCGAGCTGCGGCGCGAGGACGTAGGGGTTCACCGGGTTCAGCACGCAGCTCTCCACCGGCGCCCCGATCAGCGACGCGGGGTGGTGCACGAGGTAGGTGTCGAGCGGGTCGTCGCGGGCGACGAGCACGACCAGCGCCTCGTCCGCGGCTCGCCCGGCCCGGCCCGCCTGCTGCCAGAACGACGCCCGCGTCCCGGGGAACCCGGCCTGCACGACCGCGTCGAGCCCGGAGATGTCCACCCCCAGCTCCAGCGCGTTGGTCGTGGCCACCCCCACCAGCTCGCCCGACATCAGGTCCGCCTCGAGCGCGCGCCGCTCCTCCGGGAGGTAGCCGCCGCGGTAGGCGGCGATGCGGCCGGCGAGCTCGGGCGCGACGTCGGCGACCTGCCGTCTCGCCCCGAGCGCGGTCAGCTCGGCGGCCCGGCGGGACCGGACGAACGCCAGGGTGCGGGCGTCCTCCAGGACCAGGTCGGCGAGCATCCGGGCGACCTCCGACCCGGCCGAGCGCCGCACGGGCGCCCCGTTGTCGCCGGTGATGTCGGCGAGCAGCGGCGGCTCCCAGAACGCCACCGTGCGTCCCGCGTGCGGGGACCCGTCCTCGGTCACGGCGACGACGTCGCGCCCGGTCAGCCGCGACGCGAACTCGGCCGGGCGGGCGACGGTGGCCGAGGCCAGTACGACGACCGGCCGGGCGCCGTAGCGGGCGGCGAGGCGCAGCAGCCGGCGCAGCAGCAGGGCCACGTGGGAGCCGAAGACCCCGCGGTAGGTGTGGCACTCGTCGACGACGACGTAGCGCAGCCGGCGCAGGAACGTCGTCCAGCGCCCGTGCCGGGGCAGCAGCGAGCGGTGCAGCATGTCGGGGTTGGAGAAGACCCACCGGCAGTGCCGGCGGACCCAGTCCCGCTCGTCCATCGGGGTGTCGCCGTCGAACGCGGCCGGGCGCACGCCGTCGGGGGCGAGCCCGTCCAGGGCGCGCAGCTGGTCGGCGGCCAGCGCCTTGGTCGGGGCCAGGTAGAGCGCGGTCGCCCGCGGGTCCTCGGCCAGCCCGGCGAGCACGGGCAGCTGGTAGACCAGGGACTTGCCCGACGCCGTCCCGGTCGCGACGACGACGTCGGCTCCCCCGTGCACCAGCTCCGCACCGTGCGCCTGGTGCGACCACGGCCGGGTCACGCCGCGGGCCGCCCACGCGGTGCGCAGCGGTTCGGGGGTCCAGTCCGGCCAGTCGGCGGGACGCCCCGGGCGCGCCGGGATCCGCACGACGTGACGCAGGGGGTCGTCGTGGCCGCCGGAGCCGTCCGGGCCGGACGGGCCGTCCGGGCCGTCGAACCCGTCCTGCGCGGCGAACGCACCGCCCCCGGACGCGGCGACCCCGGGCGCGGCCGAGCCGGCCGCGGGGCCCGGCGCGGGCGAGGCGGACGGCCCACCGGGAACGGGAGAGGGGCCGGGGTCCGTCCCGCCGGGAGCGGTCCACGAGGTGTCCGCGCGGGCGGGGTCGACCCCCGACCCGGCCAGCACGCGGCGGAGCAGCTCCACCCCGCGCTGCGACCCGTCCGGGCCCTGCGTGCTCTCCACCCTCGCTCCCACGACCGACCAGGTTGGCACAGACGTTCGAACGCCCGGCCGTCGCTCCCGGTGTCCGGCGGAGATCGATCCGGATCCGTCGATCGGGTCGCGGTTCCCGTTGCGCCGCAACTGATCTGCGGGTTCCCGGATTGCGTCGCGACATCGTGTGGGATTGATCACTTTTGCCGGTTCGTTACAACTTGTGATCCCGATCCCACTGAGGGATGCACCACACTCCTAGACTGCACCAGCCCGGTCACCGGTGGACACCGCCCGGGCCCAGTCGTCGCCGACGAGGACGTCGTCACCGGGACGGGGTCGAGCCAAGACGGCCCGCTCCCGGTCGTCGCGGACCTCGCCGGCCGGATCCTTTCCCACCGGGAGGACACGGATGTCCCAGCCCACCTCTCTCGCCCAGGGCCTCGAGCTCGGCGCGGGGGACTTCACCGTCGTCGGTGTGGTCGCGGTGGTCGCCCTCGTCGCCCTCGCCGTCGGCGGTCTGCTGCTGAGGGAGGTCCTCGCCCACGGCGAGGGCACCCCGAACATGCAGGAGATCGGCCGTGCGGTGCAGGAGGGCGCCACGGCGTACCTCAACCGCCAGTTCCGCACGCTCGCGATCTTCGCCGCGATCGTGTTCGTACTGCTCTTCGCCCTGCCCGCCGAGGACCTCGGCGAACGCATCGGCCGCTCGATCTTCTTCGTGGTCGGCGCGGTCTTCTCGGCGATCATCGGCTACCTCGGCATGTGGCTCGCGACGCGCGCGAACATCCGCGTCGCCGCGGCCTCACGCGAGCCCGGTGGCCGGGAGAAGGCGACCCGCATCGCGTTCCGCACCGGCGGTGTGGTCGGCATGTTCACCGTCGGCCTCGGCCTCTTCGGCGCCGCGGTCGTCGTGCTCGTCTACGCCGGCCAGGCCCCGCGCGTGCTGGAGGGCTTCGGCTTCGGCGCCGCACTGCTCGCCATGTTCATGCGTGTCGGCGGCGGCATCTTCACCAAGGCCGCCGACGTCGGCGCCGACCTGGTCGGCAAGGTCGAGCAGGGCATCCCCGAGGACGACCCCCGCAACGCCGCCACCATCGCCGACAACGTGGGCGACAACGTCGGCGACTGCGCCGGCATGGCCGCGGACCTGTTCGAGTCCTACGCGGTCACCCTGGTCGCCGCGCTGATCCTCGGCACCGCCGCGTTCGGCCTGCAGGGCCTGCTGTTCCCGCTGATCGTCCCCGCGATCGGCGTGATCACCGCGATCCTCGGCGTCTACCTGACCAAGGCCCGCGCCGGGGAGAACACCCTGCGCGCGATCAACCGCAGCTTCTACCTGTCGGCCCTGTTCGCCGGGGTGCTGTCGATCGTCGCCGCCTACGTCTACCTCCCCCCGACCTTCGGTGACCTGGTGAACCCGACCGACTCCAGCGTCGTCGGGCTCGCGGGCGACCCGCGGCTGATCGCGTCGGTGGCGGTGCTCATCGGCATCGTGCTGGCGGCGGTCATCCTCAAGCTGACCGGCTACTACACCGGCACCGAGGACCGGCCCGTCAAGGACGTCGGCGAGTCCTCGCTGACCGGCGCGGCCACCGTGATCCTGTCCGGCATCTCGATCGGTTTCGAGTCCGCCGTCTACACCGCCATCGTCATCTCCGCGGCGGTCTACGGGGCGTTCCTGCTGTCCGGCTCGATCGTCGTGTCGCTGTTCGCGGTCGCGCTCGCCGGCACCGGCCTGCTGACCACGGTCGGCGTCATCGTCGCGATGGACACCTTCGGCCCGGTCTCGGACAACGCGCAGGGCATCGCGGAGATGTCCGGCGACGTCGAGGGCGACGGCGTGGACATCCTCACCGAGCTCGACGCGGTCGGGAACACCACCAAGGCGATCACCAAGGGCATCGCGATCGCCACCGCGGTGCTCGCCGCGACCGCCCTGTTCGGCTCCTACCGTGACGCGATCAGCCAGGCGCTCGCCGGGGTGAACATCGCCGCGCAGGACGCCGGGACCGCCTTCGCCTACGAGGTGTTCAGCCCGAACACCCTGGTCGGCGTGATCATCGGCGCCTCGGTCGTCTTCATGTTCTCCGGGCTCGCGGTCAACGCGGTCACCCGCGCGGCCGGTGCCGTGGTCTTCGAGGTCCGCCGCCAGTTCGCGACCAAGCCCGGGATCATGGACCGGACCGAGCGGCCCGAGTACGGCCGCGTCGTCGACATCTGCACCCGGGACTCGCTGCGCGAGCTGGCGACCCCGGGCCTGCTGGCGATCTTCGCGCCGATCGCGGTCGGCTTCGGTCTCGGCGTCGGCCCGCTGGCCGGCTACCTGGCCGGTGCCATCGCCACCGGCGTGCTGATGGCGATCTTCCTGGCCAACTCCGGTGGTGCCTGGGACAACGCCAAGAAGCTCGTCGAGGACGGCAACCACGGCGGCAAGGGCTCCGACGCCCACGAGGCGACGATCATCGGCGACACCGTCGGCGACCCGTTCAAGGACACCGCGGGCCCGGCCATCAACCCGCTGATCAAGGTGATGAACCTGGTCTCGGTGCTGATCGCCCCGGCGGTCGTGGTGCTCTCCACCCCGGACGCCAACCCGGCGGTCCGGATCGTCATCGCCGTCGTCGCGGTGCTGGTCATCGCGGCCGCGGTCGTGGTGTCCAAGCGCCGCACCTCCTCGATCACCGACGCGCCGGCCGAGAGCTCGGTCGGCTGACCGGGCGGCCGCGGCGCGGCCATCCGCAGGACCACGGCGGCCGCTCGTCCCCCTCGGGGCGAGCGGCCGCGGTGCGTCCGGGCCCGGTTCGGCTACTCTCCCGCCCGACGGCGGTGATCACCGCCGGTCACCCGGACGGAGGAGCGATGCGGACACCGCGACTGCTCGGTGCACTGCTCGCCGTCCCGGTCGCCCTGCTCGCCGGCTGCGGCCCCGCCGGGCCGACGGTCGAGCAGTGGACGGACTCGATGTGCGGGGCGGTGCTGCCGTTCGTGCGGACCGCCGTCGCGACGCCGGCCGAGTCGACGGACCCCGCCGAGCGGCTGCGCACCCTGTCGGACTACCTGGCCCGCACGACGGCCGCCGCCGACGGTGCGCTCGGCGACCTCGACCGCCTCGGTCCCGCCCCGGTCGACGACGGCGACGCCCTCGCCGCCCGGCTGCAGGGCGGGCTCGGGGAGATCCGCTCCGCCTTCTCCGGCGCCCGCACCCGGGTCGAGGCGATCGACGCGGCCGACCCGGCCGCCGTCGCGCGCGACCTCCCGGCCGCCGTCGCCCCGCTCGGGGCGCTGAACGGCACGACCGGCCCCCTCGACCAGGTCACCGGCAACCCCGAGATCGCCGCCGCCTTCCGGGCCTCCGCCGTGTGCGGGGAGCTGTCCCGGGCGGCGGAGCAGGCGCGTGCCACCCCGCCCACCGGAGCACCCACCGCTGCTCCGAACGGGTCAACCGGGGAGGGCGGCGGCGGCTGACCTGCGACGGCGTCCTACCGTCGACCACTGCCCGTGCCCCGGGGCCCCGACGGGCCCCCGACCCTGGAGCCCCACGATGGCCACCCCCCGCCCGGCGCGTACCGCCCGGGTACTGCTCCCCACCCTGCTCGCCGCGCTCCTCGCCGGCGGCTGCGCGTCGAGCGTGGCCGGCACCCCCGCCGCGGACCCCGCGCCCCGCCCCACCGCGGGCGTCGGCGCCGACCCGGTCGCCTGGGGCGACAAGGTCTGCGGTGCCACGCTGGCGTACTACCAGCCGCTGAACACCCCGCCGGACTACACCGGCGCCGACCTGCCCGGCATCAAGACCCGGCTCTCGGAGTACCTCGGCAAGGTCGGCTCCGGCATCGAGACCGGCAAGAAGCAGCTCACCGCGGCCGGGCAGTCCCCGGTCAGCGGCGGCGACCAGTGGGCCGCCGCCGTGCGGGACATGCTCAACCGCTCCGGGACGACGATCGCCGAGGCGAAGAAGGAGGTCGACGCGATCGACCCGAACGACGTCCAGGGCTTCCAGGGCAAGCTCGACGCCGCCCAGCAGAAGCTGCGCACGATCTCCGGCGCGCAGGGCCTGGACAAGATCGGGCCGACCCCGCGGCTGGACAAGGCGTTCCAGACCGCGCCCAAGTGCGTCGCCCTCAAGAAGATCAACGGGCCCGCCTGACGACGCGGGTCACCCGTCCGGCGCGCCCCGCGCGGCAGAGCTGGGCAAGGTCGAACATGCGTTCTATGCTGACCGCGTGCCGCAGATGTCGCTGTTCTCCGCGGAGGCCCGGCCGGCCGGGCTGACCGACCTGGCCGGGCTGCTCTGCGGGCCCGGGCGGATCGAGCGGTTCGGCGCCGGGGACACCGCCCGCTTCGACGTCCCGCTGCCCCTCGCGGGCCGCGAAGGCGCCCTGGCCGCGCTGGCGGCGGCGCGCGGGGTCACCCTCGCGCCGGGCGCGTCGGGGATGCGCAGCGCGTTCCGGCGGGACCTGGTCCCGCTCGCCCGGGCCTGGTGCACCCCCGACGGGCGCAAGCAGGTCCCGGCCGACTTCCAGCTCGACGGCGCGGCGCTGCGGCTCTGGGCGCTCGCCGCCGGGACCTGTGACCTGCGCGGGGGCCACCTGCTCCTGCTCGATCCGCACGCGCCGTGGACGCACGGACCGCTGATCGCGGCGGCCACCCGCGCCGGGTTGCCGCCGGCCCGCCTGGCGACCGGGGAACACGGCGCGCCGGGTCCGGCGTTGCGCCTGCACGGAGCACGCCGGATGGCCCGGCTGGCTGAGCTGGTGGGGCCTGCACCGCGGATGTCGGACACGTCCGAGTGGCCTCGCCACCACGGCCGACCGGCCGCCTGACCTGCCGAACCACCGCCCGGGCTACGCTGACGACTCGCCCGGCCACTCGTGGTGCGGGCCACGGCACGGAGCGACGACGGTGTGAGATCGTGCGATCGTCGTAGGACGGCCCCCGGCACGGGACGTCCGGCACGCTCCGGGGCCGCACCGCCGTAACGCAGCGGGGCCGGGGAACGGCTCAGGTGTCGCACCAGGCGCGACACGGCCGAGAGATGAGGTAGGACCAGGTGGCATCAGCGACAACGGGAACGACGGGTTCGGCACGCACGTCGGGGGGCAGCACACGCAGGCCGACCTCGACGGCGAGCGCCTCCGGACGCCCGGTCCGCCGCCTGGTGATCGTCGAGTCGCCGAGCAAGGCGAAGAAGATCCAGCCCTACCTCGGCAACGACTACGTCGTGGAGTCCTCCGTCGGGCACATCCGCGACCTGCCGCGCGGCGCCGCGGACGTCCCCGCCAAGTACAAGGGCGAGTCCTGGGCGCGGCTCGGCGTCGACGTCGACAACCAGTTCAGCCCGCTCTACGTCGTGACGCCGGAGAAGCGCAGCACCGTCTCCGAGCTGCGCGAGGCGCTCAAGACCGTCGACGAGCTGCTGCTCGCGACGGACCCCGACCGCGAGGGCGAGGCCATCGCCTGGCACCTGCTGGAGACCCTCAAGCCGAAGGTCCCGGTCCGCCGGATGGTCTTCCACGAGATCACCGAGTCGGCGATCCGCGCGGCCGCGGAGAACACCCGCGAGCTCGACCAGCACCTCGTCGACGCGCAGGAGACCCGGCGCATCCTGGACCGGCTCTACGGCTACGAGGTCTCCCCCGTGCTGTGGAAGAAGGTCATGCCGAAGCTGTCGGCGGGCCGCGTGCAGTCGGTCGCGACCCGGCTGATCGTGCAGCGCGAGCGCGACCGGATCGCGTTCCGCTCCGCCGAGTACTGGGACATCGCCGCCACCCTCGACGCCGGGGAGAAGGCCACCCCGCGCTCGTTCGGGGCGCGGCTGATGCAGGTCGACGGCCACCGCGTCGCCACCGGCCGCGACTTCGACTCCCTCGGGCAGCTGAAGAAGGGCTCCACCGAGGTCGTCACGCTGAACGAGGCCGAGGCCCGCCGGCTCGCCGAGGGGCTGCAGGACCGGCCGATGGAGGTCGCCTCGGTCGAGGCGAAGCCCTACACGCGCAAGCCGTACCCGCCGTTCATGACCTCGACGCTGCAGCAGGAGGCCGGCCGCAAGCTGCGGTTCTCCTCCGAGCGCACGATGCGCAGCGCACAGCGGCTGTACGAGAACGGCTACATCACCTACATGCGTACGGACTCGACGACGCTGTCCGCGACGGCGATCGAGGCCGCCCGTTCGCAGGCCCGCGAGCTGTACGGCGACGCCTACGTCGCCGACTCCCCGCGCCAGTACACCCGCAAGGTGAAGAACGCCCAGGAGGCCCACGAGGCGATCCGCCCGGCGGGCGAGAGCTTCCGCACCCCCGGCGCCATCGCCCGCGAGGTCGACGGCGACGACTTCCGGCTCTACGAGCTGATCTGGCAGCGCACGATCGCCTCGCAGATGAACGACGCGCGCGGCACGACGGTCAGCGTCCGGATCTCCGGCACCGCCGGCACCGGCGAGGACGTCGTGTTCGGCGCGTCCGGCCGGACGATCACGTTCCCCGGCTTCCTGAAGGCCTACGTCGAGACCGTCGACGACAGCTCCCCCGAGCAGCAGGCCGACGACGCCGAGTCCCGTCTGCCCGAGCTCACCGAGGGCCAGTCGCTGACCGCCACCGAGCTGGTCCCCGACGGGCACTCGACCAGCCCGCCGTCGCGGTTCACCGAGCCGGCGCTGGTCAAGGCCATGGAGGAGATGGGGATCGGGCGGCCGTCGACGTACGCGTCGACGATCAAGACCATCCTCGACCGCGGCTACGTCTGGAAGAAGGGCTCCGCGCTCGTCCCGTCCTGGGTGGCGTTCGCCGTCGTCGGGCTCATGGAGCAGCACTTCGGCCAGCTCGTCGACTACGACTTCACCGCCGCCATGGAGGACGACCTCGACTCGATCGCCTCCGGCGACGACTCCCGCGTGCACTGGCTGTCGGGCTTCTACTTCGGCAACGACGGCGCCGACACCGGCTCGGAGATCGCGAAGGCGGGCGGGCTCAAGAAGCTCGTGGGGTCGAACCTCGAGGAGATCGACGCCCGCACGGTGAACTCGATCCCGATGTTCACCGACGCCGACGGCCGCGACGTCGTCGTCCGGGTCGGGCGCTACGGCCCCTACCTGGAGCGGATCGTCGAGGGCGACTCCCAGCGCGCCAACCTGCCCGACGACCTGCCCCCGGACGAGCTGTCCGAACAGATCGCCGAGAAGCTGTTCTCGGTCCCGCAGGAGGGCCGCAAGCTGGGCACCGACCCGGTGACCGGGCACGAGATCGTGGCGAAGGAGGGCCGCTTCGGCCCCTACGTCACCGAGCTGCTGCCCGAGCCGGAGGTCCCGGAGGGCGCCAAGAAGAAGCCGGCCAAGCCGAAGCCGCGCACCGGCTCGCTGTTCAAGTCGATGTCGGTCGACACCGTCACCCTCGACGACGCGCTGAAGCTGCTCTCGCTGCCCCGGATCGTCGGCACCGACCCCGACTCCGGCGACGAGATCACCGCGCAGAACGGCCGCTACGGCCCGTACCTCAAGAAGGGGACCGACTCCCGCTCGCTCGGCGACGAGGAGAAGCTGTTCTCGGTGACCCTCGAAGAGGCGCTGGAGATCTACAAGCAGCCGAAGCAGCGCGGGCGCGCCGCGGCGGCGCCGCCGCTGCGCGAGCTGGGCGAGGATCCGTCGACGAACAAGAAGATGGTGATCAAGGACGGCCGCTTCGGCCCCTACGTCACCGACGGCGAGACCAACGCCAGCCTGCGCAAGGGCGACTCGGTCGAGGAGATCACCGACGAGCGGGCCTCCGAGCTGCTCGCGGAGCGCCGGGCGAAGGCCCCGGCGAAGAAGACGACCGCCCGCAAGCCCGCGGCCAAGAAGCCCGCGGCGGCGCGGAGCACGGCGGCGGCGAAGAAGACGACCACGCGCAGCACCGCGGCGAAGAAGCCCGCGACCCCGCGCGCGCGCAAGTCCCCGACCACCTGATCCGGTGCCGCCCGGCTCCGCTGCGGAGCCGGGCGGCACCGGCGCGGGTCAGGACGCGAGGGCCTTCTTCACCGCGGCGGCGACGCGGCCGCCCTCGGCCCGGCCGGACGCGGCGGCGTTGGCCTTCTTCATGACCTGGCCCATCTGCTTCATCCCGGGCTTCTCCCCGGTCTCGGCCTCCACCTCGGCGACGGCGGCGCGGGCGAGGGCGTCGACCTCGTCGTCGTCGAGCTGGGTCGGCAGGTAGCGGGCCAGGACCTCGCCCTCGGCGCGCTCGCGCTCCGCGGACTCGGCGCGGCCGCCGTCGGCGAAGGCCTGGGCGGACTCCGCGCGCCGCTTGGTCTCCTTGGTGATGACGGCGCGGACCTCGTCGTCGGTGAGCTCGCGGGCCGTGTCCCCCGCCACCTCGGCGTTCCCGATCGCGGTCAGCGCGGACCGCAGCGTGGTCCTGACCAGCTCGTCGCGGGCCTTCATCGCGGTGGTCAGGTCGGCGCGCAGCTGCTCCTTGAGGGTGCTCACGGCTCGCCACGATAGTCCCGCGACGTAGGCTGGATCGCGTGAGTACCGCCCGTACGCTCGCCCGACTCGCCGCCGCCACCGTCGCCACGGGGGCGGCCGGACTCGGCTACGCGGCCGGGATCGAGCGCCGGCACTGGACGCTGCGGCGGGAGGAGCTGCCGGTCCTGGAGACGGGCGCCCGGCCGCTGCGGATCCTGCACCTGTCGGACTTCCACCTGACCCCCGGCCAGCGCAGCAAGATCCGCTGGGTCGCCGCGCTGGACGCGCTGGACCCCGACCTCGTCGTGAACACCGGGGACAACCTGGCCCACCCCGACGCCGTCGCCGGCGTCCTCGCGGCGCTGGGGCCGCTGCTGGACCGGCCCGGCGCGTTCGTGTTCGGCAGCAACGACTACTACGGCCCGACGCCGAAGAACCCGGCCCGCTACTTGCGCCGCGGCGACACCCGGCGGGTGCACGGCGACCCGCTGCCCTGGACCGACCTGCGCGCCGCGTTCCGCGAGCACGGCTGGGTCGACGCCACCCACGCCCGTCACCTGCTGGAGGTCGACGGGCGCACGGTCCGCGTCGCCGGCGTCGACGACCCGCACCTGAACCGGGACCGCTACCCGCGCGTCGCCGGCCACGACGGCGACGCCGACCTGCGGCTCGGTCTCACCCACTCCCCCGAGCCACGGGTGCTCGACGGGTTCGCCGCCGACGGCTACGACCTCGTCCTCGCCGGCCACACCCACGGCGGGCAGCTGCGGCTGCCGGGCTACGGCGCGATCGTCACCAACTGCGGGATCGACCGGTCCCGCGCCCGCGGAGCGAGCCGCTGGGGCAGCCGGATGCGGCTGCACGTCTCGGCCGGTCTGGGGACCTCGCCGTACGCCCCGGTGCGGTTCGCCTGCCCCCCGGAGGCGTCGCTGCTGACCCTCGTGGCGCGCCCGGCCGGGCCGGACGCGCGCAGGGGAACCCCCGCGCAGGCGTCGGAGGGCATCGGGTAGAGTTCTCCACGGCTCAGGGGAAACCCGGTGGCCATCGGGGTGTGGCGCAGCTTGGTAGCGCGCTTCGTTCGGGACGAAGAGGTCGCAGGTTCAAATCCTGTCACCCCGACCATGTGAAGGCCCAGGTCCGGCGGACCTGGGCCTTCGTCGTGTCCGGGCCTCCCGCGCGGGCGGGTGACGCCCGCGACGGGCGTGGTGGGGTGCGTCCGCCCGGGGTGATACGGAATCCTGGAGCGATGAGTGACAACCCGGTAGCGCTCGATCTCGACGACGCGGGTCTGGCCGCGGCGCTCCCCCGCCCGACGCATCAGCAGGACGGCATCCAGGACGTCCCGTTCCGGCCGGTCCAGTTCCGCGACAACGACCTGCCCGCCGCACTCGAGCGGGCGGCTCGCTGGCTGCGGGACACCCAGTCCTGGCTGGGCGAGCCGGTCGACGTCATCGCCATCCACCTCGACTACGACGAGCGCTCCGACGCCGCGTACTACGAGCTGAAGCTGCTCTGCAACGAGGAGGACCTCGCCGGCGCGCCGATCGCGGTGCGCGACCACGCGCAGACCGCCGGGCGCTGAGCCCCGGCCCGCCGCCCCGCCCGCGTCCCGGGCGGGGCGGCGCCGGCCGCTACGCTCGCGTGGTGCCCGTCACGGTCGGCCCGGCCACGTCGTTCGACGGTGTCGCGACGATGCTCGGCCCGCGCCGCGACCCCGGCGCCTCGGTGTGCTGGTGCCTGTCGCACCGGCTCCCCGCGGCCCGCAACCGGGCCCTGACCGGCCGCGACCGCGGCGAGTACGTCCGCGAGCTCACCGGGCGCCCGGTCGCCCCGGGCGTCCTCGCCCACGACGACGGCGAGGTCGTCGGCTGGGCGGCCGTCGCCCCGCGCGCGGAGCTGCCGTTCGCCCGCTCCCGCACGATCCCGCACGTCGACGACCTGCCGGTGTGGTCGGTGTGGTGCTTCCGCGTCCGCCCCGGGCACCGCGGGCGCGGCGTCACGCGCGCGCTGCTCGACGGGGCCGTGGCGTTCGCACTCGGCCACGGCGCACCGGCGGTCGAGGGCTACCCGGTGGACAACCGGGGCGAGCGGGTCGACCCGACGATGGCCTACGTCGGCACCCGGTCGCTGTTCGAGGCCGCCGGGTTCACCCACGCCGCGGACACCACCGGGGTCTCCGGCGGGTTCCCGCGGGTCGTCATGCGCCGGACGCCGGACCGCTGACCGCCCGCCGGTGCCGGGCCCACCCGGCCGCCGCCGCGAGCAGCCCGGCGAGTGCGAGCCCGTGCTCGACCGGAGCGCCCCAGCGGGTCGCGAGCGTCTCCCCGGTGCGCAGCGGGACCTGCCCGACGAGCGTGTCCGCGGTGTACAGGCCGGTCGAGGCGGCCACCGAGCCGTCCGGGCGGATCACCGCGCTGACCCCCGACAGCGCCGCGACGACGACCGCCCGCCCGTGCTCCACGGCCCGCAGCCGCGACTGCGCGAGGTGCTGCCAGGTCATCTCGCTGCGTCCGTACCAGGCGTTGTTGGTGGGCACGACGATCAGCTCCCCGCCGTCGGCGACGCCGTCGCGCAGCACGTGGTCGTAGGCGGTCTCGTAGCAGATCGCCGTCGCCACCCGAGTGCCCGCGACGTCGAGGTACGCGGGACCCGTGCCCGGGGTGAAGTCGGCGAGCGCGACGAACGGGGTCAGGTACCGCGTGACCGACCGCAGCGGGATCCGCTCGCCGAACGGCACGAGCTCCTGCTTGGCGTAGCGCTCCCCCGGGCCGGTCCCCGGGCTCCAGACGGTGATCGCGTTCTCGGTGCCGGTCGCGGCCGACTCGTGGTTGCCGCCGACCAGGAACGGCACCCCCAGCTCGTCGACGACCCGGTCGACGGACGGGTCGGTCCCCCCGGTCGTCACCGAGCTCTCCGGCCACACCACCAGGTCCGGCCGCGGCACCGCCCCGGTCGCGACCCGCTCGGCGAGCACCGCGGTCTCGGCGAGGTGGTTGCGGCGCACCGTCGCGCCGGCGCCGAACAGGCCGAGCCCGATGTCCGGCGCGTTGCCCTGCACGACGGCGACGGTGCGGGTGCCGTCCTGCGCGTCGACGGGCGGGTGCGGCAGCGCGAGCAGGACGGCCACGACCACCGCCACCGGCACGAGCCGCACCAGCGCCCGCGGCCGCGCCAGGTACGCCGCCGCGCAGAACCCGGTCGCGACCACGGCGACGGACACCAGCGGTGCCCCGCCGACGGCGGCGAGCGGCAGGAACGGGCCCTCCACCTGGCCGAACGCGACGCGGCTCCACGGGAAGCCGTTGAACGGGAACCGGCTCTGCAGCCACTCCTGCGCGGTGAAGGCGAGCGCACCCCACAGCGGCGCGGCGGGCAGCCGTGCGGCCGCGGCGGCGAGCGCGCCGCCCAGCGCGGGGAACCCGGCCATCACCAGCGACAGCCCCAGCCAGGGGAACGGCCCGTAGTCGCGGCCCAGGAAGTCCTGGATCCAGAACAGGTGCGCCAGGGAGAACGTGAACCCGAAGAGCGCTCCCAGCGCGGCGCCGCGGCGCAGCCGCACCCCGTCCAGCGCCCACCAGAGCAGCGCGAACGCGACCACCGCCGTCCACCACACCGTGCGCGGCGGGTAGGCCACGTGCAGCAGCACCCCGCCCGCGGCGGCCGCGGCGTACCGCAGCGCGGTGGCCGGGACGCGGGCCCGATCGAGCTCCCTCACACCGGTCAGCATGATCCGCGCCGGCCGGGCGGAACCGCGCGGGTCCGCACCGCCGCGACCGCCACGGCCGCGACCGCGAGCAGCGCCGCCGCGTAGGCGAGGACGAGCGCACCGCCCCGGCCGGAGAAGTCACCCGCCATGGGCGGCAGGAGCAGCGCGAACACCGCCGACACCGCCGTCAGCGCCGTCCGCGCGCGGGGCACCAGCGGCACCGCGGCCACGGGCGTCAGCGCCCACAGCAGGTACCACGGGTGCAGCACCGGCCCCAGCACCACGACGGCCCCCAGCACCAGGCCCGTCGCGGCGAGCGGGCGGACCCGGCCACGGGCCTGCGCGACGAGCACCCCCGCCGCGAGCAGCACGGCGAGCACGGTGCCCGCGGCGCGGGCCGTGGCCGGCGCCGCGGCGGGGTCGGCCCCGAGCGCGGCGGCGGCGAGCCCGGCCCAGTTGGTGGGGGCCATCCAGCTCGTCAGCTGCCCCGGTGTGGACAGCGCCGCGACCCAGCCCGGCGCGACCAGGGCCGAGCCGGCGACGAGCACCGCCGCACCGGTGCCGGCCACCACGGCGACGCCGCGCCACCGCGCCCCCGGCCCGTCGCCGCGCCGCCCGGCCGCGATCGCGAGCACCGCGAGCCCGGCCGCGGCGGGCGCCTTCACCAGCGCACCCAGCGCGACGAGCGCGGCACCGGCGGCCAGGGACGGTCCCAGCCCGACGGCGAGCCCGGCGAGCAGCAGCGCCAGCATCGGCCCGTCGTTGTGCATCCCGCCGACGACGTGCCACAGGACGAGCGGGTTCAGCGCCCCCGCCACCAGCGCCCGCCCCGGCGGGACCCCGTGCGCGGCGGCCAGCCGCGCGAGGGCCCACGCGATCCCCGCCACCGCCGCGACGGCGAGCAGCCGGTACAGCGCCACCCCCGCGACGAGGCCGTCCCCCGCGACCGCGGCGACGCCCTTCTGCAGCAGGTCGGTCACCGGCCCGTACGGCGACGGCGTGTCCCGCCAGTACCCGTCGACGCGGGCGAGCACCGGTGACCCCGGCGGCAGCCCGCCGGCCGGGCCGACCCGGTGCGGGTCGATCCCGCGCAGCGCGACGGCCCCCTGGGCCAGGTAGCTGTGCACGTCGCGGCTGAACAGCGGCGGCGCGACGAGCAGCGGCGCGGTCCACACCACGAGCGTCCGGACCGCCTGCGCGGTGGTCACCGGCAGCCGCAGGAGCAGCAGCCACGCCAGGACGACCAGCCCGGTGCCGGCGACGGCGGCGGCGAGCGCGGCCACCGAGCCCGGCGCGAGGACGACCGCCCAGGCCCCGGCGGTGAGCAGCACGGCACCGGCGGCGCCGAGCGACGCCGGGAGGGGCGGTCGTCCCACGGGTCGGTCAGTCCACCGGCGCCGGACCGTCGGAGGCCTGCAGCGCCGCGCCCGCCGGGAGGCGGTCGGCACCCCAGCTCCGCTCGATGTAGCCGACGATCGTCGCGACGTCCTCGGCCGGGACCTTCTCCGGCTCGCCGTGTTCCAGCGGGTCGCCGTGGAAGATGTAGAGCCGCGACGCGAACTGGTCGAACGGCAGCGACGCCTCGCCGAAGCGCTCGCCGTTGCCCGCGGTCGAGACGACGACGCCGTCGCCCCAGTCCTGCCCGCTGTCGTTGTTCGGGTTGTAGAAGTACACCCGCATCACGTCCTGCGGGTCCGGCGCGACCCGCAGGACGGTGATCGCGTGCCAGCCGACGTAGCGCGCCGCGCTGTCGGTGACGGCGATCCCCGCGGGCTGCGGGTGGATCAGCGGCTGCCCGCCGTTGTAGGCCGGGTGGTAGCCGGCGTGGAACTGCCGCAGGAACGTGTCCAGGTCGACGAGGTTGCCGGTGGCGACGTCGACGTTGATGTGGAACCCGCGTGCGGCCCACCAGCCGTGGAACTCCGGGTTGACCCAGCGGTGCGGGTCGCCCGGGCGCCCGGCGCAGCGGCGGCCCATCTCGGCGTAGATCCGGTCCAGGTGCGGCACGACGACCAGCGAGACCGGGTCGAGGTCGATCGGCAGCTTCTCCGCGACGCCGGCCGTGCTCTCCCGCGAGGAGATCCGCTGGCCCTCGAAGTGCATGACGATCTCGTCGTCGCGGGCGGCCCAGACCACCATCTGCAGCAGGTAGTCGGGGTCGTTGTAGGCCCACATCGACAGCGCCCGCGCCGACTGGCAGGTCGGGTTGTCGCCCTGTCCGACGCCGAGCGGCTGGCCGAGCATGGACAGCACCCCGGCCAGCAGCCGGACCTCCGGCGCCGGCTGCTCGCCGAACGCGGCGACCAGCCGCTGCCGGGCGGCCGGGCCGATCTCCAGCGCGATCTGGCGCCACAGACCGGGCACCAGCGGCGGCTCGTAGAGGATGCCGCGGTCCAGCAGCAGCGCGAGCCCGTAGATGCACTGCGCGGTGTGCGGGGTGACGGCCTCCTCGATCAGCCGGTGCACCAGGTCGCGGTAGCGCAGCAGGCAGTTCTTGCCCGTGTCGGACAGGCCGAGCGCCTCGGCGAGCAGGTAGTCGCTCTCGTGGCGCAGGAACTGCAGCAGCTCCGCGTGGTACGGCGAGACGAGCCCGGTGTCGTGCATGGCCCGGGCGAACCCGGCGGCCTCGTACTGCAGCCCGCCGGTGTCCATCGCCTCGAGCCGGGCGCGGAACACGTCGACGCCCGGGTCCTCCCGGCTGGCCTCGGTCGTGCCGAACAGCGCGGTGATGAGGCGGTCGAGCCCCTGCCCGGAGGACAGGTCGACGTCCGGGTCGCCGCGCCACACCGACAGCCGGGTGATCAGCGACGACACCTGGTCGACCTGGATCGGGCGCTGGCGCAGGATCCGCCAGATCTCGGCGACGAGCTTGTCCAGGACGCTGTCGTAGCCGATGCCCTCGGCGATGTGGCGGAACAGGTCCCGGATCATCTGGGCGGTGCGGCCCTCGTGGACGCGCTCGGCCTCGGTCGGCGGGGTGAACAGCAGCTCGAGGTTCATCGCCAGCACCTGGGACAGGAACTGGCGGGCGTCCTCGGCCGAGATCGACGGGTGGTCGTACTCGCCGAGCGCGACCGCGAGCATCCGCAGCTCGCTGGTCGCCTCCATGACCACCGTGTCGGCCTTGCCGCTGTGCAGCCCGGCCCCGACGAACGCCGGGACCAGGATGTCGGGCTGGGACCAGTCGGTGCCGGCGAAGACGCCGGCCTCCTCCAGCACCTGCGCGCGGGACTGGACGGCGGCGGGGCCGCCGTCCTGCAGCAGTACGCGCCGGAGCTGCTCCAGGACCCGGCGGATCTTCGTCGTCTTGCCGAAGGCCGGGGTCCTGGCCAGGTCCCGGGTGGCGTCGTCGAGCGAGGCCAGGCGCTTGTCGAGCACCGTGGCCCCGCCCGCGACGTCGGGAGTCGGATTCACAGAGTTCCCTCGCGTTGGTCCTCCACGCCGACTAGACGTAGAAGTCGAGCTCTTCCTGCTTCTTCAACAGATCGCGCATCCGGTAGGGGTCGTCCCCGAAGAAGTAGAGCAGACCCCAGTGGGTGCCGAACGCGGTCCTCTTGGTGACCGTCTCCTCCATCGGGGCGTTGAGGTCGTGCGACTCGTAGTAGTCGTCGTCCTCGGTCTCCTCCGGGATCTGGAGCGAGGAGACGACCCGGCGGCGCGGGTACACGCCGAAGCAGCCGGCCACGCCGGAGGCGCCCTCGACCTCCTTCGGGAAGAAGGCGTCGATCTCCTCCTCGGTGGTCTTCGGGTCGAAGGCCAGCACGAGCCCCTGGTAGGCGTTGAAGCCGTAGGAGCGCTCGAGCAGCTCGAAGACCTTGAAGCCCGGCGGCCGGTAGGCGACCTCGCCGAAGTACATCTCGCCGTCGGAGGTCACGAAGTACTCGGGGTGGACGAAGCCGAACTCGATGTCGAAGGTCTTGATCAGCTTCTCGAT
The DNA here is from genome assembly GCF_037727765.1 of Pseudonocardia spirodelae. Taxonomy (NCBI): domain Bacteria; kingdom Bacillati; phylum Actinomycetota; class Actinomycetes; order Pseudonocardiales; family Pseudonocardiaceae; genus Pseudonocardia; species Pseudonocardia spirodelae. Next base: position 275,364 of record NZ_JBBJUP010000005.1, on the reverse strand, counting down.
CTGGGCGGTGATCGCGGGCCGGTAGTGCTCCAGCTCCGGGGTCGCCGGCACGAACACCGAGTAACCGAGGGTGACGTACTCGGAGATGTTCAGGAACTTGATCTTGCCGTTGTGCACCCAGGCCTCGACGGCGAACTCCCACCCGTCCAGGTGGGACTCCATCAGGAGCGGGAACTCCTCGTCCGGGATGTTGTCGATGTCCTCGTAGGTGCGCACCACGCGGTGCCCGAGGCAGCCGGCCTTGTCGAACGCCTTGATGTGGATCGGGTCGTTCGGGTCGCCGTCGAGCTTCAGCAGGGTCTGGTTGACCCGCTTGAGGAAGCGGACGATGTCGTCACGGTCGTGGGCCTCCTCGAAGATGCCCACCCGGATGCCGCCCAGCTGGGCGCGGCGCTTCATCAGCGCCTTGTCCCGGAGCAGCATCGCCTGACCGAACAGGCGCGGATTGTCCAGCAGCACGGAATTGATGGCACCGGCCCATTCCACCGTTTCCTCGAACAGTGGGATGGCGACGTCGACGCCCATCTCCTGCAGCGTCTCCGCGATCTCCATCGAGCGGTCGTTCAGCCGCTCGAAGTTCCACGGGACGTAGGGGATCTCGTGCTCCTTGCAGTACTCCTCGGCCCAGTCGGGGGCGACGACGACGTACCGGCGGTCGAACCGGTCGACCGCCTCGACCGCGTTGAGACTCCAGCCGAGCAGAGCGACGTAACCCTTTTCCGGATTCTTGGTGACCGAGTCGGACCGAGGCATGGAAAGGCAACCTCCCGATTTCGACGAATTGAGGCGATGAATGCGTGAGTCCATACCGTACCCCGGGTGCGCCCGGCGGGCGGATCGTGGCGGGTGACTCAGGCCCCGTCGCCGCCGTGCTCGTCGGCCAGGCGGACCAGCCGGCGCAGCCGCCCGGCCACGGTGTCCTTGCTGAGCGGCGGGTCGCTGAGCCGCCCGAGCTCGGCCAGCGACCGGTCCGGGTGCGCCAGCCGGAGCAGCGCGGTCTCCGACAGGTGCGCGGGCGCGCCCGCCCCGAGCACGTCGAGCGCCCGGCGGACGCGGTCCCCGGTCGACGCGGCCGCCTCGGCGGCCCGGCGCGCGTTGACCGACCGCAGCGGCACCGACGCCGCCCCGGCCACCGGCCGTGCCGCGGGCAGCCGGGCCAGCAGGTCCGCGACCCGCGGCGCCCCGCTGCTGCGGAGCACCGCGTCCACGCTCTCCTCGTCGCGCACGACGACCCGGTGCTCGCTGACCGTCTCCTGCGGCGCGGCCAGGACCCCGAGCCCGCGCGCCGCCCCGACCAGGGCCAGCACGACCGCCGGCCCCGGGCAGGTGACGACCAGGCGGGTGCGCCCGGCGGGGCGGACGACGCGCCCGCGCGCCAGCAGCGCCCCGCGCCACACCCCGGCCGCGACCCCGGGCCCGGCCGCGACGACGGCGGGCGGCAACCCGAGCACCGTCCGCCCGCTCCGGTCGACCAGACCGGTCGCGCGGGCCAGGTCGGTGCCGGGCGCGCGGACCAGGACGCGGTAGCGCAGCGAGGTCCCGCCGCTGGTCACGATCTCGGCGTGCAGCCCGGGCCTGCCGTGCAGCCGGCCCAGCTCGGTACGCAGCGCCAGCGCCGGGACGGGATCGTCGAACTCGGCGCGGACGGTGGTCCGCCCGTCCTCGACCCGCACCTCCCCGGCCAGCCGGAGCTGCGTGACGAGGCCGGCGTAGCGGACGGCGAGCCGTTCCTCGCGGACCGCGCCGAGCTCGCGGCGCAGCTCGGCGGTGACGCGCTCGGGGTCGGGCACGGTCGTCTCCAGCGGTGCGGGGGGCAGGGCGGGGACACGCATCCCCCGAAGGTGACCCCGCCCTGCCGGGGAGGGAGGGACGCACAGGCGTCTCCTCCGCAGCGGTCAGCCCTCGTCCGGACGGGCGTGCATCGGGCAGCGTGGATCGATACAGGGCTCACGCTCGGCCCCCGACCGGAACGCCGCGTTGGCCAGCACGGAGCACAGGCAGCCCCGCGCCTTCGCCCGCGGCCCGCCCGGCGCCAGCTCGTCCGGCGGTGCCGGGACACGCCCGACCCCGCCCTCGTCCCCCTCGGACATGGTCCCCCTCCGCACGCCTGCGCGCCCGGAGTCCCCCGCGGGGCCCGTGCGCAGATCGACCCGGCCTCCGCAGGGGTCACGACCTCCCGGTGCGGCCGTTGCGGGACGGTACCCTATACGTGGAGTAACGCCTATCTCGGCCCGGGTGCTCCGGGCAGCGGCGCCTCGGGGTCCAGCGTCATGCCGTACTGGCGCGCGATGCCGTCGATCTGGGCCCAGATCAGCGCGGTCAGATGGCGGGACACGACCTCGCGCGGCGGGACGGTGGCGCCCGCCCGCCCGCCCAGCCACCACTCCGAGACGGTCTGGACCGACCCGACGAGCGACTGGGCCCACACCTGGACGAACTCGGTCTCGCGCAGGCCGAGCTCGTCGAGGTACCCGCCGAGCACACCGGTCAGCGCGGCGGCGATGAACTCGCGGCCCGCGTCGACGACCTCGCCGCGCTGGCCGGGGAGCCTGCGGCGGAACAGCAGGTCGACGCCGGGCCAGTCGTCGAGGAGGCCGAGGACCGCGTCGACCGCCCGGTGGATGCGGGGGCGGATGGCGCCGTCGTCGTAGATCGCGGGCATCAGGCGTTCCATGAGGCGGTCGGTGGCCCGCTCGGCCATCGCGTCGAGCAGCGCGGCCCGGTCCCCGAAGTGCCGGTAGATCACCGGCTTGGTCACGCCCGCCTCGTGGGCGACCTGGTCGACGCCGAAGTCCTGACCGTCCCGGGCCAGGACGAACAGCGCCGCGTCGACCACCTGCTCGCGGCGTCGCGCGCGGTGGGCGTCCCAGCGCGTGCTGCGGCCGTCGGAGCGGTGGCCGTCCGCGGCCCGGTCGTCTTCCGGGCGCTCGGCCGACACGCCGGCCATGTTCCTCCCTCTCCGCGTCCCGCGGGGAGTCCACCCGGGTACGAGCGGACACGGGCAGTCGATCATGCCGTCGATGATCGTCGCCGGCCGGTGCGTGGCAGGCTCGGTCCGGGGAACGCCGACGACGCGAGGAGGCGCTGTGCGACGGGTGCTCTGCCGGGAGTTCGCCGATCCGGAACGGTTCGAGACGGTCGAGGAGCCGACGCCGGTCGCCGGTCCCGGCGAGGTGGTCGTCGAGGTGGAGGCGGCCGCGGTCAGCTTCGTCGACGGGCTGATCGCCCGCGGCGGCTACCAGCTGCGCCCGCCGCTGCCGTTCACCCCCGGCACCGCGGTCGCCGGCACCACGGGCGGCCGCCGGGTCGCGGCGCTGCTGACCTCCTTCGGCGGGTTCGCGAGCCACGTGCGGGTCCCGGCGGACGCGCTGGTGCCGGTACCGGACGGGGTCGGCGCCGGCGTCGCGGCGTCGTCGATGGAGAGCCACGGGACGATGGCCTTCGCGCTGCGCGACCGGGTCGCGGTCCGGCCCGGCGAGTGGGTCGTGGTGCTCGGCGCGAGCGGCGGGATCGGGCAGGCCGCCGTGGACCACGCGCGGGCCGCCGGGGCGCGGGTGCTGGCCGTCGCGTCCACACCGGACAAGCGCGACGCCGCGCTGGCCGCCGGGGCCGAGGCCGCGATCGGCTACGACGGGCTGAAGGACGCGATCCGGGCGCACACCGGCGGCGGGGCCGACGTCGTGGTCGACCCGGTCGGCGGCGACGCCGCGGAGGCCGCCCTGCGCGCGCTGGGCACGGGCGGGCGGTTCTGCGTGCTCGGCTTCACCTCCGGCGGGATCCCGCGGCTGCCCGCGAACATCGTGCTGCTGCGCAACCGGACCGTCGTCGGGGTCGACTGGGGCGACTGGTCCCGGACCGACCCCGCGGCGTCGCGGGACCTGGCCGCGCAGGTGCTGCGGCGGATCGCCGCCGGCGAGCTGCACCCCGCCGAGCCCGACGCGCTGCCGCTGGACGACGCGGCCGTCGCGACGCGGGCCTACGCCGAGCGCACCGCCGTCGGAAAGCTCGTGCTGACCCCGTAGTCATCACTCCTGATGACACCGGGTAATGCCGCGGTCACGGCGGTCGACACGCGGGTCACCGGTGCAGCTCCGCACCGTGACGAGCGAGAGGCCACCGATGACCGCCACCCAGCACTGGACCGTCCCCGCCGAGCCGGTGACGCAGCCGATCCCCGTGGTCCGGCGGACGAACCCGCGGGCGACGGCCGGGTTCTGGCTGGGCGTCGCGGGCCTGCTGGTCGGCTGGTTCCCCGTGCTGGGCCTGCTCGTCACGGTCCCGGCGGTGGCGCTGTCACGGAGCGGGCGCGGCCGGTACCGGCGCGGCGCCGCGGCCACCGCGGGACGCAGCGGCGCCGGCCTGGCGCTCGGCGTGGCGGGCAGCGTGCTGTGCCTGCTCACCACGACCCTCGGGATCGTCGGGGCCGCGACCGCGCCGCCGCAGCCCGCCGCCACCGCCGAGGTCGCCGCCGCGGCGCCGGCGGTCCCGGCGGTCCCGGTGGTGCTGGTCGTCCCCGACGTCGTCGGCACGGCCGACGCGCAGGCCCGCGAGACCCTGCGCGCCGCCGGGTTCACCAACGTCGTGCTCGGCCCGCCGTCCGCGGCGACGCCCGGGACCCCGGCCGGGACGGTCACCGCCCAGACCCCGGTGGGTGCGGCGACCGCCGCCGCGGGCGACCCGATCACGCTGACCGAGGCGGCCGCCCCGGTCGTGCCGGCCGCGGCGCCGGCGCAGGCCCCGGTCGTCGTCGACCCCGATCCCGACGTGGACCGGCCCTACGTCCCGGCCCCGGCGCGTCCGCTCGTCGCGGCCCCGTCCGCGCCCCGCACGCAGGCCGCCGCCCCGCGCCCCGCCGCCCCGCGCCCCGCGGCCCCCGCACCGCCGGCCGCGACGGACCCGCCGGCCTCCGGTGGTGGCTCGGCCTACTACGAGAACTGCGACGCGGCACGGGCCGCGGGCGCCGCGCCGATCATGCGCGGTGCCCCCGGCTACCGGTCCGCGCTCGACCGCGACGACGACGGCGTCGCCTGCGAGTAGCGGGCGCTCACCCCGGCCCCGCCCGGCCCGGCCACCGGCTCCACGTCCCACCCGTGCCGCCGCAGCCCGGCGGCCACGGCGGCGGGCGGGGTGCCCTCGTAGAGCACGTGCAGCACCCCGCCCGGCGCGAGCACCGCGGCCAGTACGGCGAGCTCCGGCCCGGGGTCGCGGGTCCAGAACAGGTTGAGGTTCACCGCGAACGCGACGTCGACCGAGGCGTCGGGCAGCCGCAGCCCCGCCAGGTCGGACCGCACGACGGCCAGCACCCCGGTGGCGACGGCGTCGGCGCAGCGCTCGGTGGTCCGGGCGACCGCGACCGCCGAACGGTCCGCGGCCGTCATCCGGCCGCCCGCGGCGGGGTCGAGCCGCGCGCAGACCAGCGCCGCCGCCGCGCCCGGCCCGCTGCCGACCTCCAGCACGCGGCTGCCGGGCCCCGCGTCGACGACGGCCGCCGCGAACCGTGCCCGCCCCGGGACCACCCTCGCCGCCACACGCCCACACTGGCACGAACGGGACACGCGCAGGCATCATCGAGAGGGTGAGCGAGGCGGTGGAACCCCAGCAGGTCCGGATCTCCGACGCCGACCGCCAGGCGGTCGCCGACCGGCTGCGGGCCGCCCACGCCGAGGGCTATCTCGACCTGGCCGAGTACGACGAGCGCCTCACCGAGGTGTGGCGGATGCGCACCCGGGCCGACCTCGGCCGGGTCACCGCGGACCTGCCCGCCGTCGCCGCCCCCGGCCGCCGCGACGGCGCGGTCTTCTCCGCCACCGCGGGCGGGGTCGCGATGCGGGTGCTGTCGGTCATCTGGCTGTGCCTCACCGCCGCGGCGGCCGCCGGGACCGGTGTGCTCGCCCTGCTCACCGACCTCAGCCCGTGGTGGTTCCTGATCTTCTCCGCGCCGACCGGCGCGGTGCTGGCGACCCTGTGGCTCGCCGGCGCGGGCCGGGCCCGGCGCGGCGGTCGCTGACCGCCGCGCCGGGCACCGCTCAGCCGCCCGCCTTCTCCTGCTCGTAGCGCTTGGTCATGGTGTCGACGGCGTCGAGCTGGGTCTGGGCGTGCTTCTCCCGGGTCGAGGTGGCCCGGTCCTTCGCCGCGAGGGTGCCCGCGGCCTGCCCCTGGAACTCCGGCATCACGTACTGCGCGATGAGCTCCCAGGACCGCTTCGTCGCCTCCGGGTTGGCCCACTCGTGCCCGAGCAGCAGCATCGCGCCGAAGCCGCCGGACTGGTCGACGAGCTTGCGGACCTGCGCCCGCGCGTCCTCCGGGGTGCCGATCGCGCCGATGCCGGCCTCGTTGATGAAGTCGATCATCTCCTTGGCGTCGCCGCCCTCGACCGCCATCTGCGGGAACGCGGCGACCTTCTGGAAGTACCGGAACCAGTGCTCGATGCCGTACTCGACGTCGCGGTAGGCCTGCTCCCGGGTCTCCGCGACGTGCATGAGCCCGACCAGGCGCCACTTCGACCGGTCCGGCGCGGGCCGGCCGTGGTGGGCGGCACGCTCCTCGACGACGCTCCAGTGGTGGGCCAGGGCGTCGAAGCCGTCCTGGGTGAGGGTGGCGCCGATGGAGAGCAGCCCGACGCCGTGCTGCCCGGCCATCCGCGGTCCGGTCGGCGAGGCGACGGCCGCGACGGCCACGTCGAAACAGGGGTCGCTGTAGGGCGCGAGCTGCAGCTGCGCGTCGACGAGCGTGTGCGTCCTCGTCTGTGCGTTGACGACCTCACCGCGCAGCAGCCGCATGATGATGTCGAGGTTCACCTCGAGCAGCTCGCGGGTGTCGGTCGGGTTCAGGCCGATCATCGACGAGTCGGTCGGCAGCGAGCCCGGCCCGCAGCCCAGCATCGTGCGGCCGCGGGTGAGGTGGTCGAGCATCACCATGCGGTCCGCCACCCACAGCGGGTTGTGGTAGGCGATCGAGGTGACGCCGGTGCCCAGCCTGATGTGGCGGGTGCGCTCCGCCGCCGCGGCGATGAAGATCTCCGGCGAGGCGATGATCTCCGACCCCGCCGAGTGGTGCTCACCGATCCAGGCCTCGTCGAACCCGAGCCGGTCGAGATGCTCGACGAGCTCGAGGTCGCGCTGCAACGCCAGGGTGGGGTTCTGTCCCGGCTGGTGGAACGGGGCCAGGAACGTGCCGAATCGCAGTCTGCTCACGGTGACTCCTCGTCGGGCGACGACGCCCACACCGTCGAGGGCGCCTTCCAGGAGAGTCCCTACCCGGCGTGACCGCCGTCACGCAAGCGTTGCACGACCGTGGCATCCACCGGTGAACGGCCGGTGTACGGACGTCCCTCCCGACCCGCTAGGTTCGCCGATCATGGGACACCGCGAGGAGCTGCTGGACGGGGCCGCGCAGTGCCTCTACGAGAAGGGCTTCGGCCGGACGACCGCGCGCGACGTCGTGGCGGCCTCCGGCACGAACCTGGCCTCCATCGGCTACCACTTCGGGTCGAAGGACGCCCTGCTCACCGAGGCCCTGCTGCGTGCGACGACCGCCTGGGGCGAGGAGCTCGACCGGGCGCTCGCCGAGCCGGCGACCGGCACCACCGACCCGGAGCGCCGGGTCGAGGACACCTGGAGCCGGGTGGTCGGCCTGTTCTCCACCCAGCGACGGCTGTGGGCCACCCACGTCGAGGCCCTCGCCCAGGCCGAGCGCCTGCCCGAGCTGCGCGCGAAGCTCGCCGAGGCCCAGCGCGAGGTGCGCGAGGGCCTGGCCCTGACCTTCCACACCCTGCCCGACGACGACCCGGCCGCCGCCGACCGGCGCGTGCACGTGCTGGGCGCGGTCTACCAGGCCCTGCTGACCGGCGTCATGGTCCAGTGGATGCTCGACCCGGACACCGCACCGTCCGGTGTGGACATCGCCGAGGGGCTGCGCGCGATCGCCGACCGCGTCGACGCGCTCGCCTGACCCGCCGGCCGCCCGGCACGGGCGGCTCAGTGCCAGGGCTCGACGCGGCCGATCACGGTCCCGCCGCGGGACGCGCCGGGCTCGGCGACCCGCACCGAGAACGTCCCCAGCGCCAGGAACCGCAGGGTCACGGTGCTGCCCGCGCTGACGTCGATCGCCCGGCCCTGCTCGGGCACCAGCACCCGGCGCGCGACGTCGCTGCCCACGGTGAGCACCACCGTCGTGCCGCGCCGCACCCGCACGGTGGGCACCGCCGGGTCCGGTGTGGTCGCGACGTAGTCGAAGCGGACCGGGGTGAGGCCCTGCTCGTCGGCCGCGGCGACGACCGTCGGGCCGGCCGCGGCGGCACCGGCCGCCGTCCCGGCCGCACCGCAGCCCGCGACCGCCGGGGCGAGGACGAGCACCCCGGCGAGCAGCACCCGGGCCGGTCTCCGCATGTCCCCCATGCTGCCGGATCACCGGCCGGTGACCCCACCGTGCGGACCCGTTCGTGGCGTTCGGCACGATCGGGTCCGTGAGCCCGCACCCCACCGCACCCGTCCCCCCGGCGCTGTTCGACGACGAGCGCGAGCAGCGCTGGCGGTCCCGGTTCACCGCGGTGCGCATGTCCCGCCCGGGCTGGGCCCGCGACGCCCCGGCCCGCTCGGTGTACGTGTCCAACGCGACCGGCACCTTCGAGATCCACGCCTGGGACCGCGACTCCGGCGAGCACCACCGGGTCACCGAGCGGCGCAACGGCACCACCTCCGCGGTGCTGCCGCCCGACGGCGGGCAGGTGTGGTGGTTCGCCGACACCGACGGCGACGAGTTCGGCCACTGGGTCGCCCAGCCGTGGGGCACCGGCCCCGGCACCGCCACCACGCCCGCCGTGCCCGGTGCCGGCGACGGCTACCCCGCCGGCCTGGAGATCGGCCGCCGGGTCACCGCGGTCGGCGTGTCCACCGACGACGGCACCGTCCTGTCGGTGCACGGGCGCGGGTCCGGTGCGGACGCCCGCGAGATCTACCGGCACACCGAGGACGCCGGCGTCGGCGCGCTGTCGGAGGACGAGACGCTGCTCGCGATCTCCCACTCCGAGCACGGCGACTCCCGACACCCGTCGCTGCGGGTGCTCGACGTCGCTACCGGCGAGACCGTCGCCGAGCTGCACGACGGCCCCGGGAAGGGGCTCGCGCCGCTCGAGTTCTCCCCGGTCGCCGGGGACCAGCGCCTGCTCGTCGGGCACGAGCGGCGCGGCCGCGACGAGCTGCTGATCTGGGACCCGGTCACCGGGGCGGTCACCGAGCTCGCCCTCGACCTGCCCGGCGAGCTGGTCGGCGGCTTCACCCCGGACGCCGCGGCGCTGCTCGTCGCACACACCCACGCCGCGCGGACCCGGCTGTTCCGCCACGACCTCGCGTCCGGGGAGCTGACCGAGCTGGCGACGGCGCCGGGCTGCGTCGGCTCCGCCGAGGTCCGCGACGACGGCACCGTCGAGTACTCCGCGTCGTCGGCGGCGACGCCGTCGCAGATCCGGGCGCTGCGCCCGGACGGCTCCGACGACGTGCTCGTCGCGCCGCCCGGGGCGCGCCCGCCCGGCTCGGTCGCCGTCCGCGACGTGTGGACCGACGGCCCCGGCGGGCCGGTGCACAGCCTGGTGTCGCAGGCGCCCCGCGACGGCGACCGCGTCGCGCCGGCGGTGTTCGTGCTGCACGGCGGCCCGCACGCCGCCGACGAGGACCGCTTCGACGCCGGCCGCGCCACCTGGGTGGAGGCCGGGTTCACCGTCGTCGAGGTCAACTACCGCGGCTCCACCGGCTACGGCTCGGCCTGGCGGGACGCGATCGAGGGGCGCCCGGGCCTGACGGAGCTGGCCGACGTCGCCGCGGTGCAGGACGCGCTGGTCGCCGACGGGACCGTCGACGCCGGCCGGTGCGCCGTCGACGGCTGGTCCTGGGGCGGCTACCTGGCGCTGCTCGCGGCGGGCACCCAGCCGGGACGGTGGGCCGCGGTCGTCGCCGGGGTGCCGGTGGCCGACTACGTCGCCGCCTACGCCGACGAGATGGAGCAGCTGCGCGCGTTCGACCGGGCACTGTTCGGCGGCTCCCCCGACGAGCTGCCCGACCTGTACCGGGAGGCCTCGCCGCTCACCTACGTCGACGAGGTCCGGGTGCCGGTCCTGGTGCTCGCCGGGGAGAACGACCCGCGCTGCCCGATCCGGCAGATCGACAACTACCTCGACGCGCTCGCCGCGCGCGGGGACGTGTCCTACGAGGTCAGCCGGTTCGACGCCGGGCACGGCTCGCTGGTCGTGTCCGACCAGCTGGACCTCGTCGCGACCGAGGTCGACTTCGTGCGCCGCGCGCTGGTGCGCTGAGGGCCCGCTACGCCTCGAGCAGGCCCAGCACGTTCTCCGGCGGCCTGCCGAGCACGGCCCGGCCGCCGTCGAGCACGACCGGCCGCTCGATCAGCCGCGGCTCGGCGGCCAGTGCGTCGAGCAGGGTGTCGCGGTCGGCGCCGGAGAGCCCCTGCTCGCGGAACGCGGGCTCTCCGGTGCGGGTGATCGCCAGCGGGTCCTCGGTGCCGAGCGCGGCCAGCACCACCTCCAGCTCGGCGCGGGTCGGCGGGTCGTCGAGGTAGCGGCGCACCGAGGGCTCCACGCCGTGCCCGGTCAGCAGCGCGAGGGTGGCGCGGGACTTCGAGCAGCGCGGGTTGTGCCAGATCTCCACCGGCCCACCCTAGGTCCGGACGGGCTCGGCCGGGGCGCTCACGCCGGCCCGCAGGTTGCTGCGGAAGTACAGCGCGATCGCGGCGAAGCACGCCGCGGACACGACGAACGACATCTGCAGCGACCCGAGCGCGTCCGACACCGCCCCCTGCACGACGGGGACCACGGCCCCGCCCACGATGGCCATGACCAGCACCGCGCCCGCCGTCTCCTGGTGACGCTTGTCGTCGACGGTGTCGAGGGTCTGCCCGAAGATCGTCGGCCAGCACGGCCCCATCAGCAGGTTCGACGCGATGACCAGCCACACCGCGAGCGCGGCCGGGCCGAGCGCGGCCACGAGCAGCAGCACGGCCCCGAGCCCGCAGTAGACGACGAGCACCCGGGCCGCGGAGAAGCGCGCGATCAGCACGTTCGCCACGAACTTGCCCGCCAGGAAGCAGACGAAGCCGAGGATCATGAAGTCGGTCGCGTCGCGCTCGTTGAGCCCCGGGTACAGCTCCAGCCCGAGCCGGATCGTGAACGACCAGACCGCCGTCTGCAGCCCGACGTAGAGGAACTGCGCGACGATGCCCTTGCGGTACTGGGCGGTGCGCGCCAGCACCCGCAGGGTCTCGCCGAGCCCGGCCCGGTGCAGGTCGCCCGCGGCCCGGTCGCCGGTGGGCCGCGCCGCCGGGTAGTCGGTGACCAGGAACAGCACGAGCAGGCAGACCAGCACGACCAGGATGAACTGGTACGGCCGCAGCGTGTTGAGCAGCAGCGCCTCGCCGAGCGCCTGGCGGGCCCCGGGCGTCGGGGCGGCGTCCATCTGCGCCTCGATCGAGTCGCCGGTCCCGAAGATCAGGTACTTCCCCAGGATCACGCCGGCGAGGTTCCCGAGCGGGGTGAAGGTCTGGGAGATGTTGAGCCGGAGCGTCGCGGTGCGGCGCGGGCCGAGCATGGACGAGTAGGTGTTCGCGCTGGTCTCGAGGAAGCTCAGGCCGACCGCGATCGCGAAGATGCAGAACAGGAACATCCCGTACGTGGCGAGCGTGCTCGCCGGGAAGAACAGCCCGCAGCCGGCGATGTAGACGACCAGCCCGATCAGCACCCCGACCTTGTAGGAGGTGCGCCGGATGATCCGCGACGCCGGGATCGCGACGAGGAAGTAGCCGCCGTAGAAGGCGGACTGGACGAAGGCCGTCGCGGCGTCGGACAGCGTGAAGACGTGCTTGAACTGGGTGATCAGGATGTCGTTCAGCCCCGCGGCGGCGCCCCACATCGGGAACAGCAGCGACAGCAGCAGGAACTGGAACCACGGGATGCGGTCGAGGTAGCCCGAGTCCAGCTGGCGGGCCGGGTTCCGGATCAGCACGCTGCGCCCCCTTGCGCCGACGACGGTGTCGGGCCGCAACGTAACCCGGCGCGGCCCCGCACCGCGACGGGTGCGGCGCCGCGCCGGGCGGTCGCGCCGGGTCAGCCGCCGTTGCGCACGGCCTGCTCGATCCGGTCGCCGATGCTCTTGTCGACGTTGCGCCAGTACTCGAAGGCGCGCTGCAGGACCGGCTCGGAGACGCCGTCGAGCAGGTGGCCCGCGACGTTGCCGACGAAGCGCTCGCGGGCGGCGTCGTCGAAGACCTCGCGGACCATGATCCCGGCCTGGCCCCAGTCGTCGTCGTCCTCGCGCAGCGTGTACGCGCTGCGGACCATGTCGCCGTCGGCGTACCAGAGGGCCTCCGACACCCGCTTCGGGTCGGCCTGCGGGCCGCCGTAGGAGTTGGGCGCGTAGATCGGGTCACGGGTGTTCGTGATCCGCATGGCGCCGTCCTTCTGGTAGTTGTTCACCTCGCTGCGCGGCGCGTTGACCGGGATCTGCTTGTAGTTGACGCCGAGCCGGGCGCGGTGGGCGTCGGCGTAGGAGAACCCGCGGGCGAGCAGCATCTTGTCCGGCGAGAGCCCGGTGCCGGGCACCAGGTTGTTCGGCTCGAACGCGGCCTGCTCCATCTCGGCGTGGTAGTCCTCGACGTTGCGGTCCAGCGTCAGCGTCCCGACCTTGATCAGCGGGTAGTCGCCGTGCGGCCACACCTTGGTCAGGTCGAACGGGTTGTACCGGTAGGTCGTGGCGTCGGCGAACGGCATGACCTGCACGTACAGCGTCCAGGACGGGTGGTCGCCCGCCTCGATGGAGTGGTAGAGGTCGGCCTGGTGGTGGTCGGGGTCCGAGCCCGCGAGCGTGTCCGCCTCGTCCTGGGTCAGGCACTCCACGCCCTGGTCGGACTTGAAGTGGTACTTCACCCAGACCAGCTCGCCGGCCTCGTTGATCCAGCTGTAGGTGTGGCTGGAGTAGCCGTTCATCTGCCGCCAGGTGCTCGGGATGCCCCGGTCGCCCATCAGCCAGGTGACCTGGTGCGCGGACTCGGGCGAGAGCGTCCAGAAGTCCCACTGCATGTCGTGGTCGCGCAGGTTGTTCGCGACACGCCGCTTCTGGCTGCGGATGAAGTGCTGGAACTTCATGGGGTCGCGGACGAAGAAGACCGGCGTGTTGTTGCCGACCATGTCCCAGTTGCCCTCGGTCGTCCACAGCTTCAGCGAGAAGCCGCGCGGGTCGCGCCAGGTGTCGGGGCTGCCCCGCTCGCCCGCGACGGTCGAGAACCGGATGACACCGCGCGTCTCGGCGCCGGGCTGCAGGAACGCGGCCCTGGTGTACTGCGAGACGTCCTCGGTGGTCTCGAACCGCGCGAACGCACCACCGCCCTTGGCGTGCGGCTGGCGCTCCGGGATGCGCTCGCGGTTGAAGTTCGCCATCTGCTCGATGAGGTAGTGGTCGTTGAGCAGCAGCGGGCCGTCGGGGCCGATGGTCAGCGAGTGCTCGTCGCTGGCGACCGGGCTGCCGCCGTCGGTGGTGGTGGGCTTGGGCTGGTGCGACGTGGTCACGGCCGAGCCTCCTCGCGCGTGGTGGGTGGGGCGGGCCTGCCGGGTCCCCCTCCGGACCACGGGTCCCGTCCCGCCGTCCGGTGACCCGTCACCGGACGGGTGCCCGGGCTCGGGCGAACGAAACGGAAACCGGTGCGCGACGACGGCGGGCCCCGGGTCAGGATGGGGGCGTGTCCGACGCCGTCACCACCGCCCACCGCGCCGGTCCCGGCGCCTTCGCCGACGTCCTGCGCCTGCCGGGGGTCGGCGCGGTCACGGCGATCGGGATGGCGGCGCGGATCCCGGCGACGGCCGTCGGCGTCACCCTGACCCTGCACACGGTCACCGCCCTCGGTCACGGCTACGGCGCCGCGGGCCTGGTCGCCGCCGCCGTGCCGACCGGGATGGCGATCGGCTCCCCGCTGCTCGGCTCGGTGGTCGACCGGTACGGGCTGCGCCCGGTGCTCGCCCTCACGATGACGGCCGGGGCGCTGTTCTGGTCGGTCGCACCGCTGCTCGGCTACGCCGGTCTGCTCGGCGCCGCGTTCGTCGCCGGCGTGCTGACGCTGCCGGTGTTCTCGCTGATCCGCCAGGTCATCGCGGCCACGGTGCCGTCGGCGCAGCGGCGGCCGGCGTTCGCGCTGGACTCGATGACGGTCGAGATCTCCTACATGACCGGCCCGGCGGTCGGCTCGCTGCTGACGGTCTGGCTCGGGTCCGCGACGACGATGCGTGTCGTCGGGGCCGGGTTCGTCCTCGCCGGGCTCGCGCTGTGGCGGCTGGACCCGCCCGTGCGCGCCGACCGCCCCGGTGACGCCGCGGCCACCCCCGCCGGACCGCGCCCGCCGCTGAAGAGCTGGCTGACGCGTCCGCTGGTCGGTGCGCTGCTGACCGTCACCGCGGCCGTCGTCGCGATCATGGGCACGGAGTTCGCGTTCATCGCCGCGCTGACCTCGGAGGGGCAGGCGTGGGCGATCGCGCTGGTCAACGCGGTGTGGTGCCTGGCGTCGCTGGTCGGCGGGTTCCTCTACGGCGCCGCCCGCCGCGCCGTCCCGCTGCCACTGCTGCTCGCGGCACTCGGGCTCGCGACGCTGCCCGCGGCCCTGGCCTGGACGTGGTGGAGCCTGCTGTTCCTGCTCGTGCCCGCCGGCCTGGTGACGGCGGCGACGCTCGCGGCGGGCAGCGCCGCGATCGGCGACCTCGCACCGGACCGGGTCCGCGGGCTGGTCACCGGGCTGCAGGGCTCGGCGACGACGCTGGGGATCGCGCTGGCCACCCCGCTGTCGGGGTTCCTGGTCGACGCGGCCTCGCCCGCGGCGGCGATCGTCGTGTGCGGGTCGGTGGCCGTGCTGGGCGCGGTCGCCGCGGCGGCGCTGCTGCGCACCGGGCGCTGACCCGGCCGCCGTCGGCCCGCACCGCCGCGACGGCGAACGGCCGACGAGCGGTCGCGCAACCCGATGGCTGAGAGCGTCCACAGGCGATCGGCGCATCACACCCGTCGGACGCGGCGACCGGGTACGCCGCTGCGGCAGACTGGACCGAGTGAGCGCACCGCCCCACTCCGACCCCGAGACCCAGCCCATCCGCCGCGGACGGCCGCGCCGCCGCTTCGGCCGGGTCCGGTGGGGCTTCGCACTGCTGCTCGGCGCCGCGGCCGCGACCGCGGTGCTGCCCGACGTCGTCGGCCTCGACGCGCACTCGCCCTTCGCGCAGCTCATCGCGTTCCGGCCGGTCCTGGTCGGGGCGCTCGCGGTGCTCGTCGTGGTGGGGCTGCTCGTCACCGTGTTCGCCCGGCGGTTCTGGCCGGTCCCGCTCGTGCTCGCGCTGGTCGCGGTGGCCGGGGCGGGCATGGTAGCCCCGCGGACCGTCGCGACGACCACGCCCGCGGCCGGCGGCGCGACGCTGAAGGTCCTGGCGCTCAACGTCTACGAGGGCGAGGCCGACGCCGACTCGCTCGCCGCGCTGATCGCCGCCGAGAAGCCCGACATCGTCTCGATCCCGGAGTCCGGCGGCCGCTACAAGCAGCAGCTGGAGCCGCTGCTCACGCCGCTGGGCTACCGGCTGGAGGCCTCGGTGTCCCCGCGCCGCGACGACGTCACCGGCAACACCGTGGCGATCTCCGAGCGGCTCGGCGACGTCCGCACCGACGTCGGCGAGGACACCCGCTTCCCCTACATGGAGGCGACCGGCGGCGGGCTCGGGGACCTGCGCTTCGTCGCGTTCCACTCGGTCGCGCCCACCCCGCGCGCGGTCGGGCAGTGGCGCGAGGACCTCGGACAGCTGCCCCGGTGGTGCACCGGGAGCACCCCGGCCGTGGTCGCGGGGGACTTCAACGCCTCGCTCGACCACTCGGTGTTCCGCGAGGCGACCGCCGGCTGCGGCGACGCGGGCGCGCAGACCGGCAACGGCCTGACCGGGACCTGGCCGACCTGGGCGCCGGAGTGGCTGGGCCCGCAGATCGACCACGTGCTGTTCACCGGCGGGATCTCCGCCGAGTCGTTCGCGGTGCACCTGGTGCCGGGCACCGACCACCGGGCGCTGGTGACGACGCTGCGACTGCCCTGACCCGTACACGACGGCGGCCGCGGCGACCGTCTCCGCCACCTCGTAGGTGTTCAGGGCCGCACCCTTGCGCAGGTTGTCCCCGCACACGAACAGCTCCAGGGTGTTCGGGAAGTCCAGCGACTGCCGGATCCGGCCCACCACGGTCGGGTCCCCGCCGACGACGTCGGCCGGGGTCGGCCACTCGCCCGCGGCCGGATCGTCGTTCACGACGATCGTCGGCTGCGCGGCGAGCACCTTGCGGGCCGCCTCCACCGAGACCTCCGAGGAGAAGGTCGCGTGGATCGCCAGCGCGTGCGTGGTGACGACCGGGACGCGCACGCAGGTCGCGGAGACCTTCAGGTCCGGGATGCCCAGGATCTTGCGGGACTCGTTGCGGACCTTCAGCTCCTCCGACGACCAGCCGTCGTCCTTGAGCGAGCCGGCCCACGGAACGACGTTGAGCGCCAGCGGCGCCGGGAACGGCGAGCCCTCCTCCGAACCGACCTTGACCCCGGCCTTGCGCAGCGCCTCGGCGACGTCACCGGAGCGGTTGCCCGCGCCGGCGCCGGCGAGCGCCTCGATCTCGGCGTAGAGCTGGTCGATGCCGGGCTGCCCGGCACCGGACGCCGCCTGGTACGACGACACGACCAGCGCCTCCAGGCCGAACTCGCGGTGCAGCGCGCCCATCGCCGCCATCATCGACAGCGTCGTGCAGTTCGGGTTGGCGATGATGCCCTTGGGGCGCTCGGTCACCTTCTCCGGGTTGACCTCGGGCACCACCAGCGGCACCTCGGGGTCCATCCGGAACGCGCCGGAGTTGTCGACGGCGATCGCACCGCGGGAGGCGGCGATCGGCGCCCACTCGGCGGAGACCTCGTCGGGGACGTCGAACATGGCGATGTCGACGCCGTCGAAGACCTCGGGCTTCAGCTCCAGGACGGTGATGTCCTGGCCGCGGACCGTCAGCACCTTGCCGGCGCTGCGGGCCGAGGCGATCAGGCGGATCTCGCCCCACGGCACCGACTCGCGGGAGTCGATGATCTCGATCATCGTGGTGCCGACGGCACCGGTCGCGCCGACGAGCGCGAGGACGGGTGAGTCCATGGCCATCGTCAGCTCACCGGCCCGTTCCGGCGGCGACCACCGCGTCGTCCTCGGCGCCGAGCTCGAAGGCCTCGTGCAGGGCCTTCACGGCGTCGTCGAGCTGGTCGGAGCGGCAGATCACCGAGATCCGGATCTCCGAGGTGTTCATGGTCTCGATGTTGATCCCGGCGTCGGACAGCGCCTCGCAGAACTTCGCGGTGACGCCCGGGTGGTTGCGCATGCCCGCGCCGACCAGCGAGACCTTGCCGATGTCGTTGTCGTAGATCAGCTCGGTGAAGCCGATCTCCGGCTTCGCGCGCTCCAGCGCCGCGACGGCGGTGTCGCCGTCGGTGCGGGGCAGCGAGAACGTGATGTCGGTCTTCTTGTCCGACACGTTGGAGATGTTCTGCAGGACCATGTCGATGTTGATCTCCGCGTCGGCGACCGTGCGGAAGATCTTCGCCGCCATGCCGGGGGTGTCCGGCACGCCGGTGACGGTGATCTTGCCCTCGGACCGGTCGTGCGCGACGCCGGTGATGATCGGATTCTCCAACGGGATCTCCTCGATCGAGCCGGAGACCAGGGTGCCCGGCTTGTCGTTGTAGGAACTGCGGACCCGCAGCGGGACGCCGTAGCGGCGGGCGTACTCGACGGCGCGCAGGTGCAGGACCTTCGCGCCGGACGCGGCGAGCTCGAGCATCTCCTCGTAGGTCACCGTCTCCAGCAGGCTGGCCTTGGAGACGATCCGCGGGTCGGCGGTGTAGACGCCGTCGACGTCGGAGTAGATCTCGCAGACGTCGGCGTTCAGCGCGGCGGCCAGCGCGACGGCGGTGGTGTCCGACCCGCCGCGGCCCAGCGTGGTGATGTCGCGGGAGTCCGCGCTCATGCCCTGGAAGCCGGCGACGAGGACGATGTGCCCCTCGTCGAGGGCCTCGCGCAGCCGCCACGGGTTGACCTCGGTGATGCGGGCGTCACCGTGCTTGGACGTGGTGAGCATGCCCGCCTGGGAGCCGGTGAACGAGCGTGCCTCGGCGCCGAGGGAGTGGATCGCCATCGCGACGAGCGCGTTCGAGATCCGCTCACCGGCGGTGAGGAGCATGTCCATCTCCCGCAGCGGCGGCTTCGGCGAGATCTGCTCGGCGAGATCGGTCAGCTCGTCGGTGGTGTCCCCCATGGCGGACACGACGACGACGACGTCATGGCCCTCCTTGCGGGTACGGACGATGCGCTCGGCGACCTTCTTGATCCGCTCCGCGTTCTCGACCGACGAACCGCCGTACTTCTGCACGACGAGGGCCACGCCGACCTCCAATCCTGGCTCCGCGGTGGGAGCCGTCGGGTGCTCTCTTCTCGACCGCCGGGGTGCGCGGGTGACGCACCGGCGGCGCTGGTCGGAACGGCACACTACCGGCGGACGGCACCCCATTTCAGGCTCTGGCCGGGCGCTGATGACCCAGACCACACGTGCTCGCCAGGGGACACCCGCTCGGGTATCCCGCGCGTGCGCTCAGGCCGCGACGCGACGGCGGTGCCGGCGCACCGCGTCGGTGTTCCCGCAGCGTGCGCTGCAGTAGCGCTGCCGCCCGCCGCGGGAGACGTCGGCGTAGACGCGGGTGCAGCCGTCGGCGGCGCACCGGCCGAGCCGGTCCATCCCCCGGGTAGCCAGGTGGGTGGCCGTGCCGGTGGCGAGCAGGGCGCGCAGCACCCCGGCCAGGCCGAGGCCGTCGTCGCGGTGGTGCAGGTGCCAGTGGCCGTCGTGGTCGGTGAGCCGCGGCGGGCCGGTGGCCTCGGCGAGCAGGGCGTTGAGCGGGCGCGCCCGCTCCGCGCCCGGTGCCGCGTCGACGACCTCCTCCCAGCGGGCCAGGAAGGCGCGGACCGCGGGCAGGTCGGCCGGCTCGGGCTCCCAGTCCCGCGTCACCCCCGCGGCGAGGCAGCGCGCGACGAGCGCGTCGAGGGTGCCCGGCGGGTCGTTCACCAGGTCCACGGCGAGCCGCACCGGATCCCGGCCGTAAGGGTTGATGTGCACTGAGCCATTACAGCAGCGTGGTCGTCGTGAGCACACCCCTGGACCACGAATGGCGCACGACGTCCCGGCACCGCACCTCCGACGGCGTCGTGAGCTACCAGCGCTGCCGGTGCGGGGCCTGGCGGATCCGGCTCGCCGCACCCCGCGACGCCACCGTCGCCGCGAGCACCGGGCGCGACCGGGCCGTCAGGTGAGGAGCTTCTTCTGGACCTTGCCCATGGGGTTGCGGGGCAGGTCGTCGAGGAAGACGACCTCGCGGGGGCGTTTGTGCCAGGACAGCTGTGCGGCGACGTGGTCGATCAGGGCCTGGGCGTCGCGGCCGTCGCCGACGACGTAGGCGACGATCTTCTGGCCGAGGTCGGGGTCGGGGGCGCCGACGACGGCGACCTCGGACACGGCGGGGTGGTCGAGCAGGACGGCCTCGATCTCGCCGGAGCCGACGCGGTAGCCGCCGGACTTGATGAGGTCGACCGACTCGCGGCCGACGATGCGGTGGAATCCGTCGGGGTCGCGCACGGCGAGGTCGCCGGTGCGGAACCAGCCCTGGCCTGCCCAGCACTCGTCGTCGGCGTCGGGGCGGCCCCGGTAGCCGTCGAACAGCATCGGGCCGCGGACCTGCAGGCGGCCGATGGTCTCGCCGTCGTCGGGGACGGGGCCGGCATCGGTGGCGTCGGTGGCGTCGTCGGTGGCGTCGTCGGTGGCCGGGAGCAGCCGGGTCTCGGCGCCGGGGACGGGCAGGCCGACCCAGCCGGCGCGGCGTTCGCCGTCGGCGTGCGCGGAGAGGGTGATCATGGTTTCGGTCATGCCGTAGCGCTCGACGGGCGCCTGGCCGGTGAGGGCGGCGATGCGGTCGAACAGGGTGGCGGGCAGGGGTGCGCTGCCGGAGACCAGGAGCCGGGCCCGGCCGAGTGCGCGGGCGGCGTCGGGTTCGTCGACGATGCGGTTCCACACGGTGGGGACGCCGAAGTACATGGTGGCGTCGACCGCGGCGTAGCGGGCGGGTTGGGGTTTGACGGTGTGGATCACGCGGGAGCCGCGGCGCAGTGATCCGAGGACGCCGAGGATCAGGCCGTGGACGTGGAACAGGGGCAGGCCGTGGGCGACGGTGTCCTCGGGGGTCCAGTCCCAGACCTGGTAGAGGGCGTCGAGGCCGGCGGCGATCGCGGTGCCGGAGAGCTGGGCGCCCTTGGGGCGGCCGGTGGTGCCGGAGGTGTAGAGCAGCATCGCGGTGGCGGCGGGGTCGACCGGGCGTGGGGCGATGGGCTGCGAGCCGGGTAGGACCACGGGGAGGTCGACGTCGTCGGGCAGCTCTCCGGCCCAGGCGGTGGCGCCGGAGTCGGTGAGGACGTGGCCGCGTTCGGCGGGCCCGGAGTCCGGGGGGACGGGCACGACCGGGACGCCGGCGAGGATGGCGGCGGTGATGGCGACGACGGTGTCGATCGAGGGGGTCGCGTGCACGGCGAGGGGGCCGTGGTCGGGGAGGCTGGCGGCGAGGCGGCCGGCCCGGTCGAGGAGCTCGGCGCGGGACAGCACGTCGTCGCCGACGGTGACGGCACGCTCCAGGTCCCGGGGATCGGTCAGCGAGGTGAGCAGCAAGGTCGGTCTCCCGGTCGTGGGGTTCGGTACGAGTTCAGTGGAGGGTGGGTGCCCGCGGCGCGCGGGATCTCCTCCGCGAGCGCGGCCCGCATCCGGGCGACGAACGCGGCGGGCTCGTCGGCGGCGTCCGGACACTCCTCGACGATCCGGTCCACCGCCCCGAGCGCCAGCAGGTCGGCGCTGCGCACCCGCTGCGCGGCGACGGTCTCCGGCGCCCGGCCGGGCGTGCCGTGCACGATGATCGACGCCCCCTCCGGCGGGAGCGGGGTCAGCCACCCGTGCCGGGCCGCGAGGACCCGGTCGGCGGGCAGCAGGGCCAGTGCCGCGCCACCGCCACCCTGCCCGAGCAGCACCGACACGACGGGCACGCCCGGGGCGCCCAGCTCGGCCAGGCACCGCGCGATCTCCCCCGCGAGCGCCCCCTGCTCCGCGGCGGGCGAGAGCTCGGCCCCGGCCGTGTCGACGACCGTCACCGGGGGCAGGCGCAGCTCCCGCGCGAGCCGGATCCCCCGGCGGGCGACCCGCAGGTCGGCGGGGCCCGCCGCCCGTGCGGCGGTCCGGTCCTGCCCGACCAGGACGCACGGCGAGGTCCCGAACCGGGTCAGGCACAGCACGGTCGCCGCGGCCGTCTCGCCGGCGCCGGTGCCGTGCAGCAGCACGGTGTCCGGGTCGGTGAGCAGGTCGCGCACGCCCGGCCGGTCGGGTCGCCGGGTCGCGGTGACCGAGGTCCACGCGTCGGGCGGGGGCCCCGGCGCCGGATCGGACTCCGGCACCGGCGGGACCGGTGCCGGACCGCGGCGGGTGAGCGCGGCGACCCGGCGCAGCACCCCGGCGAACCCGGCGGTGTCGAGCACGGCGTCGACGACGCCGTGCGCGTACAGGTTCTCCGCGGTCTGCACCCCCGCCGGGAAGGCCGACCCGGTCAGCCCCCGGTACACCTTCGGCCCGAGGAACCCGACGAGCGCGCCCGGCTCGGCCGCGGTGAGCGACCCGAGCGACCCCCAGGACGCGAGCGACCCGCCGGTCGTCGGGTGCCGCAGGTGCACGAGGACCGGCAGCCCGGCCCGGCGGTGTGCCGCGACCGCCCGGGCGATCCCCGTCATCGCGAGGAAGGCCGGTGTCCCGTCCTGCATCCGCGTGCCGCCGGAGGCCGGCGCCAGCACCAGCGGGAGCCCGGCCGCCGTCGCCCGCCCGGCCGCGGCGACGATCCGCGCGGCCGCGACGGTGCCGCCCGACCCGGCGAGGAAGCCGAACTCGCTGCAGACCACCGCCACCCGGACCCCGCCGGACCGGCCCTCGCCGGTCACGACCGACTCGTCGGTCCCGGCGCGGGCGCGGGCCCGGTCGAGCTCGGCGCGGTACCCGGTGGACGCCCCGGGCGGGGGTCCCGCCGGGGTGTCCCAGGTCCGGAAGGAACCGGGGTCGAGCACCGCGTCGAGGTAGCCCGACGACGCCGGACGGACGGGCTCGGGGACCGTCACCGCTGCCCGCCGCTCAGCCCAGGTCGACGATGGCGGCGACCGGGCCGCCGCCCTCGGGACCCTGGTGGGCGGCCGACACCGACACGAACACGGCCGGGTCGCCGGTCACGGCCGCCGTGACCCCGCCGACGCAGGACTTGATCTGGCGGTGCCAGTGCACGTCGGAGTCGTCGAGCATCGCGTTGCGCCGGCCGCGGACGGTGCCGTCCTGCGACGCCTCGCACTTGAGGAACACGTTGACCAGGCGGCCGTCCAGGTCGGAGGTGTGCGGCCGCTCGGGCAGGTCCAGGCCCGCGTCGCGGATCGCGTTCCAGATGCCGTCGGCGTCGAGCGCGTCGGTCATGACCGAGTGCCCGATCCGGTAGCGGCCACCGACCCCGGTCGCGTTCCCGACCACGACGATCTGCGCCCGGTCCAGCTCGACGCCCGACGAGCAGGACGCCACCGCGGAGTAGAGGTCGCGGTCGTGCATGACGTCGGCGTCGGCCGGCATCCCGATCTCGCCGAGCGCGACCGCGACGCCGAGCGCGGTGCACCCGTTGGACAGGTCCATCGACTCGTGGGTGTGCTCGGTCCACACCGTCTTCCCGCGGGACTTCGCGTCGCGGATGGTGTGGATGGTCAGCAGCGGGGTCTTGGTCTGGACGTAGTGCACGTCGGCGGGGTCGGTGATGCCGGCCTTCTTCATCGCGGCCTGCACCGCGTCGGCCACCTTGGTGATCATCGGCGTGCGGCCGATGTCCTCCGGGGCCAGCTGCTCGCTCATCGCGAACCCGACGGTCAGGCGGGGCTCGTCGGAGGGCACGACGTCCTCCGGCGGGACGGTCGCGAAGATCGTCGCGTGCGGGCTGATGACGCCGTCGGTGCCGCCGGACCAGACGATCGGGACCTCCCGGACCTGCTCGGCCGGGGCGCCCTTCGCGATCAGCACCTCGCGGAAGGCGCGGTCGGCGATGATGCGGGTGTAGTCGTTGACCCCGCCGTTCCCCTCGGTCTTGCCGATGATCGCGACGACCCGGTCGGCGTGCAGGACCCCGTCGTCGATCAGCGTCGCGAGCTCGCTCGCGTCGGCCACGGAGTGGATCGGGACCTTGCGCACCTCGATGGCGTCGGGCATGACGGACTCTCCTTCTCCAGCGGTCTCAGGACGGGACGACGACGGTTCCGGCGCCGCCGGTGACGGCCTCGGTGATGTGGGTGAGGTCGGTGATGACGGCGCGGGCGCCGCCGTGCTCGACGAAGCGGCAGGCCGCGTCGACCTTGGGGCCCATCGAGCCGCCGGCGAAGTGCCCGTCGGCGGCGTGGGCGCGCAGCTTCTCGACGCCGATCGTGCCGAGCGGCTCCGCGTCCGGGGTCCCGAAGCGCAGCACCGCGTGGGGCACGTCGGTGCCGATGACGAGGACGTCCGCGCCGACGGTGCGGGCGAGCAGCGCGGCGCCGAGGTCCTTGTCGATGACGGCCTCGACACCGGCCAGCTCGCCGGTGGGCCGCCGCACGACCGGGATCCCGCCGCCGCCGTTGCCGACGACGACGAACCCGGCGTCGACCAGCGCCCGGATCGCGGGCCCGTCGACGATCTCGAGCGGCTCGGGCGAGCCGACCACCCGGCGCCAGCCCCGCTCGCCGCGGTCCTGCCAGGTCTGGCCGTGCGCGACCAGGACGGCGGCCTCGTCGGCGGGCAGGTAGCGCCCGACCGGCTTCGACGGCCGCAGCAGGCCCGGGTCGTCGGCCGCGACCCGGGTGCGGGTCACGACGGCGGCGGTGCGCCGGTCGACCCCGGCCGCGGCCAGCGCCGCGTCCAGCGCCGTGGTCAGGACGAAGCCGAGCGTGCCCTGGGTCTGCGCGCCGCACCAGTCCAGCCCGACCGGCGGGACGACCGCGGCCGCCAGCTCGTTCTTGACCAGCAGGTTCCCGACCTGCGGGCCGTTGCCGTGGGTGAGGACGACGTCGTGGTCGCGGACCAGCAGCCCGGCGACCGCACCCGCGGCGACCCGGGCCGCGGCGATCTGGTCCTCCGGCCGCGCGCTGCCGTCGGCGGCGGTCATGGCGTTGCCGCCCAGTGCCAGCAGGACTCTCACGACGACGAACCTAGGAGCAGGGTGGCCGCCGTCTCACCGTCGTGGGCGACGGAAACCGCGCCGGTTCGATGGCAGGAGTTGCCGAAGATCACGGGTGGTCCTTCCCGAGGAGGTGGGCGAGCGTGCGGGTGCCGACGGGCAGGCCGTACCGGTCGTAGTAGGCGAACATCGCGTCGAGGACCGGGCCGAGCCCGGACGGTCCGGGCACCCGCTCGGCGGTCGTGCCCGCCTCCGCCGCCAGCTCGGCGACGGTGGCGGTGCGCGACGCCAGCTCGTAGGTGGCGCCCTCGTGGCCGGGTCCGGTCAGGACCGTCGCGGCGGCCGCCCCGACCTCGTCGAGGTCGGCGAACCCGAAGACGGCGTGCACGTCGTAGGGCACCCGGACCGGCCCGGTCAGGTCCAGGTTCTGCAGGTAGGCACCGGGCTGCAGGACCGTCCAGCGCAGCCCGGACCGGCGGACGAGGTCCTCGGTCCGGGCCTTGCCCAGGTGGTGGGGCATGTCGGGGGCGTACGGCGCGGCCACCGAGTGGTAGCCGACCCGGGTGACGCCCGCGGTGCGCAGCCCGTCGAGCCAGCCCGCGACCAGCGCCGGCTCGTCCGGGTGCAGGTTCGGGGCGATCAGGTAGGCGGCGTCGGCGCCGGCCGCGGCCCCGGCGACGGCGTCCGCGCGCCCCAGCGGGACGGCGGTGGCGCCCCGCGCCCGCAGCGCGGCCGCCACCGCCCGCCCGGTCTTGCCGTGGCCCCCGCAGATCACGACCCGCACGGCGGGTCTCAGAGCCGGTCGACGTCGGCGTGCGCGGCACCGCCGGCCAGGGACGCGTAGCCGGGACCGCGGTCGAAGAACGCGTCGTCGTCGCGGGACCACGCGGCCCGGCCCGCCCGCTCGGCCGTGGTGGCCGCCGCGTCGAACCCGAGGGTGTCGTCGTCGAGGTCCCCGGTCAGGACGACGCCGTAGTCGGCCAGCGCCGCCGCGGCGGACACCTTGCGCCACACGACGTCGCGCACGACGGCCGCCGGGTCGCGGCGCAGCGGGTCGCCCCAGCCGCCCCCGCCGGTCGTCCGGACCCGGATCACCTCACCGGCGCGGACCGGCTCGGCGTCGGCCAGCGCGTCGACCTCCCGCTCGTTCGGCCCGCCCGGGTCGATGACGACCTCGAACGGCCGCCCGGCCTTCCCGCCGCGCACGCCCCAGCAGGCCAGGATCGACCGGTCCGCGATCGACATGAAGTGCGCGTCCTTCAGCATCCGGACGTGCTTCTCGTAGCCGAGGCCGCCGCGGAACTCCCCGGCGCCGCCGGAGTCGGTGGCCAGCGACAGCGACTCGACGCGGAACGGGAAGCGGGCCTCGGTGAACTCGGTGGGCAGGTTCCGCGAGTCGGGGACGACGTGGATGGTGTCCTCGCCGTCGGCGTAGTAGCGGCCGCCGGAGCCGCCGCCCAGCACCTCGCGCATGAGGTAGGGGCGGCCGTCGAGGTCCTCGCCGTAGACGCCGGTGTAGCGGATCGTCTCCTGGTCGGCGGGCATCCGGCCGTCGACGGCCTTGGCGACGACACCGGCGAGCACCCCGAGCAGCCGCAGGATGACGAAGGTGCGGGCGTTGGTCGGCGCGGGGAACACCGGGGTCAGCAGCGTCCCGGGCGGGGGGAACCGCATCTCGATGAGCGGGACGATGCCCTCGTTGACGTCGAGCTCGGCCATCCGCTCCGGGGAGTCCGCGAGGTTGCGCAGGATCGGCGCGAGCCACTTCTTGAGGAAGACGCCGTCGGAGTAGTCGCCGCAGTGGTTGATCGGCCCCTTGGCCTGCGGGGAGGTGCCGGCGAAGTCGAGGATCAGCCGCTCGCCGTCGGGGTCGTCGGGACCGGTGCGGGTGAGCGTGATCCGCTGGGCGTGCAGCCGGGGCTCCTCGACGCCGTCGTGCTCGGCGTAGTCCTCCCAGGTCCAGGTCCCGACCGGGATGCGACCGAGGATCTCGCGGCGGTAGGTCTCGGTGGTGCGGGAGATGATCGCGTCGAAGCAGGACTCCACGGTCTCGATGCCGTAGCGGTCGAACAGCTCGCCGAGCCGCCGGGCGCCCATCAGGCAGGCCGAGCACTCGGCGTCGAGGTCGGCGGCCAGCGAGTCGGGCATCCGCGAGTTGCGGGTCATGATCGCCAGGGCGGCCCGGTTGGGGACACCCGCGTCCCACAGCCGGATCGGCGGGACCATCAGGCCCTCCTCGAACACGCTGGTGGCGTTCGAGGGCATCGAGCCGGGGACGGCGCCGCCGATGTCGTCGTGGTGGCCGAAGGCCTGCACGAACGCGACGACGCGCCGCCCGCCGGCCGGGCCCGCGAACACCGGGACGGTGACGCACAGGTCGGGCAGGTGCCCGATGCCGCCCTCGGAGCGGTAGACGTCGTTGTGGAAGAAGACGTCGCCCTCGCGCATCTCGTCCAGCGGGAACTCGCGGGCGATGGGGTGCACGAGCGCGGAGTAGGAGCGGCCGGTGAGCTTGCGCAGCCGCCGGTCGTGGATGCCGGCGCGGAAGTCGTGCGCGTCGCGGATCATCGGGCTGCGGCTGGTGCGGGCGATGGCGGTCTCGACCTCCATCTCCACGCTGGCCAGCGAGCCCTGCACGATCTCGACGAGCACGGGGTCGGCGCTCGCCCCGGCGTCGTCGGTCAGCGGGCCGAAGGGGAACGCGGTGGGGGCGCGGCGCGAGCCGGTGTCGGCCGGGCGGTCGGTCGCTGTGGTCACTGGTCGGCCTTCCGGGTCACGATGATGTTCAGGCGGGTGTCGACGCGGGCGGTGAAACCCGGGTGCAGCGGCACGGTGGAGCCGAACTCCTCGACGACCGCCGGGCCGTCGACGACCGCGCCGGGGACGAGGTCGGCCCGCCGGTACACCGGTGTGTCGACGAAGCCCTGCGCGGCGTCGAAGCAGACCGGGCGCCGGCCCGCCGCGACGACGACCGGGTCGGCGACGAGGTCGTGGGTGGCGATCTCCGGGCGGCGGATCGGGCCGATGCCCGAGACCCGCAGGTTGACCCACTCGACCTGCTGGCCGGGGTCACCCGCGAAGTCGTAGCCGTAGAGGGCCCGGTGCGCGGCGTGGAAGGCGTCGGCGACCGCGGCCAGGGTGTCCGCGGTGACCGGGCCGTCCGGCACCGGCACGCGGACCTCGAAGGCCTGCCCGAAGTAGCGCAGGTCCGCGGTGCGGACGAAGCCGTGCTGCGCGGCCGGGAAGCCCTCCCGGTCCAGCGCGGCGGCGGCCTGCGCGGTGAGGTCGTCGACGATGCGGGACACGTCGGCCGGGTCGAGCCCGTCGGCCAGCGCGACGTGGGTCTGCACGTAGTCGTTCTTCACGTCGACGGTGAGCAGGCCGAACGCGGAGACGTTGCCGGGGTTCGGCGGGACCAGGACGGTCGGGACGCCGAGCACGTCGACGAGCCGGCACAGCAGCAGCGAGCCGGAGCCGCCGAAGGTGGTGAGGGCGAAGTCGCGGACGTCGAGGCCGCGCTTGACGGTGACCTGGCGCAGGGCGTTGGCCTGGTTCCAGGCGGAGATCTCCAGGACGCCGGTGGCGCAGGCCTCCGGGGTCAGGTCGAGCTCCTTGGCGAGCGCCTCGATCCCGGCGCGGGCGGCGTCGGTGTCCAGGGGGATCTCGCCGCCGAGCAGGTGCGGCGGGATGCGGCCGAGGAACACGTGCGCGTCGGTGATGGTGACCTCGGTGCCGCCCTTGCCGTAGCAGAGCGGGCCGGGGTCGGCGCCGGCCGAGTGCGGGCCGACCTTGAGGGTGCCCTCCGGGGAGATCCAGGCGATCGAGCCCCCGCCGGCGCCGACGGTCACGACGTCGATCATCGGGATCTTGGACGGGAACTGTCCGACCGACCCTTCGGTGGTGAGCGTCGGCTCGCCGCCGATGACGACGCTGACGTCGGTGGAGGTGCCGCCGCCGTCGGAGGTGAGGACCCGGTCGTAGCCGGCCTCCTGGGCGATCAGCGCGGCGCCCAGCGCGCCCGCCGCCGGTCCGGACAGGACGGTCGTGATCGGCTGGTGGACGACCTCGTCGGCGGAGAGGACGCCGCCGTTGGACTTCATGACGTAGAACGGGATCTCGCGCCCGTCGTACCCGGTGAGCCGCTCCTTGATGTTGGCGACGTAGGCCGACAGCCGCGGCTTCACCGCGGCGTCGACGAGGACCGTGGTGGCCCGCTCGAACTCGCGGTACTCGCGCAGGACCTCGCTGGACAGCGACACGACGGCGGCCGGGTGCTCCTCGGCGAGGATCTCCCGCATCCGCTCCTCGTGGGTGGGGTCGGCGTAGGCGTGCAGGAAGCAGACGCCCAGGGTGTCGACGCCGCGGTCGCGGAACCAGCGGGCGGTCGCGCGGGCCCCGGCCTCGTCGAACGGTCGGACCTCGGCGCCGGTGAAGTCGAGCCGGCCCTCGACCCCGCGGACCAGGTCGCGGGGCACGATCCGGTTCGGCTTGACCCAGAAGTAGGAGTTGCCGTAGCCGTCCGGGACGGACTGGCGGGCGATCTCCAGCATGGCCTCGTAGCCGGCGGTGGTGACGAACCCGAGCCGGTCGACCTTGCCCTCGAGCAGCTGGTTGGTGGCGACGGTCGTGCCGTGGCTGACGGCCTCGACCTCCGAGCCGGTCGCGCCCAGCAGCTCCAGGACCTTGTCGATGCCGGCGAGGAAGCCGTCGGCCGGGTTCGCCGGGGTGGAGGGCGTCTTGGTCGTGACGAGCTCGCCCGCCCGTTCGTCGAAGGCGACGACGTCGGTGAACGTGCCACCGGTGTCGATGCCGATCCGGATGCGCCGGGTCATCGGGGGTCCTTCCTGCCTGGGGTCGGTGAGGTCGATTCAACTCACCGACCCCGCAGGAGGACATGGCGACTATTGCCGTCAAACTGCCATTCGACTGGCACTCTTCGCCAGTGTCTCGACGGCGGCCGCGACCTCCAGGAGGTACCGGTCGGCGCCGTGGCGGGCCACGATCTGCACCCCGACCGGAAGGCCCTCCGGGGTGCTCCCGAAGGGCACCGAGACGGCCGGGCAGCCGGTCACCGTGATCAGGTAGGCCGAGCGCATCCAGTCCAGGTAGGAGTCCATCGGCATCCCGTCGACGGTGTCCGGGAACTCCCGGTCGGCCGGGAACGGCGGGACCTGCGACACCGGCAGCACCAGCACGTCGTGGTCGGTGAAGTACTCGCGCATCCGCTGCGCCAGCGTCGTGCGCCGCTGGTACGCGACGGCGACGTCCGCGCCGGTCAGCGACTCCCCCGCCCGGATGTTCGCGGCCAGCGACGCCTTGAACTCCGTCGGGTGCACGGCCAGCTGCAGGCCGAACCGGGCCTGGAAGTGCCACGCGCGCAGGGTGCGGAAGCACTCGTCGGCCCCGGTGAGGTCCGGGATCTCCCCGGTCACCGCCGCACCCGCGCCGGTCAGCGCCGTCCCGGCCGCCTCGACGACCGCACGGACGCTCCGGTCGACGGCGAACGCACCACCGAGGTCGGTGGACAGCCCCACCCGCAGGCCGGTGAGCGGGGCCGGGACGACCGGTGCCCCGAACGCGGAGCCGGGGTCGCCGAGCGCGTGCGGTGCCCGCGGGTCCGGCCCGGCGAGCACCGACAGCAGCAGCGCCAGGTCGTCGACGGTGCGGGCCATCGGCCCGCCGGTCGCGGTGGTCTCCCACATGTTGGCCGAGGGCCACTCCGGCACCCGCCCCCAGGACGGCCGCAGCCCGACCACCCCGCAGAACGACGCCGGGTTGCGCAGCGAGCCGCCCATGTCCGAGCCGTCGGCCAGCGGCACCATCCCGGCCGCCAGCGCGCACGCCGCCCCGCCCGAGGACCCGCCGGCCGACCGGGTCGGGTCGTGCGGGTTGAGCGTGGTGCCGAACACCCGGTTGAACGTGTGCGAGCCGGCGGCGAACTCGGGGACGTTGGTCTTGCCGATCGTCACCGCTCCGGCCGCCCGCACCCGTTCCACCAGCAGGTCGTCGGTGTCCGGGACGTGCTCGGCGAACAGCGGGGAGCCGTAGGTGGTCCGCCAGCCGGCGACGGCGTGGGTGTCCTTGAAGGCGAACGGCAGGCCGTGCAGCGGGCCGGGCTCCGCGCCGGAGGCCAGCGCCCGGTCGGCGGCCTCGGCCCCGGCGCGGGCACGGTCCTCGTCGAGGGAGACGATCGCGTTGAGCCGCGGGTTGCGCAGCGCGATCCGCTCCAGGTGCAGGTCGAGCAGCTCGCGGGCGGAGATCTCCTTGGCCCGGACCGCCGCGGCCTGCGCGCGGGCCGGGGTCGCGACGGTGACGTCGGCGCTCACCGGCGACGCCCGATCACGGCGCCGACCAGGACGCCGAGCAGCGCGACCGCGGCGCCGATCCCGATGCCCCGGGTCAGCTCCCCGGTGTCACCGCCCCCCGGCGCGGGCGCGGCCGTGACCACCCCGGGGCCGGTCACCGGCCCGCCGAGGACCGGGGCACCGACGGCCGGTGCGCCCGGCGCCGCCGCGGCGGCGACCGGCCCCGCTACGACGGGCACCGCGCCCGCCCCGCCGGTGCCGATCGTCGTGCCGACGGCGTCGAAGAACTGGCCCGCCATCCGCTTGGAGACGCTGGCGAGCATCCGCTGGCCGACACCGCCGACCATGCCCCCGACGGTCGCGTCGGCGGTGTAGCCGATCCGGGTGCCGCCCGCGCCGAGGTCGTCGAAGGTGACGTCGACGACGGCGTCGACCGTGCCCGGGCCGCCCGCCCCGTTCAGGGTCATCACCAGCGACTCGTGCGGCTCCAGGCGCGACAGCGCGCAGCTGCCGGTGTAGGTGCCCTTGATCGCCGCGACCCCGGCGGTCACCGTCATGGCGTAGGCGTTCTCGCCGGTCGGTTCCAGCCGTTCGCAGCCCGGGATGGTCGCGACCAGCACCCGGGGGTCGAGCAGCGCCTCCCAGACCCTCTCGACCGGGTGCTCGACGACGTTGCTGCCACTGATCTTCACGAGCGGTGCTCCTCACGCAGGCTGAACAGGTCCGACGGGGAGATCGGCATCGCGGTGACCGGGAAGCCCTCCGCATCCTCGACCGCGGCGGCGATCACCGCCGAGACCGGGATGACGCCCGCCTCGCCGGCCCCCTTGATGCCGAGGGGGTTGAGCGGC
Source organism: Pseudonocardia spirodelae (assembly GCF_037727765.1). Lineage (NCBI taxonomy): Bacteria > Bacillati > Actinomycetota > Actinomycetes > Pseudonocardiales > Pseudonocardiaceae > Pseudonocardia > Pseudonocardia spirodelae. The sequence continues at coordinate 243,875 of NZ_JBBJUP010000005.1, read as the reverse complement.
GACGGCGTCTCCAGGTGGTCGATCTCGATCCCGTCGGGGACCTCGGACACGTAGGGCATCAGGAAGTCCATGAAGGACGCGTTGAGCAGCTGGCCGGACTCGTCGTAGGCCATCCGCTCGTACAGCGCGCCGCCGACGCCCTGGGCGACGCCGCCGTGGATCTGCCCCTCGACGACCATCGGGTTGATCAGGTGCCCGCAGTCGTGGACGACGGCGTAGCGCAGGATCCGGATCTCGGCGGTGTCCGGGTCGGTCTCGACGATCGCGGCGTGCATCCCGGAGGCGTAGGTCGCGCGCGGCGTGCTGTGGAAGTCGGTGCCCTCCAGGCCGGGTTGTTCCCCCTCGGCGACCGGCAGCGCGGTGCGGTCGACGGCGTCCCCGACCGAGAACTGGGTGGCGGCCTTCGAGGCCTCGTCGAAGGCGTAGCGCAGCGGGTTGGACAGCACCGACAGGGTGCCCAGCGGGATCGACCGGTCGGTGCCCCGCACCCCCACCACGCCGTCGACGATCTCCAGGTCCGCGACGTCGGCCTCGAGCGCGTCGGCGGCCAGCCGCAGGGCCTTCTCCTTCGTCCTCCGCGCGGCCTTGAGGACCGCCGAGCCGGACATGACCGCGGCCCGGGAGGCGAAGGTGCCGACCGCGTAGGGCATCCGGCGGGTGTCGCCGGTGACGACCTCGACGTCGCAGAAGCGCACCCCCAGCTCGTCGGCGACGATCTGGGCGAACGCGGTCTCGTGGCTCTGGCCCTGCGTGGTGAGCCCGGTCGCGACCTTGACCTTGCCGGTCGTCTCGACGTGCACGTGCGCGCCCTCGTAGGGGCCGACGCCGGTGCCCTCGACGTAGCAGGCGAGACCGATCCCGACCCTGCGGCCCTGCTCGGCGCACTCGCGGCGGAAGGAGTCGAACCCGTCCCAGTCGATCAGCTTGCGCAGCTTCTCCAGCGACGCCGGGTAGTCGCCGGAGTCGTACTCCAGCGGGCGGCCGTCCTGGAAGATCAGGCCGTGGTCGTAGGGGAACTCGTGCGGCTGGATGAAGTTCACCGCGCGGACCTCGGTGCGGTCGCGGCCCAGGTAGCCCGCGATCGCGTCCATCGTGCGTTCCATGGCGTAGCAGCCCTGGGGGCGGCCTGCGCCGCGGTAGGGCGTCACGATCACGGTGTTGGTGTAGAGCGAGGAGAAGGCGACCCGGTAGGCGCCCGGCTTGTACGGGCCGAGCAGCTGGGTCGAGGTGATGATCGGGACGATCAGGCCGTACGGGGTGTAGGCGCCGTGGTCGTGCCAGAACTCGACGTCGAGGCCGAGCAGCCGGCCGTCGTCGTCGAAGCCGACCTCGACGTGCTGGACCTGGCCGCGCTCGTGCGCGGAGGAGACGAAGTGCTCGCGCCGGTCCTCGACGAACTTCACCGGCCTGCCCAGCGCGCGGGCGGCCATCGGGACCAGCAGCTCCTCCGGCCACGGGTGCACGATCTTGACGCCGAACCCGCCGCCGACGTCCGGGGTGATGACGTCGACCCGGCCGATGTCCAGGCCCAGCTTCGCCGCGACGGCGGCGCGGACGCCGGTGGAGCTCTGGGTGGAGGTCCACAGCACCAGCCGGTCGGTGTCGCGGTCCCAGCGGGCGACCGTGCCACGGCCCTCCATCGGCATGCAGGCACTGCGCTCGATCTCCAGGTCGAGCTCCAGGCGGTGCGGCGCCGCGGCGATCGCGGCCGGGGCGTCGCCGACGGCCTGTTCCATCCGGGCGCCGAGGTTGCCGGGCACGTCGTCGTGCACGAGCCGGTCGGCGGCGCGCGCCGCCGCGATCCCGACGACGGCGGGCAGCACCTCGTAGTCGACGACGATCCGGGCGACGGCGTCCTCGGCGACGTAGCGGTCCTCGGCGACGACGAACGCGACCGCCTCCCCGACGTGGTTCACCTCGTCGCGGGCCAGCGCGTACTGGGTCCGGCCGTGGGTCAGCGCGGGGTGCGGGATCAGGACCGGCAGCGGCTCGGCCATCGGGCCGGTCAGGTCGTCGTGGGTGTAGACGGCGTGCACGCCCGGCACGTCGAGGACGCCGGAGACGTCGATGTCGAGGATGCGGGCGTGCGCGTGCGGTGAGCGCAGCACCGCGGCGTGCAGGACGCCGGGGCCGGGGTCGACGTCGTCGACGAAGCGGCCGCCGCCGCGCAGGAACCGCTGGTCCTCGACCCGCTGGACGCGCTGCCCCATGAGCTTGGTGGTCACCGGGCGGCCCCGATCTGCGCGGCCCGCTCGACCGCCGTGACGATGTTCTGGTAGCCGGTGCAGCGGCAGAGGTTCCCGCCGATCATGTCGCGGGCCCGCTCCCGGGTCGGGGCGGGGTCGCGGCGCAGCCCGGCGGTGATCGTGGTCAGGAAGCCGGGGGTGCAGAACCCGCACTGCAGGCCGTGGCACTCGGCGAAGGCCTGCTGCACCGGCGACAGCGACCCGTCCGGCCCGGCGAGGCCCTCGACGGTGGTGATGGCGCAGGACTGCGCGGCGACGGCCAGCATCAGGCAGGCCCGCGCGGGCTCGCCGTCGACCAGGATCGTGCAGGCCCCGCAGACGCCGTGCTCGCAGCCGACGTGGGTGCCGGTCAGGCCGAGGTCGTGGCGCAGCGCGTCGGACAGCAGCCGTCGCGCCGGGACCCGCAGGTCGTGGACGACGTCGTTCACCGTCAGCCGGATGTCGTGGAGCGTCTCGCTCATCGCCCGCCTCCCTGCGCGGTCGCGTCCGCGGTCGCCGCGGCCACGACCCGGTCGGTCAGGACCCGGACCAGCTGCCGGCGGTAGGCCGCGGTGGCGTGGATGTCGGTCACCGGGTCCAGGTGGTCCAGTGCGGCCTCGGCCCGGTCGGCCGGGGCGACGCCGGTGAGGTCGACGACCACCGGGACGTCGCTCACCGACAGGTAGCCGACCCGGACCCGGTCGCCGTCGACGACCGCCCCCGCGCCGACCAGCGCGTAGTCGCCGTGCCGGCGGGCGACCTCGTCGAAGGCGACGCCCGCGCCCGGCGGCAGGCCGGGGAAGAACGCCGACACCGCGATCTCGTCCGGGCCGACCGCCGACTCCAGCGGGCCGACGAAGAGCTCGTCCGCCGGGATCGTGCGGCGCCCGGCGGGCCCCTCGACCTCGAGCGAGCCCTCCAGCAGCCGCAGCACGACCGGCATCTCGGCGGCGGCGTCGGCGTGCACGAGGGACCCGACGGTCGTGCCGCGGTTGCGGATCGTGGGGTGCGCGACGTGGGCGAGCGCGGCCGGCACCAGCGGCTGGACCCGGGCGAGCACCGGTGACTCCAGGACCGCGGTGTGCCGGGCCAGCGCGCCGACCCGGACGCCCCCGTCGACCTCGGTGATCGCGTCCAGGCCGGGGACGCCGTTGATGTCGACGACCAGGGCGGGCGCGGCCAGCCGCATGGACAGCAGCGGCACGAGGCTCTGTCCCCCGGCCATCACCTTCCCGTCCGGCGCCGCGAGCGCGGCGACGGCCCCGGCCAGATCCGTCGGTCGGACGTAGTCGAAGGGTGCGGGTTTCACGGCGTCTCCTTCGCCTCCCCGTCGTCGGTCCTGGTCACCATCTGCCCGGCGGGCGTCCCGGCCGGGCCGGGCGTGCCGGACCGCCGGTCGCGCAGCGCGACGGCGTGGAAGTAGAGGATCACCAGGATGGTGCCGAGCGCGATGCCGCCCAGCTCGAACCCGTTGCCCAGGTCCAGCGCGACGCCGCCGATCCCGGCGACCATGCCCGCGGCGAGGCCGACCAGGTTGCGGGGCTCGCCGAAGTCGACCCCGTTCTCCACCCAGATCTTGGCGCCGACCAGCGCGATCATCCCGTACAGGACGAGTGTGATGCCGCCGAGCACGCCACCGGGGATCGCGCCGACCAGCACGCCGAACTTGGGGCACAGGCCGAGCAGGATCGCGACGGCGGCCGCGACGTAGTAGGCCGCGGTGGAGTACACCCGGGTCGCGCTCATGACGCCGATGTTCTCGGCGTAGGTCGTCGTCGGGGACCCGCCGAAGAGGCTGGCCAGCGCGGTGGCGGCGCCGTCGGCGCCGAGCGCGCGGCCCATGTAGGGGTCGAGGTCCTCGCCCGTCATCTCGGCGACCGCCTTGACGTGTCCCAGGTTCTCCGCGACCAGCGCGATGACGCCGGGGAGCACGAGCAGCACGAACATCAGCGAGAAGCTCGGGGCGTGCACGACGGGCACGCCGTCGTCGAGGGTGCCGCTGGGCAGGCCGAACCAGGGCGCGTCGGCCAGGCCGTCGAACGACACGCGCGGGTGCGGCGCGGGCGTGCAGTCCGTCCCGCCGCAGGAGGTGATCGGCCCGCTCACGAGGTCGAGCAGCCAGGAGAGCACGAACCCGAAGACGAGCGCGAGGAACACCGCGATCCGGCCCCAGAACCCGCGGAACAGCACCGCGGCGCAGACCAGGAACGTGGCGGTGAGCAGCGCGGACCACTGGTCGACCGGCCAGTAGACCGACGCGACGACCGGGGCCAGGTTGAACCCGATCAGCATGACGACCGCGCCGGTCACCGCGGGCGGGAGCACCGTGTGCACGAGCCGGGCGCCGGCGAAGTGCACGAACACGCCGATCGCGAGCAGCACCAGCCCGGAGACCATGATCGCGCCGGTGACGGCGGCCGAGTCGCCGCCCGCCGCCCGGATCGCCGCGACCCCGCCGACGAACGCCGCGCTGGTGCCGAGGTAGCTGGGCACCATGTTCCGGCAGACGACCAGGAACAGGATCGTGCACAGGCCGGAGAACAGGATCGCGAGGTTGGGGTCGAGCCCCATCACCACGGGGAAGACGAAGGTCGCCCCGAACATCGCGACGACGTGCTGCACCCCCAGCCCGACCGTCTTCCCCCACGGGAGACGTTGGCGCGCCCCGACCGCCGCACCCGGCCCGGGATCGACCACTTCCCATCTGAACATCGACATGTCGATCCCTTCACTTCAGCGACCGGAGACCCGACTCAAGCTAATGAGACCGAGGTCGCACCTCGACGGCTACTACTGCCGATTGACCGGTCGATCCACTGGCACGAATTGATGACGCCAGCGCGATGTGCGCATGCGTCGGTTCCCGGGTTTCCGACAGGTGTCGTCCGCGTTCCGCCCGGTCAGCCGCCGATGCGCAGCGCCTGCAGCGCCACGGCGACGTCGAGCCGCAGGTTCGGGTCCGTCGACAGCGGGCCGAGCAGCCGTTCCAGCTTGGAGACGCGGTACCGCATCGTGTTGTAGTGGAAGAACTGCACCCGCGCCGCCTCGGCCACGTTGAAGTTCGTGTCCAGCAGGACCTGCAGGGTCTCCCGCAGCTCGGCGGCGTCGGTGGTGGCCTCGGCGAGCGGGCCCAGCGCGTCGCGGACGAAGGAGTGCAGCTCCGCCGGGTCCGGCACGAGGGCGAGCAGCCGGTGCAGCCCGAGCTGGTCGAAGAAGGTCGTGCTGCCGCCGCCGGAGATCCGGCGGCCCACCTCGACCGCCCGCCGCGCCTGGGCGTAGGCGCCGGGCAGGGCGTCGATGTCGGGCACCGGGCGGCTGACCCCGGCCGAGAACTGCCGCCGCCCGCCGCCCTTGTCCCCGGCGACGGCGGTGACCGCGCGCCGCACGATGTCGTGGCCGGGGGGCGCCCCGGGGTCGGTGCCGACCGGGAGCAGGGTCACGACCTCGGAGGAGAAGTCGACGGTGGGGATGCCCTCCCCCAGCCCGGAGCAGACCTGGCGCCAGCCCGCGGAGAAGCGCTTCTGCCAGGCGCGCCACTGCTCGGCGGGGACCCGCGCCTCGATCGGGTCGAGCTCGGCGGTCAGCACCACCATCGGCCGGCGCAGGTTCCAGCCGAAGGTGTCCGCGTGCTCGGCGACGTAGGCGAGGTCCGCGGTGCGGCGCAGCAGCAGGTCCCGCAGGAAGTCGCCCTGGTACTTGGTCTCGACGGCGTTGACCGCCTCCTCCCGGGTGATCAGCAGCGCGGCCACCGCGGCGGCGCGCTCGAGCGCCTGCACGTCGTCGGGGGCGAGCCGGGCCGAGAGCCGCACGCACACCAGGCGCGCGAGGTTCTGCCCGCCGGCGGCGACCCGCAGGGTGCGGGCCTCCCCGCCCGCGAGCCGGACACCGTCGATCCCCATCCGCTCGACACGCAGCCGGCCCGTCGGGTCGACGAGGTCGTGCTCGGTCAGCATCCGGAGCTGGTCCTCCGACAGCGCCGACGCCCGTTCGCGCCCGTCGGTGGAGGTGACGGAGACCCCCACGTCGAGCACCCGCCCGACCTCGGCCGCGATCCCCGCGAGGTCCCCGCCGTCCAGCGCGATCCGGGTGAGGCCGGTGTGCAGCGCGTCGAGCCGGGCCAGCGCCTCGCGCGCCGGGACCTCCGGGTCCTCGCTCTCATCCGTCAGCAACTGTTGCCGTCCGTTCGGGTGGAAGGTGGCACAAGTTAACATCGGTCGGCGCGGCTGCCCAGGCTAGTTTCGGATCCGTGATCGGAGTCAGCGCACCCGTCCGGGTCCGGGACCTGCTGCGGCGGGTCACGGACGGCCCGGTCCCGGTCGTGCACCGCGGGCCCGACGCCGTCTACCTCGCCGTCCGCGACGACGACGGCCGCGAGGGGTGTGTCGGTGTCCTCGGCGCCCACGCGGTGCCGGTGCCCTGCGGCCTCCGGTCGGGGATCCCGGCACTCGACGTCGGCACCGCCGCCGTGCGCGGCGGGACCCTGCACCTCGACGACGAGCCGGTCGCCGTCCGGCGGCTCGTCGACACCCGGGTCCCCGCCCGCTCCCCGCTGCCCCGCTCCGGGCTCCGGCCGGCCCCCGGCCTGCCGCCCGCGGTGACCCCCGGCGCCGTCGCCGGGCTCGTCGGGCGCGGCGAGGGCCTGACCCCGCTCGGCGACGACGTCCTCTGCGGCTGGCTCGCCCTGCACCGGTCCGCCGCCGCGCCCACCCCGGAGGTCGACGCCGCCGTCCGGGCCCACCTGCACCGCACCACGCTGCTGTCCGCCGAGCTCCTGCGGTGCGCCCTGCGCGGTGAGGTGGTGCCGCAGTTCGCGGCGCTGGTCACCGCGCTCGGCACGCCGGCCGAGCCGGCCGCGGCCGCCGCGCTCGCCGCCGTCGGGCACACCTCCGGCGCCGCGATGCTGCACGGCGCCGCGCTCGCCCTGTCCGCCCTGCACACCGAAGGAGTCGCCGCATGACGACGACACACGTCGAGGTACGGCCCGGCGCCTACGCCGACTCGGTCACCCTGCTCCGGGTCAGCCGGACCGCCCAGCAGCTCGACGGGGTGGTCGCCGCGCAGGTCGCCATGGCGACGCCGCTCAACGTCGACGTGCTGACCGGCATGGGGTTCGCCGTCCCGGCCGGCACCGGCGCGAACGACCTGGTCGTCGCCCTGCGGCTGACCGGGGACGACGCGCTGCCCGCCGCCGTGGCCGGCGTCGACCGGGCGCTGGCCGAGGCGAACCGCCCCGCGCCGGGCGGCGGGGAGGGCGGCACGGTCGCGCCGCCGCGCACCACCGCCACCGCGCTGGACCGGGCACCGGGCTCGGTCGTGCTCGTCTCGGTGCCGGGCCCGCACGCCACCGTCGAGGCGATGGACGCCCTCGACGCCGGCAGCGACGTCATGATCTTCAGCGACAACGTGCCGGTGGAGCAGGAGGTGGCGCTCAAGCGGGCCGCCGCGGAGCGGTCCCTGCTGGTGATGGGACCGGACTGCGGGACGGCCGTGCTGGGCGGGCTCGGCCTGGGGTTCGCGAACACCGTCGAGCTGGGCCCCGTCGGGATCGTCGCCGCGTCCGGGACCGGGTGCCAGCAGGTGATGGCGCTGCTCGACCACGCCGGGGTCGGCGTGCACACGGCGCTCGGCGTCGGCGGGCGGGACCTGTCCGCGCCGGTCGGCGGCCTGGCCACCCGGGAGGCCCTGCGGCGCCTCGACGCCGACCCGGCCGTCGAGCTGATCGTGCTGGTGTCCAAGCCGCCCGCGGCCGAGGTCGCCGAGGAGATCGACGGGGTGGTCGCGTCGCTCGCGACACCGGTCGAGTACGCCCTGCTGGGACCGGGCAGGCCCGACCTGACCGCGGCGACCGAGGCCGTCCTGGCCCGGCTGGGCCGCCCCGTCCCGGACTGGCCGGTGCACGGCGCCGCGCGTCCGGCGGCCGGGGGCCACCGGCTGCGCGGGCTGTTCGTCGGCGGCACGCTCGCGACCGAGGCCGCGCAGGTCGCGGGCGCGGAGGCGGCCGGGTCCGGGCACACCTTCGTCGACTTCGGCGACGACGACTGGACCCGCGGCCGCGCCCACCCGATGATCGACCCGACGGTGCGCCTGGAGCACCTGGCCGCGGCGCTGGCCGACCCGGAGACCGCCGTCGTCCTGCTCGACCTGGTGCTGGGCCACGGCGCCGAGCCGGACCCGGCCGCGGTCCTGGCCCCCGCGATCACCGGCGCCCGGACGCCGGTGGTGGTCTCGGTCGTCGGGACCGCCGCCGACCCGCAGGGCCTGACCGCCCAGATCGACGCGCTGGTCGCCGCCGGCGCCGAGGTCCACCTCTCGCACGCCCGTGCCACCCGGCGGGCACTCGCACTCCTCCCCGCCGACGCGACGATCGGAGCCGCCCGATGACCGTCCCCCCGCTGGTGAGCACCGGTACCGACCTGCTCGCCGACGCCGCCGCCGACCAGGCCGTCCCGGTCACGCGGGTCGACTGGCGCCCGCCGATGGACGGCACCGCGGCCGACCTCGCGACCGTCGCCACCGACCCGCTGCGCCGGGCGGCGAACGAGCGCGCGCTGGCCGCGATGCTCGACGTCACCGCGACGCTCGTCGACGTGGCGCCGGCCTCGGAGGTCCTCGGGCTCGCCCCCGGCGAGTTCCTGCACGCCGGACCCCCGATCACCTGGGAGCGCGCGTCCGGACCGCTGCGCGGTGCCCTGATGGGCGGCGCGGTGCTGGAGGGCCTGGTCACCGACCCCGAGGACGCGGTGGCGCTGTTCGCGTCCGGCTCGGCGGTCTCGCTGGAGCCGTGCCACCACCGCGGGGCGGTCGGACCGATGGCCGGTGTCGTCACACCGGGCATGTGGATGTTCGTGATCGAGGACGCGGCCACCGGGCGCCGGACGTGCTGCTCGCTCAACGAGGGGCTCGGCAAGGTCCTGCGCTACGGCGCGTACGGCCCCGAGGTGATCGAGCGGCTGCGCTGGATGGGCGACGTGCTCGGCCCGCTGCTGCGCGGCGCCGTCCGGGCCCGGCGGGACGCGGGCGAGCCGGTCGACGTGACCGGGGTGCTCACCCAGATGCTGCAGATGGGCGACGAGGCGCACAACCGCAACCGGGCCGGGACCCTCATGCTGCTGCGCGACCTGGGCCCGGATCTCGTCGCGACGGCCGCCGCCGCGGGCGTGCCGAGCAGCGACGTCGCGGCCGCGCTGCGCTTCGTCGGCGGCAACGACCACTTCTTCCTCAACCTCGCCATGCCCGCCTGCAAGCTGGCCCTGGACGCCGCACGGGACGTCGAGGGCTCGACGATGGTCGTGGCGATGGCGCGCAACGGGACCGACTTCGGGATCCAGGTCTCCGGTACCGGCGACGAGTGGTTCACCGGCCCGGCCCAGCTGGCCGACGGCCTGTTCCTCGGCGACTACGGCCCGGACGACGCCAACCCCGACATCGGCGACTCGGCGATCACCGAGACGGCCGGGATCGGGGGCTTCGCGATGGCCACCGCCCCGGCGATCGTGCGGTTCGTCGGCGGCACCGTCCCGGACGCGCTCGCGACCACCCGCCGGATGCGTGAGATCACGCTCGGGGAGAGCCGGCGCTGGACGGTGCCGGTCCTCGAGTTCGCCGGCGTCCCGAGCGGCATCGACGTCACGCGGGTCTGCCGGACGGGCATCCTCCCGCAGATCAACACGGGGATGGCGGGCCGCGTCGCCGGCGTCGGGCAGGTCGGGGCCGGGCTCGTCACGCCGCCGGCCGGGATCTTCCCGCAGGCGCTGGCCCGGCTGGCGGAGCGGACGGTACTCAGACGCGGCGCAGCAGCCTGACCACGACGGTGGTGATGACCAGCCAGAGGATCGCGGCGACGCCGTAGTTCAGCGTCACCGCCATCTTCGGCTGGGCGGGGGTGAACAGGTCACCGAGCCCGAGGTTCAGCTGGGCGGCCCAGGACGAGACGAACTCGGTCAGGAAGTTGGCCGGGTTGGCGTCGAGCAGGGTCAGCACGATGTGCGCGACCAGGATGGCCACGATCACCAGGCCGATGATCCGCACGATCGTCGCGATGATGCCCACGCCCTGCCGCACGGTCGTGCCCACGGTTGCCGCCATCGTTCCACCCCTTTGTCACGGACCGGCGCCATGATCGCACCACGGAGTCCCCACTGCCTCGACAACGAGGGCGGAGCGCAACGGTTGTGATCACTTCGTTGTGACCCGGACACACCGGGTTGCCGTGCAACGGGGGTTCGGGTCTACGGTAGGGGCATGGCGCGCCTGCTCCTTCGCCGCCGCGGCGGGGTCTGAACCGACCGGCCCCTCGTCGCGGGGTTTCGCGTGTCCGCCGGTCGATACGACCGCCCGACACCCAGGAGCACCCCCCGTGACCACCTCGCCCGACGCCTACGAGGCCCGCGCCCGCAGCAACGTCCACACCCCGGACGGTGCGCCGCACGCCGGCCAGCCCGCCTGGAACCGCCAGCGCGGCTCGCAGATGCCGGTCCACCGCTACAAGCCCTTCCATCAGCTGGTCGAGCCGGTGTCGCTGCCCGACCGCACCTGGCCGGACAAAGTCATCACGTCCGCGCCGCTGTGGTGCGCGGTGGACCTGCGCGACGGCAACCAGGCCCTGATCGACCCGATGAGCCCGCTGCGCAAGCGGCGCATGTTCGACCTGCTGGTACGCATGGGCTACAAGCAGATCGAGGTCGGCTTCCCGGCGGCGAGCCAGACCGACTTCGACTTCGTCCGCGAGATCATCGAGCAGGGCGCGATCCCGGACGACGTGCAGATCCAGGTCCTGACCCAGGCCCGCCCGGAGCTGATCCAGCGCACGTTCGAGGCCTGCGAGGGCGCGCACTCCGCGATCGTGCACCTCTACAACTCGACCTCGATCCTGCAGCGCCGGGTCGTGTTCCGGTCCGACCGCGCCGGCATCACCAAGATCGCCACCGACGGGGCGGAGGAGGTCGCGAAGTTCGCCGAGAAGTACCCGGCGACCGACTGGACCTTCCAGTACTCCCCCGAGTCCTACACCGGCACCGAGCTGGAGTACGCCGTCGAGATCACCAACGCGGTGAGCGCGATCTGGCAGCCGACGCCCGAGCACCCGATGATCGTCAACCTGCCGGCGACGGTGGAGATGGCGACGCCGAACGTCTACGCCGACTCCATCGAGTGGATGCACCGCAACCTGGCCCGGCGCGACGCGCTGGTGCTGTCGCTGCACCCGCACAACGACCGCGGCACCGGGATCGCCGCCGCCGAGCTGGGCTACCAGGCCGGTGCGGACCGGATCGAGGGCTGCCTGTTCGGCAACGGCGAGCGCACCGGCAACGTCGACCTGGTCGCCCTGGGCATGAACATGTTCACCCAGGGCGTCGACCCGCAGATCGACTTCTCCGACATCGACGAGATCCGCCGCACCGTCGAGTACTGCAACCAGCTGCCGGTGCACGAGCGCCACCCGTGGGGCGGCGACCTGGTCTACACCGCGTTCTCCGGCTCCCACCAGGACGCGATCAACAAGGGCTTCGCGGCGATGGAGGCCGACGCCGCCGAGGCCGGGCACCCGGTCGCCGACCACACGTGGGAGGTGCCGTACCTGCCGGTCGACCCGAAGGACATCGGCCGCACCTACGAGGCCGTCATCCGGGTCAACAGCCAGTCCGGCAAGGGCGGCATCGCCTACATCATGAAGACCGAGCACCAGCTGGACCTGCCGCGCCGGCTGCAGATCGAGTTCAGCCACGTCATCCAGGCCTTCACCGACACCGAGGGCGGCGAGGTCGAGCCGAAGGCCATGCGCGACGCCTTCGACGTCGAGTACCTGGGGCGCGAGACCCCGCTCAAGCTGGTCCGCCACCGGGTGACCAGCGACGGCGAGGGCCGCGACGAGATCGTCGCGACCGTGCGGGTGGAGTCCGACCTGCACGAGATCTCCGGCTCGGGCAACGGGCCGATCGCCGCGTTCGTCGACGCGCTGGCCGGGATCGGGTTCGACGTCCGCGTGCTCGACTACCACGAGCACGCGATGGGCGGCGGGGACGACGCGCGCGCCGCGGCCTACGTCGAGTGCGCCGTCGAGGAGAAGGTGTTCTGGGGCGTCGGGATCGACAGCTCGATCACCAGCGCCAGCCTCAAGGGCGTCGTCAGCGCCGTCAACCGCGCCCTGCGCTGAGGCCTCGCACCCCGCGCCGCCTGCTCCCAGGGGCACTCTCGTGGCTTAGAGCGCTACGAGGGTGCCCCTCGGAGCGCCCCGGCGGGGCGCTCCGAGGGGCGCGGCGGGGCGGCTCGGGCGGCTCGGGCGGCTCGGGGGCGAGGCTCAGCGCCCGATCGCGTCGCCGAGGGTGATCTGCTGGCCGGGGACGTCCGGCCCGCTGCTCGGTCCGACGGCGGCCTCGGCCTCCTCGACGCTCACCTCGTGCGGGGTGATCCGGCCGTCGCGGATCGCCTCGGCGTGGTGGCAGGCCACGCGGTGGCCGGGGGTGCCGCCGTCGAGCTCGCGCAGCTGCGGGCGCTCGGAGGCGCAGCGGTCGTCCTGCCGCCAGGGGCAGCGGGTGTGGAACCGGCACCCCGACGGCGGCGCCGCCGGCGACGGCAGGTCGCCGGTCAGCAGGATCCGCTCGCGGGTGTCCTCCACGGCCGGATCCGGCTGCGGCACCGCCGAGAGCAGCGCCCGGGTGTAGGGGTGCAGCGGGCCGTCGTAGAGCGCCTGGGCCGGCGCCTCCTCCACGATCGACCCCAGGTACATCACCCCGACCCGGTCCGAGACGTGCCGCACGACCGCCAGGTCGTGCGCGATGACCAGGTAGGTCAGGCCGAGCTCGCGCTGCAGCGAGCGCAGCAGGTTCAGCACCTGCGCCTGCACCGACACGTCGAGCGCGGAGACCGGCTCGTCGGCGACGACGAGGTCCGGCTCCACGCACAGCGCACGGGCGATCCCGATGCGCTGGCGCTGGCCGCCGGAGAACTCGTGCGGGTAGCGGCGCAGCGCCGACTCCGGCAGCCCGACCGCCCGCATCAGCTCGGTGAGCCGCTCCGGACCGGCCTCGATGCCGTGCGCGGCCAGCCCCTCGCGCAGCAGCGACCCGACCGACTGGCGCGGGTCGAGGCTGGACATCGGGTCCTGGAACACCATCTGGAAGCGGCGCCGCATGCGTCGCAGCGGCTCGCCGGACAGCGCGGCGACGTCGGTGCCGTCGAAGGAGACGCTGCCGCCGGTCGGCTCGGTGAGCTTCAGGACCGCGCGGCCCAGCGTGGACTTGCCACAGCCGGACTCGCCGACCAGGCCGTAGGTCTCGCCGCGTTCGATCCGCAGCGAGACGCCGTCGACGGCCCGGACGTGCCCGACGGTGCGCTGCACCAGCACCCCGCGGGTGATCGGGAAGTGGACCTCGAGGTCGGTGACCTCCAGCAGCGTGCTCATCGGGCGGCCCCCACCGGGTTGTGACAGCGCAGCAGCCGGTCGGCCCCGGACTCGGCCACCGGCGTCGTCGTCGTGCAGGTCTCGATCGCGCGCGGGCAGCGCGGCGCGAACGCGCAGGCGTGGTCCCACGGCAGGTTGTCCGACACCGACCCGGTGATCGCCGGCAGCTCGTCGGCGGGGTCGGAGTCCAGCCGCGGGATCGACCCGATCAGCCCGGACGTGTACGGGTGGCGCGGCGACGCGAACAGCGCGTGCCGGTCCGCCCGCTCCACGACGCGGCCGCCGTAGAGCACGTTGACCCGGTCGCACAGCCCCGCGACGACGCCGAGGTCGTGCGTGATCATGATCAGGGCCGTTCCCGTCTCGGCGACGAGTTCGCGCAGCAGCTCCAGGATCTGGGCCTGGATCGTCACGTCGAGCGCGGTGGTCGGCTCGTCGGCGATGAGGAGCCTCGGCCGGCAGGCCAGCGCGATCGCGATGAGCGCGCGCTGGCGCATCCCGCCCGACATCTGGTGCGGGTAGGCCGTCACCCGCCGGGCCGGGTCGGGGATGCCGACCCGTTCCAGCAGCGTGACGGCCTCGGTGCGGGCCTCGTCCTTGCCCATCCCGCGGTGGCGGGTGAGGGCCTCGGTGATCTGCACGCCGACCGGGACGACCGGGTTGAGCGAGGACAGCGGGTCCTGGAACACCATCCCGATGTCGCGACCGCGCCGCTCGCGCAGCGCGGCGTCGGAGAGAGTGAGCAGGTCGGTCGGGGCCGCGGCGCCGTCGTCGAACAGCACCGACCCGCCGACGCGCGGCGTGCGGCCGGGCAGCAGCCCCATGATCGCCAGCGAGGTGACGGACTTGCCGCAGCCGGACTCGCCGACCAGCCCGACGATCTCGCCCGGCCCGACGTCGAAGGAGACTCCGTCGACGGCGACGATGTCGGCCTCGCCCTTGCGGACGAAGCGGACCGTGAGGTCCTGGACCGAGAGCAGCGGTGTCATCGGCGCCCCTTCGGGTCGAGGGCCTCGCGCAGCGACTCGCCGAGCAGCGTGAACCCGAGCGCGACGACGATGATCGCGATCGCCGGGTAGACGGCGAGCCCGGGGCGGACGTCGAGGTAGGGCTGCGCGGAGGCGAGCATGAGGCCCCACTCCGCGCGGGCCGGGTCGGCGTCGCCGAGGCCGAGGAAGGACAGGGCGGCGGCGTCGAGGATCGCCGTCGCGAGGGTCAGCGTGGCCTGCACGATCACCGGGCCGATCGCGTTGGGGAGCATGTGCCGCAGCACGACCGCCCGTCGCTTCACGCCGAGCGCGGTGGCCGCGAGTACGTGGTCGGACTCCCGCTGGGCGAGCATCGAGCCGCGCAGCAGCCGCGCGAAGATCGGCACGTTGACCAGCGCGACGGCGATGATGACCGTCGTCTGGCTGGGCCGGGCCGCGAGCGCCGCGACCGAGATCGCGAGCAGCAGCGACGGGATCGACAGCAGCACGTCGGTGACGCGCATCAGCACGGTGTCGACCCACCCGCCGAACGCCCCGGCCAGCACGCCGACGACGACGCCCGCGGCCAGCCCGAACACGGTGGCGAGCACGCCCACCAGCAGGGTCTGGCGCGACGCGAGGATCATCCGGGAGAACTCGTCGCGCCCGTTCTGGTCGCTGCCGAGCGGGAAGCCGGGCTGCGGGCCCGGGATCGACCCGGGGCGGAGCTGGTCGAGCAGCTGCGGGAAGGCCTGGGCCGGGTCGTGCGGGGCGAGCAGCGGCGCGAACACCGACACCAGCACGAAGATCCCGATGATCACGGCGCCGACGATCGCGGTGGGGCTGCGGCGCAGCCGGCGCAGCGCGTCGGCGGTCAGGCTGCGGCCCGCGGTGTCGTCGATGCGGTCCCGGCGGCGCTGCGCCCAGGTGGTCGGTGCGCTCATCGCAGCCTCACCCTCGGGTCGATCACGGCGTAGGACAGGTCGACGAGCAGGTTCACCAGCACGTAGATGAGCGCGCCGAGCAGGACGACGGCCTGCAGCCGCGGGTAGTCGCGGCGCTCGATGCCCTGCGCGATCAGGGTGCCGATGCCGGGCCGGTTGAACACCTTCTCGGTCAGCACCGCCCCGGCGAGGAGCAGGCCGGTCTGCAGGCCGATCGTCGTGGAGACCGGGAGCAGGGCGTTGCGCAGCACGTGCCGGCCGCGGACCGTGCCGGGCGCCAGGCCCTTGGCGTTGGCGGTGCGGACGAAGTCGGACTCCAGCACGTCGAGCACCGAGGCCCGGGTGATCCGGACGATCACCGCGAGCGGGATCGTCGCGAGCGTGACGGCGGGCAGCACCAGGTGCAGCAGGGAGTCCCAGCTGGCGTCGAACTCGCGGGTGAGCAGGCCGTCGAGGGTGGGGAACCCGGTGACCGAGGTGGCGTCGAGACCGGTGGTCTGCAGGCCCGAGGGCGGGAACAGCCCGAGGTCGACGGCGAGGAACTGCTTGAGCACGTAGCCGAGGAAGAACACCGGCACCGCGACCCCGACGAGCGTGCCGACGATGGTCAGGTTGTCCCAGACCCCGCCGCGGTGCCGGGCGGCGAGGTAGCCCAGCGGGATGCCGAGTGCGACCGCGATGACCAGGGCCGAGATCGACAGCTCGACGGTGCCCGGCAGGGCCCGGGCGAGCTCGGTGAGCACCGGGTCACCGGTGACGAGCGAGGCGCCGAAGTCCCCGGTCAGGGCCCGGCCGAGATAGCGCAGGTACTGGATCCAGATGGGCTGGTCGAGCCCCAGGGTCCGGTTGAGGGCCGCGATCGACTCCGGGGTCGCCTTGTCTCCGAGCAGCGCGCCCGCCGGTCCGCCGGGCAGCGAGCGCAGCCAGGCGAACAACAGCACGGACAGGATCAGCAGCGTCGGAACGACCTGGAGCAGGCGGCGCGCGACGAAGCGCAGCATGCGTGGGTGTCCTCTGTGGTGGGAGTGGCACACGCCGCGGGCGCCGCGGGGTGTGTCCCCGCGGCGCCCGGGTGCGGATCAGTTCTTGCTGACGGTGACGAAGCGCTCGTCGGTCAGCGGCGAGGGGACCAGCCCCTGCACGTTCGGGCCGACGACGATCGCCGGGCCGGTGGTCAGGATCGGCACGGCCGGCAGGTACTTGGCCATGATGTCCTTGTTCACCTGCTGGTACGCCGCGGCGTGACCGGCCGGGTCCGGGATGGCGTCGGCCTTGGCGAGCTCGGCGAACATCGCCGGGTCCTGCGGGCCGAACTCGGCCTTCTCCCGGCCGAAGAACGTGCCGACGAAGTTGCCGGCGTCGTTGTAGTCGCCGGTCCAGCCGAGCATGTGCATGTCGTGCTTGCCGGCCTTCTGGACGTCGTCCTTGTAGCCGCCGTTCCACGGCCGCGCGACCGGGTTGACCGTGATGCCGACGGCCTGCAGGTTCGCCGACATCGCGGAGAACAGGTCGGCCGGGTTCGGCATGTAGGGCCGGGTGACCTCGGTCGGGTAGTAGAAGTTCAGCGTCAGGTTCGTCGCCCCGGCCGCGGCGAGCAGCTGCTTGGCCTTCGCCGGGTCGTACGGGTACTGGGTGACGTCGTCGGCGTAGCCCGCGACCGTCGGCGGCACGAACTCCTTCGCCACCGCGGAGCCCTCGGGCATCTTGGTGCGGACCAGCGACTCGCGGTCGATGGCGTAGGCGATGGCCTGGCGGACGCGGAGGTCCTTCAGCTTCGGGTTGTTCTTGGTGTTGAAGCCGACGTAGAGCAGCGAGAACGGCTGGCGGATCAGCACCTGGTCGCCCTGGTCCTTCAGGGTCTGGTAGTCCGCCGGGGACGGGTAGTCGTAGCCGTCGATGGTGCCGGCGGCGAGCTCCTGCTTCCGCGCGTTCTCATCCGGGATGATCTTGAAGATGAGCCGGTCGAGCTTGGCCTTCTCGCCCCAGTACTGGTCGTTGCGGACCAGGGTGATCGTGTTGTTCGCCTTGTCGAAGCTCTCGAACTTGAACGGCCCGGTGCCGGTCGGGTGCTCGTTGGCGTAGGCGGGGTAGGTGAAGGAGTCCCCGCTCTGGGAGACGGCGTCGGCGTCGTACTGCTTCAGCGCGGCCGGGCTGGAGATCGAGAACGAGGTCAGGCCGAACGCGGCCGGGAACGCGCCCTTGAACTGGTTGAGCGACAGGACCGCGGTGGTCGGGTTCTGCGCCGTGCAGGACTTGTAGATCGGGGAGCCCGACGCGTCGCCCTCGTTCTTCGCGAAGCCGCCGAAGACGTCGCCGTAGTAGATCATCTGGCTCTGGGCGGCGGCGCCCTTCATGGCGAACCAGCGGTCGAAGTTCGCGCAGACGGCGGAGGCGTCGAACGGCGTGCCGTCGTGGAAGGTGACGCCCTCGCGGAGGGTGAACGTCCAGGTCTTGCCGTCCGGGCTGGACTCCCACTTGGTGGCCAGGCCCGGCTCGAGCTCGGTGGTGCCCGGCTTGTAGGTGATCAGCGTGTCGAACATCTGCCGGGCGGGGCGGAAGCTCTCGCCGTCGTCGTTGAAGATCGGGTCGAAGTTCTTCGGGGCACCGGCCGCACCGAAGACGAACGTCCCGCCCGCCTCACCGTTGCCGGAACCACCTCGTTCCGAGGTCGCGCAGGCCGTCATGGTCACGGCGAGCAGCCCCGCCGTCACCGCCGTGATCCACCGTCTGGCACGCATCCGTTCTCCCTCGTCGCAGAACGGCGCCGCCGCGATGTTTGCGCGGCGGCACCCGGTGAGGGGGAAACCTATAGCGACCTGTTACCTACCGGTAGACCCTTGCGTCACGATCGGGCTACGAAGTGGTACGCGCGTGCCGTTCATGTGAACCGCCGGTGACGGCGGCGCGGTGCGCGTCCCGGTACCGGACGACGGCGTCGAGCGAGCCGTCCCGGTCCAGCGCCGCGGCCCGGACCTCGTCGAACACCGCGCGGTAGGTGGCGACGTCCGGCCCGGACTCCAGGAACGTCTCGCCCGCGTGCCCCTCGGTGTGCACGACGTCGGGCCCCAGCTCGGGCGGCACCGTCAGGATCGCGAACCGGCCGGCGTGCGCCCGCAGCGGCCCGGCCGCGAACGACAGCACCCGCAGGGTCACCCCCGGCGACCCGGCGAGGTCCAGGAGCCGGTCCAGCTGCGCGGCCATCACGCCCGCCCCACCGGTGGCGCGGGCGAGTACCGACTCGTCGACGACCGCGTCCAGGGCGAGCGGCGGGGTCGCGGTGAGTGCTTCGCGACGGCGTCGCCGCAGGTCGACGAGCTGGTCGATCTCACGGTCGGGCCGGTCGGGCAGCCGGGCGCGCAGCGCGGCGCGGGCGTAGTCGGCGGTCTGGAGCAGGCCGTGCAGCACGGTCAGGTCGAACGCGGCGACGGCCGTCGCGTCGGTCTCGACGGCGGCGTAGCGACCGGGCGCGGGCAGGAAGTGCGGGTCGCTGCGCAGCCCCTCGGTGAACGGCTCCCACCAGCCGCGCGTGCGGCTCTCGGCCACCAGCCGGTCCAGCATCTCGGCCTCGGCCCCGGACGCACCGCCGTAGACGGCGACCAGCGCGGTCACCTCGGCCGGGCGCGGCACGCCCTTGCCGTTCTCCAGCCGGCTGATCTTCGACGTCGAGCAGCCCAGCCCGCGCGCGGCGTCCTCCAGCTTGAGCCCGGCGTTGACGCGCAGCCGGCGCAGCTCGGCGCCCAGCCGTCGTCGCGCGCCGGTCGGCTCCTGCTCCATCGCTCCTCCGTCCCGCGTTCCCCCGCCGTGCACTCTACCGACGGTGCAATTACCGCCTTCTGCAATTGCACAGCGGCGCGTCGTGGTGCATCCTGGACTCACCCGGACGTGACGCACGGCACACCCGAACGGGACGTCCGGTGCCGTGACCGACGACGACGACGGAGAGGAGAACGAGATGATCCGCAGGACGCAGGTGCCGCACTCCGGCACGTACGAGCGCGCCCGTACCGGGCGGTGGTCGCCGTGATCACGCTGGTGGCGACCGTGCTCGCCGGGCTGGCCGTGCTCGTCGTGACGGCGATCGTGATCGGGGTGACCGACCACCGGCGCACCGACTCGTGGCGCAGGATCGCCGAGCACCGACGCCGGGAGTGGGAGCGCAAGCAGCGACAGCTCCACGGCAGGTCGCACCGCGTGGACGCATGGGGCGACGAGGACTCGGACTAGGTCCGGGTCCGGCACGACCCCGGTCCACCGGGGAGGAAGCACGGCGCAGCGGCGGGGGGTTGCTGCGCCGCAGGCCGGCCACGACCGGGGCGTCACCGCCCGGCGGGCCGGCCGTTCGTCGTCGCGGGGCCGGTCAGAGGGCCCGGCGGCCGGCGAGCGCGCGGCCGAGGGTCATCTCGTCGGCGAACTCGAGGTCGCCGCCCATCGGCAGACCCGACGCGAGCCGGGTGACCGTCAGCCCCGGGAAGTCGCGCAGCAGCCGGACCAGGTAGGTCGCGGTCGCCTCGCCCTCGGTGTTCGGGTCGGTCGCGATGATGACCTCGGCGATCGCGGTCTCGTCCGACGCCGGCCCGGTGCCACCGAGCCGGGCGAGCAGCTCGCGGATCCGCAGCCCGTCCGGGCCGATCCCGGCCAGCGGGTCCAGCGCGCCGCCGAGCACGTGGTAGCGACCCTTGAACTCGCGGGTCCGCTCGACGGCCAGGACGTCCTTCGGCTCCTCGACGACGCAGACCACCGTGGGGTCGCGGCGGGCGTCGGAGCAGTAGCGGCACCGCGTCTCGGCCGAGACGTTGCCGCACACCTCGCAGAACGCGACGCCCTGTTTGACCGTCTGCAGGACCTCCTGGAGCCGGTTGATGTCGGCCGGGTCCGCGGCGAGCAGGTGGAACGCGATGCGCTGGGCGCTCTTCGGACCGACCCCGGGCAGCCGCCCCAGCTCGTCGATCAGGTCCTGGACCGGTCCCTCGAACACCTCAGGCGCCCGGGAGGCCCAGGCCGCCCATGTCGAGACCGCCCGCGAGCGGGCCCATCTTCTCCTGCTGCAGCTGCTGCGCGCGCCGGACGGCGTCGGCGAGCGCGCCCGCGACGAGGTCCTGCAGGGTCTCGACGTCGTCCGGGTCGACGACCTTCGGGTCGATCCGCACCGAGCGCGGCTCCAGGCCCGCGGTCACCGTGACCTCGACCAGCCCGTTCCCGGCCTGGCCGGTGACCTCGGCCGTCGCGAGCTCGGCCTGCGCCTGCTGGAGCTGCTGCTGCATCTTCTGGGCCTGCTGCAGGATCATCTGCATGTCGGGCTGACCGGGTTGCACGCGTACCCCTCGCTGTCGGGTCCGGCTCGCGCGATCGGGGGGCTTCCCCGGCGCGGCCGGCGCGGACGTGTCCGTCCTCAGCGTAGACGTGTCAGGCTGACCGACCGTGCGCGCCCTGATCCGTTCCGCTGCCCTCGCCGCGCCGCCCGTCGTGCCCGTCCTGGTGGTCGCGGCGCTGCTCTGCGCGGGCTGCGCCGCGCCGCCGGCGACGGCGCGCTCCGCCGTCGCGGCGACGCCGGAGCCGGCCGCGACGACCCGCCCGGTGGCCGCGGGACCGGCGCCCGTCGTGCTGCTCGACCCGGGCCACAACGGCGGGAACGCGACCCACCCGGCCGCGGTGAACCGGCAGGTCCCCGACGGCCGCGGCGGCACCAAACCGTGCAACACCACCGGCACCTCCACCGACGACGGCTACGCCGAGCACGCGTTCACCTGGGACCTGGCCGGGCGCGTCCGGGCCCGGCTGGAGGCCGCCGGTGTGCGGGTGGTGCTCACCCGCCCCGACGACGACGGCGTCGGCCCCTGCGTCGACGTGCGCGGGGCGGCGGGCGGCCGGGCCGGCGCCGCGCTGGCCGTGTCGCTGCACGCCGACGGCGCGGCCGCCGCGGCCCACGGGTTCCACGTCGCCTACGCCGAGCCGGCCGTGCACGGGACCGGGCCGGAGTCGCTGCGGCTGGCCACCGGGCTGCGCGACGCGCTGCGGGCCGCCGGGTTCGCCACGGCCGGCTACATCGGCCGCGACGGGCTGGACGGCCGCGACGACCTCGCCGGCCTGAACTCCTCGACCGTCCCGACGGCGCTGGTGGAGGCCGGGAACATGCGCAACGCCGGTGACGCCGCCGTCCTGCGCGACGCGGCCGGGCGGGACCGGATCGCGGCGGCGGTCGCGGCCGCGGTCCTGGCCCGGCTGGGGCGCTGACCGGGCCCGGTCGGCGCCACCCGGGCTCAGCGCGGGTCGATCGTGCGGGCCCCGAGATGGGTCGTGAGGATCTCCAGCGCGGCGGCCTCGGGGTCGCGGCGCGCGCCGGGCGACGCCGACTCGGCGGCGGCCTCGGCGAGCATCGCCTCCTCCTCGTCGGCCTCGTTGCGCGGGGCGGGTCGTGCGCCGTGACCGTCGCCCCCGTGCGGTCCGGCGTCACGAGGGTCCGGCGGCGCGTCGTCCGGCGGCGGCTCGGGCGGCAGCGGGACGTCGGAGTCGGGGCCCGCGGGACGGCGCTGCGGCCGCCCGGCCTGCTCGCGCTGCGGGGCGTCGCGCTGCGAGGGCCGCTGCGGCACCGTGCGCTGCGGCTTCTCCGGGGCCGCCCGGCGGGCTCCCCCCGCCTCGCCGGTGTCGCAGGTGACGCGCCACTGGACGCCGAGCACCGCGCGCAGGGCCTCGCTGATGACGTCGGTGTTGCGCTGCTCGGACAGCCGCCGGGCCAGCGGGGGTGCGCCGATCGCGAGGACGAGGGTGTCGCCGTCGACGGCCCGGACGGTGGCGTTGACCAGCAGCGCCTCGGTGCTGCG
This sequence comes from Pseudonocardia spirodelae, assembly GCF_037727765.1. Taxonomy (NCBI): domain Bacteria; kingdom Bacillati; phylum Actinomycetota; class Actinomycetes; order Pseudonocardiales; family Pseudonocardiaceae; genus Pseudonocardia; species Pseudonocardia spirodelae. The sequence continues at coordinate 221,519 of NZ_JBBJUP010000005.1, read as the reverse complement.
GCTCCGCTGCCGGACGGCGGCGAGGATCTCCGGCCAGACCCGCCGGACCGCGGTGGCGTCCAGCGAGGCCGCGGCCGGGGCAGGTCGGGCCGACTCCGGGGGTGCCGCGTCGGGCGGGGCGCCGTCGCGTGGCGGGGCCGGCTGGTGGGGACGGTCGGCGGAGGTGTCCGCCGCGGGAGCGCGTTCCGCGGGACGCGGCTGCCCCTCGCCGCGGGCCGGGGTGTCCCCGTCCGACGGCGCTCCCCGGTCCGGCGCGGGCTCGTCGGTGGGGTGCACCGGCCGGACCGGGGCCTGCGCCGGCTCCGGGGCGGACGCCCGCGCGGGCTCGGCCCGCGGCGCCGTGGGGGCGGGGTCGGCGGGCTCGGCCGGCGCCGCGGGGGCGCGGTCGGCGGGCTCGGCCGGCGCCGCGGGGGCGCGGTCGGCGGGCTCGGCCGGCGCCGCGGGGGCGCGGTCGGCGGGCTCGGCCGGCGCCGCAGGGGCGCGGTCGGGCGTCGGCGCGGCGGCGCCGTCGCCCGGTTCCGCACCCGTGCGCTCGCTGGGCCGCACGAAGCGCTTGGCGGGGGCGCCGTCGCCGTCGGCGGGGTCGGCCGCGATCGCGTTGCGCCGCTCGATGCGCTCCAGCCGCTCCAGCAGCCCGCCGTCGGAGGTGGTGGCCGCGGGCAGCAGCATCCGCGCGACGAGCAGCTCCAGCAGCAGCCGCGGCGCCGTCGCGCCGCGCATCTCGACGAGGCCCTGGTGCAGGATCTCGCCGTAGCGGGTCAGGGTCGCCGGGCCCAGCCGGGCGGCCTGGTCGGCCATCCGGGACAGCTCGTCGTCGGCGCCGTCGACGAGGCCCTGCTCGGCGGCGTCGGGCACCGCCTGCAGGAGCATCACGTCACGGAAGCGCTGCAGCAGGTCCGAGGCGAAGCGCCGCGGGTCGTGCCCGGCCTCGACCAGCCGGTCCACCGCCCCGTAGACGGCGGCGCCGTCGGCCGCGGCGAGCGCGTCGACGGTGTCGTCGATCAGCGCCGAGTCGGTCACCCCGAGCAGCGCGACCGCCCGCTCGTAGGTGACGCCCTGCGGTCCCGCCCCGGCCAGCAGCTGGTCCAGCACCGACAGCGTGTCCCGGGCCGAGCCGCCGCCCGCGCGGATGACCAGCGGGAACACCGGCGGCGCGACCGTGACCTGCTCCTCGCCGCAGATCTTCTCCAGCAGCGCGCGCATGGTGCCCGGCGGGATCAGGCGGAACGGGTAGTGGTGGGTCCGCGACCGGATCGTCGGCAGGACCTTCTCCGGCTCGGTCGTCGCGAAGACGAAGACCAGGTGCTCCGGCGGCTCCTCCACGATCTTGAGCAGCGCGTTGAAGCCCTGGGTGGTGACCATGTGCGCCTCGTCGACGACGAACACGCGGTAGCGCGACTCGGCCGGCGCGTAGAACGCCCGGTCGCGCAGCTCGCGCGCGTCCTCGACGCCGCCGTGCGACGCCGCGTCGAGCTCGACGACGTCGATGTTGCCCGGCCCCTCCGGCGCCAGCGCGACGCAGGAGTGGCAGACCCCGCACGGGTCCGGCGTCGGTCCCTCCACGCAGTTCAGCGACCGCGCGAGGATGCGCGCCGAGGACGTCTTCCCGCAGCCGCGCGGACCCGAGAACAGGTACGCGTGGTTGATCCGCCCCGCGGTCAGGGCGGTGGCCAGGGGCTCGGTGACGTGCTCCTGCCCCACGACGTCGGCCAGCTTGGCCGGGCGGTACTTGCGGTACAGAGCCAGAGCCACGGGGAGGAGGCTACCCAGGGGGTCCGACACCCTCGGGACCCGCTGGAGACAGAAGGGGACCCCGCGCACCCGCCAGAGCCTGTTGACCCTTGCTGCCTTCCGGCCCTGGGGGAGTTCACAGGATGGACGCCGCACGGGGTCCACGGACAGTGTGCCACGGACGGCGCCGTCCGACGCCGAGGGGGCGGTGACGGATCACGCCGGGCGTCGCGTAGCCTTCTCCGCGGAGGATTCGCCTAGTGGCCTAGGGCGCACGCTTGGAAAGCGTGTTGGGAGCAATCCCTCACGGGTTCAAATCCCGTATCCTCCGCCAGCCGGACGCCGGGCACACCCCACGGGGTGGCCCGGCGTCCGTCGTTCCGCGGCCCCGCGCCGGGGCGCCCGGCCGCTCAGCGCCCGGTGTCGACGACCCGCGTCGCGACGAGCGCGGTGCCCTGCCGCTGGGCGGTGACGGTCACGCGGTCGCGGGCGGTGACGTCGGCGAACCGGGCCTGCCGCCCGTTCTTCGTGACGGCGGTGCGCGGCCCGGCCTGCACCGTGGTGACCCTCCCGGTCCGGTCGCGGACCTGCAGCGTGCGCCCGTCGTTGCGCACGACGGTGCCGGCCACCGTGACCGGCGCGGCCTGGCGGGCCGCGGCGGGCTGCGCCGCCGCCGGGGCCGCGGCCACCGGGGCCGGCTGCGGCGCCGGGGTCCCGGCCCAGGCCGAGCCCACACCCGCGCCGACCAGGCCGATCGCCGTCGCGCCGACCACGGCCGCCTTCTGGAGCATGCGCATCTCTGTGTCCTCTCTCGGGGGAGCGCACCGGAGCGGTGCGGACGCCGACATTGCCGAGGCGGACTGTGCGGGGGCTCCGGAGGACCTGTGGATCCCGTGTGGACCGGTGGCGGTCAGGCCGGTCACCATCGCTCGCCCGGTGCGGCCGGAGCGGGCATCCTGGGTGCGGACCGCCCCCCGGCGGCTCCCCGGACGAGACGCGCCGTACCCGGAACGCCAAGACGACGCAGCCCTCGGAAGGGAGCTCCGTCATGGCGTGGATCTACCTCGTGGTGTCCGGTGTCCTGGAGACCGTCTGGGCCGCGGCGCTGTCGCAGAGCCGCGGCTTCTCCCGGCTCGGACCGTCGCTCCTGTTCGTCGGTGCGCTCGCGCTGAGCATGGGCGGCCTGGCGCTGGCCCTGCGCGAGCTGCCCGTCGGGACCGCGTACGCGGTGTGGGTCGGCATCGGCGCGGTCGGCACGGCGCTCTACGGCATGGCCGTGCTCGGCGAACCGGCGACGACCGCGCGGCTGCTGTGCCTGCTCGCGATCGTCGGCGGGGTCGCCGGCCTCAAGGTCCTGCACGGCTGACCCCGTACACACGACGGCGGGGCCGGCACCCCTGGAGGATGCCGGCCCCGCCGTCGTCGTGGTCGGTCCCCTACTCGAACGGGCCGTTCACCAGCAGCCCACCGACCGGGCCCTCGACGAAGCGGGGGTCCGCCTGCGGGAACTCGGTGTCGGTGCCGTTGACGCCGTCCGGCCGGTTGCTCGGCGAGAAGGTGTCGGCCGCGTCGAGGAAGCTGTAGCCGAACGTGTCGGAGGTCTCGAGCACGGCGTCGAGGCCCTGCGTCGGGCTCTGGGTGCTCGGGTAGCCGTGGTCGCGGTCCTCGTCGGCCGCGGCCATGCCGGCCAGCGGGAACGCCACGGCGCCGAGGGCGCCGACGGCGATCAGCGAGCGGCGCATCCGGTTCTTCATCGAATCCGTCCTTCGGTTGGGGAGCAGGCCGTTCACACTAACGGCCCAGTTCGGTACGGCGTACGGAGCACGCCGCACCGGCGTCACATGTTGTCGGCGCCGGCCTTGATGGCCTTCCGGATGCGGTTGTAGGTGCCGCACCGGCAGATGTTGCGGATCTCGTCCAGGGCGTCGTCGTCGATCGAGCGGCCCTCGGCCGAGCAGCGCTTGACCAGGTCGATCGCCGCCATGATCTGGCCGGGCTGGCAGTAGCCGCACTGCGCGACGTCGTTGTCGATCCAGGCCTGCTGCATCGGGTGCAGCTTCTCGCCGTCGGAGATCCCCTCGATCGTGGTGATCTCGTCGGACTCCGAGATCGCCCCGACGGGGACCGAGCACGGGTTGAACGCCTTGCCGTTGATGTGGCTCGTGCACGCCTTGCAGACGTTGATCCCGCAGCCGTACTTCGGGCCGGTCACCCCGAGCAGGTCGCGCAGGACCCACAGGACCCGGACGTCGTCCTCGACGTCGACGGTGACCTTCTCGCCGTTGACCGTGAAGGTGTGGGAAGGCATGTCAGTCTCCTCAGCGGACGAAGTCGAGGCCGTTGGTCGGCGACGGCGGGACGGGCGGGACGGTCGGGTACGGCTCGAACGGCAGCGGCTCGTTGTGCAGGATCGGGAACGAGGTCGGCACCTTCCCGGTCGCGCGGGCGTAGGCGCAGGCGATCGCGCCACAGGTGGCCGCCACGCCGAACTCGCCGGCGCCGCCGGGCTCGGGGGCCTCGGAGTCCTCGATGAGGACGATGTTCATCTCCGGCGGGGTGTTCCACTGCCGGGTGTAGAAGTAGTTGTCCCAGCTGGCCTCGAGGAAATGGCCGTCGACCAGGTGCAGACCGGCGGTCAGCGTCATCGCGATGCCGTCGTTGATCCCGCCCATCATCTGGGCCTCGAACCCGCGCGGGTTGATGATCAGGCCGCCGTCGACGACGTAGGTCACCTTGGTGACGCGCGGCCCGGTGCGGGCCGAGCGGATCTTGCGGTTGACGGTCTCCGGGCGGCAGTCGAGCTCGACGACCGCGCAGGCGACGCCCTTGTACTCGACGTGCATCGCGATGCCCTGGGCGGTGCCCTCCGGCATCGACTTGCCCCAGTCCGCCTCCTCGGCGGCCCGGTCGACGACGTTCTTCCAGCGGTTGAGCTTGGTGAACTCCGAGCGGAACTCGTACGGGTCCTTGCCCATCTTCGCCGCGACCTGGTCGATCATCAGCTCGCGCGCCGTGGCCGTGTCGGGCGAGTAGATGTTGCGCATCGAGCAGGTGTTGAAGCGCATGTCGACCTCGTTGAGCAGCGAGGTGGCGGCGCCGACGTTGTACGGGTTGACCTGCGTCGTGACGTAGATGCTCTGCGAGACGGTGTAGTTGCCGCCCGGCGCCTTGGTCGCCGCGGCGGTGATCGCCTCGGACAGGCCGGGGTTGATCTCGGTGGCGACGCTGGTGTGGCGGATCTCGAAGCTGGACACCGCGTCGCCGGAGACCTGCGCGCGGACCCGGGTGGTGGCCATCGGGTGCGTGCGGCCCTGGCGGGAGTCGTCGGCACGGGTCCAGATCAGCTTGACGGGCTTGCCGAACGCCTTCGAGCACTCCGCGGCCTCCTCGAGGCCGTCGAAGAACAGCCGGCGGCCGAACGACCCGCCACCCTCGGTGACGTGCACGGTCACCGCGTTCTGCGGGATGCCGAGCTTCTTCGCGATCTCGGCCTGCGCGGCGATCGGGGACTTCGACGGCCCCCAGATCTCGGCCGACCCGTCGCGGACGTCCGCGATCGCGCAGTTGGTCTCGAGCGCGGAGTTGCTGCGGAAGTAGAAGGTGAAGTCGCCCTCGACCGTCTCACCGGGCACCTGGGGCACGGCCAGCGGCAGCTCGCCGCGGCGCAGGGCCGCGAGCACCGACTCGTCGTTCTCGCCCTCGGCGGTGCCGCCGTCCCAGTCCACGTCGAGCGCGTTGACGGCGTCGACGGCCTGGCCGAAGGTCTTCGCCCGCACGGCGACGCCGGTCGGGACCTGCTCGACGTCGGTGACGCCGGGCATGTTCCGGACCTCGTCGATGTTGTTCACGCCCTGCGGCGCCGAGTTCAGGTTCGGGCCGCGGCAGATGACGGTGGGCAGCGCGTCGGGGATCCGCAGGTCGGCCAGGAACTTCTTCTTGCCGGTGACCATCGCGAGCGCGTCGGACTTGGTCCGCGGCGTCCCGATGACGGTGAACTGCTCGCGGTCCTTCAGCACGACGTCGACGGCCTCGTCCACCGAGCTGGACGCCAGCTCGGTCAGCTCGCCGAACGGCAGCGACTCGCCGTTGTTGCCGGTGATGAGGCCCTGGCGGCTGCGCAGGACGTTGACGTCCTGGCGGAGCTCGTTCGCGGCCGCGGCGAGCAGCCGCTTCTGCGCCAGCGCCGCCGCCACGCGGATCGGGGTGTAGGTGGAGAACGTGGTCGTCGAGCCGCCGGTCAGCTGGTTGAACACCAGCTCCGGACGCGCGTCGGCCAGCGTCACGATCACCTGGTCCGGGTCGAGGTTCATCTCCTCGGCGATGATCATCTGCGTCGAGGTGATGATGCCCTGGCCGTTGTCCGAGCGCGGGAGCGCGAAGGACACGGTGCCGTCGCGGTTGACCTCGATGCGGATGAGGTTCGCCGTCGGGCGCGCGGAGTCGCGGATGACGTCGAGCAGGTCGTAGAGCTCGGCAGGCAGGGGCGGCGACGGGATCGCGGCCGCGTTGGCCTGCGGGACGCCGTTGAAGAAGGTCTGGCGGCCCATCTCGGCCGCGACGACGAGCGTCGGTGCGGCGACGAGGTAGCCGAGGAAGCGGCGCCGGCTGACGTTCTTCCGGCCCTCTTCCGGCGCCGGGCGCTCGGGGGCGGGTGCGCTGTGAGCGGGCATCGTTGTCCTCTCCGAATGTGCTGCGGTGCACGACCCGATGCGACGTCCGATGCGGGGAGCGGGGGACGGCCGTTGGGCGTTCTGGCTGTGAACGACCGATCTGATTCGACGGTTACGCGTCGGTACGTGCGGATCGTGTCGACGGAAAACCGCTGCACGATGATCGGAGATCGGATTCTTGGCAGGTCAACGACCTGCCGCCCCGGACACCTAATCCGCACATGCGGACGACTCGCCGCCGCGGTCTCCGCAGGGCGACGTTGCCTCGTGCCGCCGCAGACCACCCGTCCGGGTGATCGGCGGCAGTGAGCACCGAACCGATGAGAGGGTGTCATCCGATGTGGTCGGGCAACCCCGTCAGTCGGTTCCCCGGGAGGTGCGACCGGCGCGCAGCAGTCGCACGAAGGTCCACGGCAGCGCGACCAGCGCCAGGACCAGCCCGGACACGGCCGCGGCGAGCACCGCCCAGTGCGCGACACCCGGCTGCCCGTCGCCCACGAGGAGTCCGGCGAACAGGATCGCGCCCGGCACGGCGACGACCGCCGGCCAGACCAGCGTGCCCAGCCACTTCTCCCCGACCGTCCACGCGCGCCCGGTCCAGAGCATCACGACCCCGGCCAGCCAGCCGACGACGGGCAGCACGAAGCCGCCGAGCATCAGCATGAGGACGGTGAGCACGGGGTAGGCGTCCGGGTCACCGGGCCGGCTCGGCCGGGCGGCGTCGTGGTGCGGGGTGGTCATGGTGGTCATCTCCAGCTCCTTCGTCGGTGAGGTGTCCCCACTCTCGCCGGGAGCGAGGGCCGGCCACATCGGAGCGGGGGCGGATCCCCGTCGTCGGACCACGGTCGGAGGGCCCTACCCGAGCCAGACCGATGTCATCGGTGGTCCCGGAGACGACGAAGGGCCGGACCCCATCGGGATCCGGCCCTTCGACCAGCGGTAGCGGTGGGATTTGAACCCACGGAGGCGTGAACCTCACGCGCTTTCGAGGCGCGCTCCTTCGGCCGCTCGGACACGCTACCGCCGACAAGGTTACAGAAGGGTCAGTCGCCGTCCGCGGACGGGGTCCGCCCGAAGAACTCCCGCAGGAGCGCGGCCGCCTCACCTGCGCGGACCCCGCCGACGACCTCCGGGCGGTGGGCGAGACGACGGTCGCGCAGCACGTCCCACAGCGACCCGGCCGCCCCGGTCTTGGGCTCCCAGGCCCCGAACACGACCCGCTCGACGCGGGCGAGGGCGATCGCGCCGGCGCACATCGTGCAGGGCTCGACGGTGACGGCGAGCGTCGTCCCGGTCAGCCGCCACTCCCCCACGACGCGGGCGGCCGCGCGCAGCGCGAGGACCTCGGCGTGCGCCGTCGGGTCCCCGGTGGCCTCGCGGGCGTTGCAGGCGGCGGCGAGCTCGGTGCCGTCGGCGGCCCAGACGACCGCGCCGATCGGGATGTCGCCGGTGGCCGCCGCGCCGCGGGCGACGTCCAGGGCGCGCCCGAGCGCGAGCCCGTCGGACGGGCGGTGCACCTCAGGAGCCGACGAGCTCGTCCAGCTGGGCGGCGAAGCCGCAGCGGCGCGCGATCGTGTCGAGCTGCTCGTCGGGGTACAGCTCCAGGTCGGAGACGAGGATCTCCAGCTCGTCGGCGGGCAGGCCGAGGTCGGCGAGGATGCCCATGTCGCCCTCGGGCCAGGCGTCGTCGAGCGCGTCGTCGTCCGGCGGGAGCTCCACGCGCAGCAGGTCGAGCACGTCGGCCGCCACGTCGTAGTCCAGCGCGGCGACGGCGTCGGAGATCAGCAGGCGCACCCCGCCTGCGGACGGGCGGAGCAGGACGAAGAACTCGTCGTCCACGTCGAGCAGGCCCAGCACGGCGCCGGTCGACCGCTGCGCCCGCAGTGCGGTGATCGCGGCGTCGAGGTCGACGAGGGACTCCGAGCCGAGCCGGACGCAGCGCCAGCGGCCCTCCTCCCGGATCGCGGCGACCGCGAATCCGGGCAGGGCGGAGCCCCGGGTGTCCGGGGCCGCCTCGACGCTCTGTGTGGGCACGTCGTCAACGGTACGTCGGCTCGGGCTTGTGAGCCACGCCACGACCAGGTATGCGTGGTCACACCCGGCCGGGCCGCGCCGGGCGGGCCCCCGTCAGCGACGATCGGTCCATGCCCGTCACCCCCGCGTCGGTCGCCGGCCTGCCCGGCGGCCTGCTGGAGGCCGCCCGCTCGCTGCAGCCGCGGACCGTCGCGCTGCGCCGTGAGCTGCACCGGGCGCCGGAGCTCGGGCTGCACCTGCCGGCCACCCGCGACGCCGTGCTGCGCGCCCTGGACGGGCTGGGGCTGCGCATCCGGACCGGCCGCTCCTGCAGCTCGGTCACCGCCGTCCTGGACGGCGGCCGGCCCGGCCCTGCCGTGCTGCTGCGCGGCGACATGGACGCGCTGCCGCTGCGGGAGGACACCGGGCTGGCGTTCGCCTCGGCCGTCGACGGCGCGATGCACGCCTGCGGGCACGACGCCCACACCGCGATGCTCGTCTCCGCCGCCCGGCTGCTCGCCGGGCGGCGCGAGCGGCTCGCCGGGCGCGTGGTGTTCATGTTCCAGCCGGGCGAGGAGGGCTTCCACGGCGCCCGCCACATGATCGACGAGGGCGTGCTGGACGAGGAGCCGGAGTCCGCGTGGGCCCTGCACGTCTCCTCCACCGTGGCGACCGGGCGGATCCACCACCGGCCGGGCCCGATCATGGCGGCGGCGGACGTGCTGCGGGTCCGGGTCACCGGACGCGGCGGGCACGCCTCGGCCCCGCAGGACGCCTGCGACCCGGTCCCGGCGGCCGCGGCGATGGTCGGCGGGCTGCAGACCGTCCTCACCCGCCGCGTCGCCCCGCACGAGCAGGCCGTCCTCACCGTGACCCGGATCGAGGCGGGCACCACCGACAACGTCATCCCCGAGACCGCGGAGCTGACCGGGACCCTGCGCACCCTGTCCCCCGAGGTCCGGGCCCTGCTGGGCACCGCGGTCACCGAGCACTGCCGGCACGTCGCGGCGGCCCACGGCTGCACCGCGGAGGTGACCGTGGAGCCGGGCTACCCCGTCACCCGCAACGACGACCGCGCGAGCGCCGCGCTCGTCCGGGTCGCGGAACGGGTGCTGGGGCGCGCCGCGTGCGTGCCGATGGCGCACCCGATGCTCGGGTCGGAGGACTTCTCCTACGTCCTGGAGCGGGTGCCGGGCGCGCTGGCGTTCCTGGGCGCCCGGCCGCCGTCGGTGGACCCGGCGACGGCGCCGCCCAACCACTCGAACCGGGTGGTGTTCGACGAGGCGGCGTTCCCCGCCGGCGTCGCGCTCCACGCCGGGCTGGCGCTGGCCGCGCTCGGCTGAGCGTTCCCCGCGCGCACGTCGGCGCCGCACCCCGCGGGGCACGGCGCCGGCGACGCGGGCCGGGCGTGCGGTCAGGCGTTCTCCTGCGCGACGGCCGGGCGGCCGTGGCCCTTCCAGGTGCGCTGGGCGTACGCGGCCAGCGCGGAGGTGACCGTCAGGCCCACCCCCGTACTCGCGATGATCGACATGAACACGGCTGTCGACGCTGCCATGACGGCTCCTCCTCACACGGGCACGCGCCGGGTCCGGCGACCGGGTCCGGGTGACCCGGGCCGGACGGCGGCGCTTGCGAACGTCCGGACGCTTCGGTGCGTCCGCCCTCCACGGTGCCACGCCGGAAAAGCGCTGTCCTGCCTGCGGGAAAAGCATTGAGGATGCTTCCACTCACAGATCCACGAGGTCCTCGCCCGGCGGTTCCGGCACGCACTGGATAACGTTCCCGGAGTAGCTGGGACGAAATCGGACACCTCGCCACGGAACGACAGTTAGCAGACGAAAGTGTCGTACTGCGCGGGGTGTCGTCAGGGGGATACTCGTGGACGACACAGCAGATGGGACGGTCGACGGGGTCACCGTGACCGATCCCGCCACCATGCGGCGCGCCGTCGCGGCGGCCGCGGTCGGCAACATCACCGAATGGTTCGACTTCGGGGTGTACGGCTATCTCGCGACGACCATCGAGGCGGAATTCTTCCCGCCCGGGCCGCTGTCCCAGGTGGCCGTCTTCGCGACGTTCGCGATCGCCTTCTTCTTCCGCCCGCTGGGCGGGCTGTTCTTCGGCCCGCTGGGTGACCGGATCGGCCGGACGAAGGTCCTGTCGATCACCGTCATCCTGATGGCGCTGGGCACGTTCCTGATCGGGCTCATCCCGTCCTACGCCTCGATCGGGCTGGCCGCGCCGATCCTGCTCGTGGCCGCCCGTGTCCTGCAGGGCTTCTCGACCGGCGGCGAGTACGCGGGCGCGATGACCTTCATCGCCGAGTACGCCCCCGACCGCCGTCGCGGCTACTTCGGCAGCTTCCTGGAGCTGGGCACCTTCGTCGGCTACGCGCTGGGCGCGACCATCGCGTCGGTGCTGCCGCTGGTCCTGAGCGAGGACGCGATGTCGTCGTGGGGCTGGCGGATCCCGTTCTTCGTCGCGCTGCCCCTGGGCATCGTCGGGGTGTACCTGCGGACGCGCCTGGAGGAGACCCCGGCGTTCCAGACGATGCTGTCGGCCTCGGAGACCCGGGAGGGCACCGAGGTCCGGGACGGACTGCGGCTGATCTTCACCAAGTACCTGCCGACGTTCGTGATGGTCGGTGGCGTCGTCGTCGCCTGGAACGTCACCAACTACATGCTGACCAGCTACATGCCGACCTACCTGGAGACCACGGTCGACCAGCACGGCGGCACCGCGATCGACTCCACCACCTCGTCCTGGCTGCAGATCATCGTGCTCTGGGCGGCGGTGTTCGTGATCCCGCTGCTGGGGCGGCTGTCCGACCGGGTCGGCCGCAAGCCGATCATGTGGACCGGCGCGGTCGGGCTCATCGTCCTCGGCATCCCGATGATCCTGCTGATGCAGGACGGCTCGGTGCCGACGGTGTTCCTGGGCCTGCTGATCATGGGTGCGCTGCTGATCTGCTTCTCCTCGACCGGCCCGTCGACGCTGCCCGCGGTGTTCCCGACCGAGATCCGCTACGGCGGCCTGTCCATCGCGTTCAACATCTTCGTGTCGGCGTTCGCCGGCACCGTGTCGCTGGTGATGTCCGCGGTCGTGCTCGCCACCGGGGACCTGCTGTGGCCGGGCTACTACCTGATGGCGGCGGGTGTCGTCGGCGTCGTGACACTGCTGTTCCTGCCCGAGACCGCGCGCCGGCCGCTGCGCGACTCGCAGCCGTCGGCGTCGTCGCCGGAGGAGGCGCGGGAGCTGGCCCGGGCCGCGCGCTGAGCAGCGCTTGTCCCGATCGGGGAGCGACGGCACGCTGAGCGCGTGCTGCCGCTCCCCGATCTTCTGCGGGCCCTCGACTCCGGTGAGCTCTCGCCGTCCGAGCACGTCGACGACGTCCTCGCCCGGCTGTCGGCCGACACCACCCGCTGCGTCGTGGCGCTGGACGCCGAGCGGGCCCGCGAGCGTGCCGCGGAGCTGACGGCGATGTCCGCGGCGGGGCGGCGGCTGGGCCCGCTGCACGGCGTCGCCGTGGGGGTGAAGGACCTCGTGGACGTCGCCGGTCTCCCGACCCGGTGCGGGTCGCGGCTGCTGGCCGACGCGCCGCCCGCGACCGGCGACGCCCCGGTCGTGACGATGCTGCGGGCGGCCGGCGCCGTGGTCGTCGCGAAGCTGCACACCCACGAGTTCGCCTACGGCCCCACCGGCGACGTCTCGGCCACCGGTCCCGCCCGCAACCCGCACGACCCGGACCGGATCACCGGCGGCTCGTCGTCGGGGTCCGCCGCGGCCGTCGCCGCCGGGCACCTCGCCCTGACCGTCGGCACCGACACCGGTGCCAGCGTGCGCACACCGGCCGCGCTGTGCGGGGTCGCCGGGCTCAAGCCGCGCCGGGGGGCGATCCCCGGGGAGCGGGTGTTCCCGCTCGCCGAGTCGTTCGACACCGTCGGGCTGCTGGCGGCCGACGCGGCGTCGCTCGCGGTGGCGCGGACCGCGCTCGGCGAGCCCGGCGCCTCGGCCGCGGCGGTGCTGCCCCGCATCGGCGTCGCCGACGACGACTGGTGGCGCCCGCACGACCCGGTCATCGCCGACGCGGTCCGGGCCGCCGCGGACGCGCTCACCGCGCTCGGCGCGCCCGTCGCAGCGCAGGACACCCCGGGTGTCGCGGAGCTCGCCGCGACCTACCCCGTGATCACCGGCGCCGAGGCCTTCGCGACGCACCGGCGCTGGTTCACCGAGCGGCGCGGGGAGTACCAGCCCGCCACCGCGGAGCGGCTCGCCCCGCACGCCGAGGTCCCCTCCCACGTCTACGTGCAGGCCCGGCGCGACCGCCGCCGGCTCGGGACCGCGCTGCTGGACCGGCTCGGCGCGTCCTGCGACGTGCTGCTGTGCCCGACGACGCGGCTGCGCGCCACCCCGATCGGCGCGGCCGAGGTGGACGGGGTGCCGGTGCGGCCCTCGATGCTGGAGACGACCTCGCCGTTCAACCTGCTCGACCGGCCCGTCGTCGCGCTGCCGGTGCCGGTCCCGGGGCTGCCCGCGGGGGTGCAGCTGGTGGGGATCACCGTCGGGGAGGACGTGCTGCTGGGCCTGGCGCGGGCGCTGGAGGGCGCGTTGCGGTAGCCGTCCGGGGCACCGGCCGGGCGGGCGGAACGGGCGTGAGCGGGGTCTCTACCCTCGGGACGCATGCGAGCGGTGTGCGTGCTGGGGACCGGACTGATCGGCGGGTCGCTGCTGCGGGCCGCGGCCCGCGCCGGGCGCGAGGTGTGGGGCACTGCCGCGTCGGAGGCGACGGCGGCAGCCGCCGTCGCCGACGGGTTCGACGTCACCACCGACACCGACGCCGCGCTGGACCGGGCCGCGCAGGCCGACGCGCTGGTCGTCGTCTGCGTCCCGCTGACCGCGCTGGAGCCGGTCCTGCGCCGGGTCGACGCGGTGGCGCCCACCTGCCGGCTCACCGACGCCGTGAGCGTGAAGATCCCGGTCGCCGACGCCGTCGCCCAGTTCGCCCCGCGGGCCCGCTACGTCGGTGGCCACCCGATGGCCGGCACCGCGGAGTCGGGCTGGCCGGCCGGGGACGCCGACCTGTTCGACGGCGCCGCCTGGGTCGTCGCCGCCGACGACGGGCTCGACCGCGCGGTGTGGCGCGACGTCGCCGAGCTGGCCTGGGCCTGCGGGTCGCGGGTCGTCCCGGCCGCGGTGGACGAGCACGACGTCGCGGTCGCGCGGATCTCGCACCTGCCGCACCTGTTCGCCGCGGTGCTCGCCTCGGTGGGCGCCGGTGAGCAGGGCGACGACCTGGCCCTGGCCCTGTCGGCGAGCTCGTTCGCCGACGGCACCCGGGTCGCGGGCACCCGGCCGGAGCTCGTGCTCGCGATGTGCGAGGGCAACCGGGGCGCGCTGCTCGCCGCCGTCGACGACGCGCTGGGCCGCCTCGGCGCGATGCGCGGGGCGCTGGCCTCGACCGGCGGGCTCGCCGCGACCGTCCGGTCCGGGCACGAGGCGCGCATGCGCTGGGCCTCGACCCGGGAGCCGCTGGCGGTGCCGGTGGACCTCGACGCCCCCGACGCGTTCGCCGAGCTGCGCGAGCTGGGGCGGCGCGGTGACGTCGTCGAGCCGCTGAAGCCCTAGACAACGGCCCGGGACGCGATGCCCGGGTAGTCGAGGACGAACCCGTCGTCGTCGACGGTGATCTCGGCGGTGAACTCCCCCGCGGCGAACCCGACGACGGCGGCGCGGCCGCCGGCCCCCGCGGTCACGGTGCGGTAGGTCTGCTCGGTGGCCTCGACGGCCAGCGACGGCAGGTCGACGAACACCATCGGCAGGACGTGCTCGGCGGGCTCGCGGTGCAGGGCGAGCCGCCGGACCGGCAGCGCGTTGAAGACCGGGCTGAACGCGAGGTCGACGTCGCGGGCACCGCCGAAGTCGCCGCGGACGCCGCCGGCGCCGTCGTCGACGAGCCAGACGCCGTCGGTGCTGCGCGAGAGCGTCAGCTGGTGCTCCCCGTCGGCGGTGGCGACGTCGACGGCCAGCCGCGAGAGCGTGCCGTCACCGGCGACGACGAGCCGGTAGGACGCGGTGAGGACCCCGCCCGGCCCGCTGCGGATGATCCGGCCGGTGGCGCGGAAGCCCCCGCCGTTGGTCGTGATCCGGGCCGACTCCATGCCCGTGGCACCGTCGGCCTCCGGCTCGGATCGCCAGGTCAGCATGACCGCCATGCAGGTCACCTCCGGGGTCGTCGGGCGTCGGCACACCGAACCACACCGTCACGGCGGCCACGCGAACGGGTGATGATCTCGGCGTCGCCACCTCCCCCGGCCGGCCCGCCGACGCGCCGTCAGCGCGGCTCGGGCCGCACGTCGGCGGGGTCGAGGTCGGCGCGGACCCCGCGGAACACCGGCTGCCGCAGCCGCCCGCCCGTCGTCCGTCCCAGGTGCGCGATCTCCACGACGACCGTCGGCGCGCACCAGCGCGCCCCGGCGGCGTCGGCCCGGGGCACCGGGGAGGCGAACGGGGAGGCGCCGGCGTCGGTCAGCAGCGGCCGGAGCGTCTCCTGGGCCGCCGCACCGGCGAGCCCGGACCCGGCCCGCCCGACGAACTCCAGCCCGTCCGGGCCGGGGACCCCGAGCAGCAGCGCCCCGATCCGGCGGCCGCCGCCCCTCTCCGGGCGCCAGCCCCCGACCACACAGGACTCGGTGTGCCGGTGGGCGATCTTCACCCAGTCCGGGCTGCGCCGTCCCGGCCGGTACGGCGAGCCCTCCCGCTTTGCGACGACGCCCTCCAGCCCGCGGGCGGCGGTGACCTCGAGCAGCGCGGCGCCGTCGGGGTACAGCGGCGACGCCTCGACGTGCGGCGCGGCGGACAGGTCGAGGCGGCCCAGGGTCGCCCGGCGCTCCGACAGCGGCCGGTCGAGCAGCGACACCCCGTAGAGGCGCAGGACGTCGAACACCATGAAGGTCACCGCCTTCCCGCCGGCCGGGCCGTGGATCCGGTGCGCGAGCGCCGCGAAGCTGGGCACGCCGCCGTCGAGCAGCACGACCTCGCCGTCGAGCAGCACGTCGGGCGCGAGGTCCACCAGTCCGGCGAGTTCGGGGAAGTTCGCGGTGACATCGCGCCCGGACCGGGTACGCAGCCGCAGCGACGGCCCGTCCGGGGCGTCGGCGACGTCGGCCAGCACGCGCATGCCGTCCCACTTGACCTCGAACGACCAGCCGGGACCGGTCGGGAGGGGGCCGGGGGTGGCGAGCATGGGCAGCACACCGTCATGCTGGCACCGAACGTCCGGCGAGGGGGGACCACATGCGGGCGATCTGGAGCGGTGCCGTCTCGTTCGGGCTGGTCAGCGTGCCGATCAAGGTGTACTCGGCGACGTCCAACCACGACGTCCGGTTCCATCAGGTGCACGGCGAGGACGGCGGCCGCATCCGCTACAAGCGGACCTGCGAGGTGTGCGGCGAGGAGGTCACCTACGCCGACATCGTGAAGGGCTTCGAGACCCCCGACGGCGAGCTGATCACCCTCGACGACGGCGACCTCGCGTCGCTGCCGGTGCGGACCGGGCACGAGATCGACGTGATCGAGTTCGTGCCGAACGACCAGATCGACCCGATGCTGTTCGACAAGAGCTACTACCTCGAGCCCGAGACGAAGGCCGCCAAGCCGTACGCGCTGCTGCGCGAGGCGCTGGCGGAGACCGACCGCACCGCCGTGGTCAAGGTGGCCCTCCGCCAGCGCGAGACCCTCGCCCTGCTGCGGGTGCGGGGCAAGGCGATCGTGCTGCAGACCCTGATCTGGCAGGACGAGATCCGCGAGCCCGAGTTCGACATCCTCGCGGGCGAGGTCGACCTCAAGCCGCAGGAGCTGAAGATGGCGTCCTCGCTGGTCGAGAGCATGGGCGCCGACTTCGACCCGGCGGAGTTCCACGACGAGTACCGCGACGCCATGGTCGACCTGATCGAGGCGAAGAAGTCCGACGGCGACGCCCGCCCGGCACCCGCCGCGGAGACCGGCACCGACGACTCCGACTCGATGAGCGACCTGCTCTCGGCGCTGCAGGCCAGCGTCGACGCGGCCCGATCGACGAAGGCGGACGCGGGCTCGTCGGGCTCGGGTTCCCGGTCGCGGTCGGGATCGGGGTCGACCCGCTCGCGGTCCCGCTCGGCGGCCGCGGACACCGACGCCGAGGAGGCACCGGCCGAGAAGGCCACGGGCACCTCGGGCGGCCGGACGCGGTCGCGGTCCACCACGGCGCGCACGAAGCCGGCGGAGACCGCCGAGGCCGGGAAGGACGACGCGAAGCCCGCGACCACCCGCCGCCGGTCCACGCGCAGGACGGCCTGAGCTCAGGGCCCGAAGCTCGACCGGGGTGGCGCCTCGTCGTTCTGCAGCGCGCCGAACATCTGCTGGGCGCGGCTGCGGTCCCACCGCAGGTTGGACCCGCCCGCGCTGCCCCCGATCGGCACGGTCGTCTGCACGCCGTCGCCGCCGGAGACGCCCTTCATCCCCCACGCGAGCCCGGCCAGGTTCCAGATGTGGTCGGAGTCGTCGACGGTGATGGTGCCGGTGACCGCGGAGGCCAGCGGCACCATCCGGAACGGGTTGATCAGCGTGAGCGGGCTGGTCGCCTTGCCGAGCAGCGCCGAGAGGAACTCGCGCTGGCGCTTCACCCGGTCGAAGTCCGAGCCGGGGGTGGCCCGGGTCCGGACGTAGCCCAGCGCCGTCGAGCCGTCGAGCTCCTGGCAGCCGGCCTGGATGTCCAGCCCGGCCTTCGGGTCGTCGATCGAGTCGGGGACGCACATGTCGACCCCGCCGACCGCGTCGACGGCACCGACGAAGCCGCCGAAGCCGACCTCGACGTAGTGGTCGATGCGCAGGCCGGTGGCGTTCTCGACGGTCTCCACGAGCAGCTCCGGCCCGCCGAACGCGAACGCCGCGTTGACCTTGTTGCTGCCCTTGCCGGGGATGGGCAGGTAGGAGTCGCGCGGGATCGAGACCAGCACGCTGCCCGAGCTGCCGGTGTGCAGCAGCATGATCGTGTCGGTGCGCTGGCCGGCCGCGTCGCCGGTGGCGAGCCGCTCCTCGTCCTCGGCGGACAGCCCCTCGCGGCTGTCGGAGCCGACGATCAGATAGTTCGTCCCCGACGACGACGCCTGCGAGTCCGCGGGCAGCGCCTGCACCCGGGTCATGTTCTGGTCGAGGTACACGCCGAACCCGACGACCGCGACCAGCAGCAGGACCAGCACGGC
This sequence comes from Pseudonocardia spirodelae, assembly GCF_037727765.1. Lineage (NCBI taxonomy): Bacteria > Bacillati > Actinomycetota > Actinomycetes > Pseudonocardiales > Pseudonocardiaceae > Pseudonocardia > Pseudonocardia spirodelae. The sequence goes on along the minus strand of NZ_JBBJUP010000005.1, from coordinate 203,866 downwards.
CTTCCAGCGGCCGCCGCCCAGCGCGCCGCGGGCGCGGCGCCAGTCCGGCATCGTCGGGCCGCGGGTGATGCGGCCGTCGCGGGGCGCCTGCGACGCCGGGTGCACCGACGGCCCGGCCGCACCGGCGGCCGGGCGGGGCACGGCGGGGCCGCGCGACGGCGCCGCGGCGCGCGTCGGCGGCGGCGCGCCCGCCCCGCGCCCGGGCGGCGGCTTGCGCAGCGGACCGCGCCCGCCGGGCTGCTGCTGCGGCGGTGACGGCGGCGGCAGCGGGCGGCCCCCGTGGCCCGGCAGCGGGTTGCGGGGCTGGTTCGTCCAGCCGGGACTCCCCGGACGCGCCGGGCGCCCGCCGCGCGGCGGCGGTGCACCCTGCGGCGGGCGGCCGCCCGGTGGGGGCGGGCCGCGGAAGTCTCCGGCCATGCCTGTCCGTCTCCGATCGGGCCGCGGTCGGGGGCCCTCCCGGCGACGATACTGCGCCGGCCCCCGGCGGGCGGCGGGGCGGGGCATGATCGCAGCCGATGGACCTGCCGCTGTTCGAGGACGACCTGCACGCCGAGGGCGTCATCCGCGCCGACGCGATCACCCGGCGCCGCCCCGGCGTGCCCGCGGCCGCGGTGCTGTGCTGGTTCCCCGAGGTCGTCGACGCCGTCGGCGCCGGTGGTGCGCCCGCAGTGACCGTGCTGCGCACCGAGCTCGGCCGCACCCCGGTCTGGCGCGCGACCGGCCCGGGCGGGTCACCGGTCGTCGTGCTGCACCCGGGGGTCGGCGCGCCGCTGGCGGCGATGTTCCTGGAGCACCTGGCCGCGATGGGGGTGCGCACCGTCGTCGGTGTCGGCGGCGCGGGCGCGCTGCGCCACGAGCTGACACTGGGGCACGCCGTCGTCCTCGGCAGCGTGCTGCGCGACGAGGGCACCTCGTTCCACTACCAGCCGCCGTCGCGGACCCTCGACGCCGACCCGGACGGCGTCGACGCGCTGGTCCGGACCCTCGACTCCGCCGGGGTGCCGCACGTGGTGGGGCGCAGTTGGACCACCGACGCGGTGTTCCGCGAGACCCCGGACCGGGTCGCGCGCCGCCGCGAGGAGGGCTGCGCGGTCGTCGACATGGAGGCCGCGGCGCTGGTCGCGGCGGCCCGCCGGATCGGCGTCGGCTACGGCCAGGTGTTCCTGGCCGCGGACTCGCTCGCCGGGCCGGAGTGGGAGCACCGCGGCTGGACGAGCGCCCGCGAGGCCCGTGCCGGGCTGTTCGGGCTCGCGCTGGCCGCGGCGGAGGACTGGGCGGGGCGCCGCGCGGGCGACGGCGCCACGCAATAGCGTCCGGGCCCATGCGCGTCCTCGTCACCGGCGGTGCCGGCTTCATCGGGTCCCACGTCGCCGACCGCTTCGTCGCCGACGGCCACGAGGTCGTCGTGCTCGACGCACTGCTCCCGCAGGCGCACGGCGGCGAGGCACCCGAGCTCGACCACGAGCTGGTCCGCGGCGACGTCCGCGACGCCGGGACCGTCGCGAGGCTCCTGTCCGGTGTGGACGCCGTCTGTCACCAGGCCGCGATGGTCGGGCACGGCGTCTCCCCCGCCGACGCCCCCGACTACGCCGCGCACAACGACCTCGGCACCGCCGTGCTGCTCGCCGGGATGCACGCCCGCGGGGTGGACCGGCTGGTGCTCGCCGGGTCGATGGTCGTCTACGGCGAGGGCCGCTACGACTGCCGCGAGCACGGCGTCGTCCGTCCCGGGCCGCGCGCGTTCGACGACATCGAGGCCGGCCGCTACGAGCCCCGCTGCCCGGAGTGCGGCACCGAGCTCGAGCCCGGTCTCGTCCCGGAGTCCGCGCCGGTCGACCCGCGCTCCACCTACGCCGCCACCAAGCTCGCCCAGGAGCACCTCGCGAGCAGCTGGGCCCGCCAGACCGGCGGCACCGTGTGGTCGCTGCGCTACCACAACGTCTACGGCCCGCGGATGCCGCGCGACACCCCCTACGCGGGCGTCGCGTCGATCTTCCGGTCCGCGTTGGAGCGCGGCGAGGCACCGCGGGTCATGGAGGACGGCCGGCAGCGCCGCGACTTCGTGCACGTCAGCGACGTCGCCGCCGCCAACGCCGCCGCGCTCGTCGCCGACCCGGAGCCGACCGGGTTCGGCGCCGCGAACGTCTGCTCCGGCGAGCCGCACACGATCGGGGACCTCGCCGCGGAGCTGGCCCGCGCCATGGACGGCCCCGCGCCGCAGATCGTCGGCGGGGCGCGTCCCGGCGACGTGCGCCACGTCGTCGCCGACCCGTCGTTCGCGGCCGCCCGGCTCGGGTTCCGCGCGAGCACCTCCTTCACCGACGGGGTGACGGCGTTCGCGACCGACCCGCTCCGCTCGCCGATCACTGCGAACCGCTGAGCGGTCCACCCCGAACACTCTGCGGGACCGTCCCGCATTCGGCGGGCGGCCGGACCGCGGAGGGACGACGATCACGACGTGCACCCGGAGATCGTGCTGCCGTGCCTCGACGAGGCCGAGGCGCTGCCCTACGTACTGAAGCGCATGCCGGAGGACTGGCCGGTGATCGTCGTCGACAACGGGTCGACCGACGACACCGCCGAGGTCGCGCGCGGGCACGGTGCCCGCGTCGTCGTCGAACCGCGGCGCGGCTACGGCGCGGCCGTGCACGCCGGGCTGGAGGCCGCCACCGGCGAGCTCGTCGCGTTCCTCGACGGTGACGGCTCGCTCGACCCGGACGTGCTGCCCGCGATGGCCGAGACCGTCGCCTCGGGGCGCGCGGACATCGCCGTCGGGCGGCGGGTGCCGGACTCGGCGGGTGTCTGGCCGTGGCACGCCCGCGCCGCGAACGCCGTCATCGCGACCATGCTGCGCGGCCGCGGGATCCCGGTGCACGACATCGCGCCGATCCGCATCGCGCGCCGCCGCGCCCTGCTCGACCTGGGGATCGAGGACCGGGCGTTCGGCTACCCGCTGGAGCTGCTGATCAGGGCGGGCCGCGCCGGCTGGCGGTTCGACGAGGTCCCGGTCCGCTACGCGCGCCGGGCCGGCGGCCGCTCCAAGGTCTCCGGCTCGGTGAAGGGCACCGTCCGTGCCGGGCGCGACATGGTCCGGCTGCTGCGATGACCGGGGACGTCACCACCGTGGTGCTGGCCAAGGCCCCGGTCCCGGGCCGGGTGAAGACCCGGCTGTGCCCGCCCGCCACGCCCGCGCTGGCCGCCGCGATCGCCTCGGCCGCGCTGCTCGACACCCTCGACGCCGCGGCCGGGGTGCCGGGCGCGACCGTCGTCGCCCTGACCGGGGACCGGGCGGCGGCCACCGGCGCCGCGGAGCTGGCCGCCGCGCTGGCCGGGCTCGACGTCGTCGGGCAGCGGGGCGACGGCCTCGCCGCGCGGATCGCCGCCGCGCACGCCGACGCCGCCGCGCTGCACCCGGGCCGCCCGACCCTGCAGGTCGGCATGGACACCCCGCAGGCCTCGGCCGCGCTGCTGCGCCGGTGCGCCGACCGGCTCGCCGAGCCCGGCGTGGACGCCGTGCTGGGCCCGGCCAACGACGGCGGCTGGTGGGTGCTGGGACTCAACGACCCGCACGCCGCGGCCGCGCTCGCCGGGGTGCCGATGTCCTCGGACGAGACCGGTGCCCGCACCCTCGACGCGCTGCGCGCGGCCGGGCTGCGGGTGGTCACGGCCGAGCCGCTGACCGACGTGGACACCGCGGAGGAGGCCGTCGCCGTCGCGGGGGAGGTGCCGGGCAGCCGCTTCGCCCGCGCCGTCGCGGCGCTGCCGGCCCGATGTCCGGAGGTGCCGGCGTGACCGCGGTCGCCGAGGCGTTCGACGGGCCGCTGTCCGGCACCCCGTCGCGTCTGCTCTGCGACGACGGCACGGAGGTCGCGCTGGACGTCGACCGCTGGTCGGACCCGGCGGGCGGCTGCGACGACTGGCTGCTGCGCCACTGCACCGGCCCGACCCTGGACCTGGGCTGCGGGCCGGGACGGCTGCTCGTCGCGCTGGCCGCGCGCGGGGTCGCCGCGCTCGGCGTCGACGGCTCGGCGGTGTCGCGCACGCACTGCCGCCGCCGCGGCGTCTCGATGATCCACGCCGACCTGTACGGGCCGCTGCCCGGCGAGCACAGCTGGTCGCACGTGCTGCTCGCCGACGGCAACATCGGCATCGGCGGCGACCCGGCCGCGCTGCTGGCGCGGGCCGCGCGGCTGCTCGTGGCCGGCGGCACGGTGCTCGTCGAGGCCGACCCCCGCCCCGAGCACGCGTGGCGGGGCACCGCCCGCGTGGTGTGCGGCGCCCGCGCGGGCGAGCCGCTCCCGTGGGCGGTGCAGGGCGCCGTCCCGCTGGCGGTGACGGCCGGGCGGGCCGGGCTGCGGGTGACCGACGTGCACCTCGGCACCCGGGTGTTCCTGGAGCTGACCGGGCCGTGAGCCGTCCGCTCCGCTGGCGCAGCCCGATCCGCGGGCCCTGGCTCACCTCGATGTTCGCGCTGCCGCTGCTCGCCGGGCTGCCGGTCGTCGCCCTGACCGGGCTGCTCGACCGGCTCGCCTACGGCCGGGAGCAGGCCATCCCGGCGGCCGACGCCGTCGGCGGGCTGCAGCTGCCGTGGTGGGACTGGCCCGCGGACCCCGCGTGGCTGTTCCGGCTGACCGAGGGGCTGCACGTCGGGCTCGGGACCGTGCTGGTGCCGCTCGTGCTGGCCAAGCTGTGGTCGGTGATCCCGAAGCTGTTCACCGGGCCCGAGCGGAACCCGGTGGCGCTGCTGGAGCGCCTGTCGCTGGTGCTGCTCGTCGGGTCGATCCTGTTCCTGGTCGTCACCGGCCTGCTCAACGTCCAGTACGACTACGTGTTCGGCTTCTCCTTCTACGACGGCCACTACGCCGCGGCCTGGGTGTTCCTCGCCGCGTTCACCCTGCACGTGGTCACGAAGCTGCCGACGATGGTCCGCTCGCTGCGGTCCCGCCGGCTGCGCACCGAGCTGGCGACCCCGCTCGCCGCGACCCGCCCGGAGCCGCCGCACCCGCTCGTCGCACCCGACCCGGACCCGCCGACGATGTCGCGGCGCGGGGCGATCGCCCTGGTCGGGGGCGGGATGGTGTTCGTCGCGGCGCTCACCGTCGGGCAGTTCACCGACCGCTTCCGCGCGACCGCGCTGCTGCTGCCGCGCGGGCGCACCACCGCGCCGGGCTCCACCGAGCGCGGCGGGCCGAACGACTTCCCGGTCAACCGCACGTTCGCCGCGTCCGGGATCGACCCGGCCGTCGTCGGGGACGGCTGGCGGCTCACGCTCACCGGCGGCGCGGCCCCGGTCGTCCTGGACCGGGCGGCGCTGGCCGCGCTGCCCCAGCACACCGCCCGGCTGCCGATCGCCTGCGTCGAGGGCTGGTCGACCTCGCAGGAGTGGACGGGGGTGCGGCTGACCGACCTGGCCCGCGCCGCGGGGGTGCCCGCGCCCGCGTCGGCCGAGGTCCGCTCGGCCGAGGCCGCCGGGCCGTTCACCCGCTCGCTGCTGAACCGGGCCCAGACACTCGCCCCGGACTCGATGCTCGCGCTGCGGGTCAACGGGGCCGACCTGTCGCGCGACCACGGGTTCCCGGCGCGGCTGGTCGTCCCGGCGCTGCCCGGGGTGCACAACACCAAGTGGGTCGCGACGATCGGCTTCTCCGGTGCTCCCCGCTAGGGCCGTGGCCGTGCTGGGCTGCTTCGCGCTCGCGGGGTGGGCGGTGTGGTCGATCGCCGGCGGCTCCCCCGACCTGGTCCGGATGGCGTGGTGGTTCCTCGGCGCCGTCGTGCTGCACGACCTGGTGCTGTTCCCGCTCTACGCCGCGGGCGACCGGCTGCTGCTGACCGCGCTGCCGCGCACCCGGGTGCCGCTGGTGAACCACGTGCGGGTGCCGCTGCTGGGGTCCGGGCTCGCCCTGCTGGTGTTCCTGCCCGGCATCCTCCGCCAGGGCGGGGCGACGACGACGGCCGCGACCGGGCTGGACCAGGAGCCGTACCGGCTGCGCTGGGTCGCGCTGAGCGTCGCGCTGTGCGCGGCGTCGGCGCTGGTCTGGGTGCTGCGGACGCTGCGGGCCCGCCGGGCATCATCGCGGGCATGACCGGACCCGTCTTCGACGAGCGCGACCAGCTCGACACCGTCGCCGCGGCCCTGCTCGACGGCGAGCGCATCGTCGCCGTGTACGACGACCGCGACGCCGGCCTGCTCGGGCTCACCGACCTGCGGGTGCTGCTGCGCGACGACGCGCTGCTCGAGCGGCGGACCGCGCTCACCTCGATCCCCTACCACCGGATCGGCACGGTCTCCGCGGTCACCGACCGTGCCCTGCCCGGCCGCGCCGCACGGCCGGGCCGGATCGCGATCACCGTCGGGGAGCGGGTGCACGAGGTCGCGCTGCGCGACGCCGCCCGGGCCCGGCACGCCCACGACGTGATCCTCCGGCAGCTGCTCGGGTCGTGACCGGGGGCACGCTCGCGGGCGGGCGGCACCGGTGGGTTGCGACACTGGGGGCATGAGCACCGTCCCGGCCACCGCCGTCCCGTCCGGCTCGCCCGCCGCGCCCGAGTCCACCGACGTGCTCGTCGTCGGTGCCGGACCGGCCGGGGCCGCCGCGGCGGCGTGGGCGGCCCGGCACGGTCTCGACGTCGTGCTCGCCGACGCCGCGACGTTCCCCCGGGACAAGGCCTGCGGCGACGGCCTCACCCCGCGCGCGATCGCCGAGCTGGCCCGGCTCGGGCTCGGCGGGTGGGTCGACGGCCACGGCACCAACCGCGGGCTGCGCGCGCACGGGTTCGGCCAGGTGCTGGAGCTGCCGTGGCCCGGCGGGTCGCTGCCGGCGCACGGGTCGGCGATCCCGCGCACCGAGCTCGACGCGCGGATCCGGCAGGTCGCGCTGGACGCGGGGGCGACCCCGATGCAGGACGCCAAGGCCGTCGACGTCGCGTTCGCCGGGGACCGGGTCGACACCGTCACCTTCGCCGACGGCCGGTCGGTGCGGTGCCGCCGGCTCGTCGTCGCCGACGGGGCGCGGTCCACGCTGGGCCGGGTCCTCGGCCGGGAGTGGCACCAGGACACCGCCTACGGCGTCGCCGCCCGCGGCTACGTCACCTCCGACCGGCACGACGACCCGTGGATCAGCTCGCACCTGGAGCTGCGCGGCGAGGCCGACGAGGTGCTCGCCGGCTACGGCTGGCTGTTCCCGCTGCACGACGGCCGCATGAACATCGGCGTCGGCACGCTGGCCACCGACCGCCGCCCGGCCGCGGTCCGGCTGCGCGGTCTCATCGAGCACTACGCGAACGGCCGCCGCGCCGAGTGGGGTCTCGGTCCGCGGGTGGAGGCGGTGCGGTCCGCGCTGCTGCCGATGGGCGGCGCGGTGTCCGGCGTCGCCGGGCGGAACTGGGCGCTCGTCGGGGACGCCGCGGGCTGCGTGAACCCGCTGAACGGCGAGGGGATCGACTACGGCCTGGAGACCGGCCGGCTGGTCGCGGAGCTGCTCGCCGCGGGCTCCGACCTGGACCGGGCGTGGCCTGCCACCCTGCGCTCGCACTACGGCCTGGCGTTCTCCATCGCCCGCCGCCTCGCCGGGCTGGTGACGATCCCGCGCCTGCTGCCCGTCGCCGGGCCGGTCGGGATGCGCTCGCGGGCGCTGATGACCGTCGCGCTGCGGGTGATGGGCAACCTGGTGACCGACGCCGACCGCGACCTCACCGCCCGCGCCTGGCGCGCGGCCGGACGGCTGTCGGTGCGCCTCGACGACCGTCCGCCGTTCCCCGCCGCGGACCTGCGCACACCCGTCCGGGCACGCTGACCCCACCGGGGGAACACCGGGTGGTGGCCGCGCGCCGCCGCCCACCACGTCCGGTACCGGGCGGTACGGTCGCCCCCGACCGTTCCGCCACGACGGCGGACGGCCGGTGCACCGCGCCCGCGGCCCGGCCGCGACCCCAGGACGACCGGGAGGGCCCGTGACCCGCGGCGACGATCCGGACCGCACCCGCAGCGCGGGCTCGGACCCGTGGCAGACCGGGAACCGGCGGCAGCGGCCGCAGGGCGCCCCGGGGCCGGACGCGACCCGCCGCGTCGGCGGTGACCGCCCCGCCCCGCGCCGCGCCGACGACGACCCGGTGACCCGCCGCAACGGACCGCCCCCGCCGGACGCCACCCGCCGCGTCGGCCCGCCGCCCGGGCCGCGCCCGCAGGGCGGCCCGACCCGCCGGTTCGACGCGGGCCCGACCCAGCACCTCGGCGCGCCGCCCACCGCCGCGTACGGCGCGGGCCGCCCGCCGCGGCCGGACGCGACGCGGATGATGCCCGCCCCGATCACCGAGCCGGAGCTGCTCGGCGGGCGCTACCGGCTGGAGGGTCTGCTCGGCCAGGGCGGCATGTCCGACGTGCACCGGGCCACCGACACCCGGCTCAACCGCCCGGTCGCGGTGAAGATCTTCGGTGCGGCCGACGACCCGAGCGCCGACCAGCGCTTCGAGCAGGAGGCGCAGGTCATGGCGAACCTGCGCCACCCCGGGCTGGTGGCGGTGCACGACTTCGCCGTCGAGTCCGACCGCGCGTACCTGGTGATGGAGCTCGTCGACGGGCCGACGCTCAAGGACGTCGTCGCCCGTGAGGACCTGCCGCCCGAGGACATCCGCCGGATCGGCACCGAGGTCGCGCAGACGCTGGCCTACGTGCACTCCCAGGGCGTCACGCACCGCGACGTCAAGCCGTCGAACATCCTGATCGACGCCGACGGGCGGGCGCGGCTCGCCGACTTCGGCATCGCCGCGCTGCTCGGCGCCGACGGCCACACCGCCGCCGGGGAGATCATCGGGACGCCCGCGTACCTGTCGCCGGAGCAGGTGCAGGGCCGCGAGGTCGGCCCGCCCACCGACGTCTACGCACTCGGGCTGGTGCTGCTGGAGGCCTGGACCGGGCGGCAGGAGTACCAGGGCCAGGGGCTGCAGGGCGCGGCCGAGCGGGTGCACCGCTCGCCCGTGGTGCCCGCCGACGTCCCCGAGCCGCTGCGGACGACGATCACGCAGGCCACCGCCACCGACCCCGGGCGCCGCCCGGACGCCCGCCGGGTCGCGGAGATGCTGGCCGAGCCGACCGCCGTCGCACCGCCGCCGGTGGAGCCCGAGCCCGAGCAGCGGGACCTGGGCTCGTCGGGGGCCGGGAAGTGGATCGCGATCGGCGCGCTCGTCGTCGCGCTGCTCGTGCTGCTGCTCGGCTTCCTGCTGTTCGGCGGCGACGACTCCGGCACCCGGGCCCCCGCGACCACCGAGACCAGCGCGCCCGCCACCACGGAGACGACCGAGGCCCCCACCGGCGAGAACGGTGGCGGCATCACGATCCCCAGCAACATCCCGGGGATCCCGACGGAGCTGCCGTCGCTGCCGTCGAACCTGCCGTCGATCCCGACCGAGCTGCCCTCGCTGCCGTCGAACCTGCCCGACCCCGGGCAGATCGGGCAGGACGCGCAGGGGTTCTGGCAGACGATCCAGAACTGGTGGGAGGGCCTGACCGGCAACTGACGGCGTGACCCGCCCGACCCGGGGCGGCGCGCGCCGGAGGCGATCGGGGACCATCGTGGGAGGAGACGGGCGCGTCCGCGCCCGGTGGGCACCTGCGGAGGGGTTCTCGGTGAGCGCGAGCACGGAGCCGGCGGCCCCGGCGACGACCGGACCGGCCGACCCGACGCGGCCCGCGGCGCCGGCGCCGGCCCGGCGGCGCGACCGCAGGGCCCTGCTGACCGGGCTCACCCTCGTCCTGCTCGCGGTGTGCGCCGGCGCCGCGGTCGCCCTCACCGCCGGCGACGACGGCTTCTGGCGCCAGAGCGGGCTGCCGGTCCCCGCACCGGGGCTGAAGGCGGCCACCGTCGTGGCGAAGGTGCTCGCGGTCGGCGCCACCGCGCTGGCCGCCGGCTCGCTGCTGGTCGCCGGGCTCGTCGCCGCGCCGCAGGCGTCCGGCACCGTCGACGTCCACGGCTACCGGGCGCTGCGCCGGGGCACCGCGGCCGCGGCCGCCGCCGGGGTGGCGGCGATCGTCGCGGGCTGGCTGTCGGTGGCCGACATGACCGGCAACTCCCCCGCCGACCTGGCCTCGGCCGGACCGTTCGGCTGGCTCCCGGCGGCCGCGACGATCGAGGAGCCGCTGGGCTGGACGCTGGCCGGCGCGCTCCTGCTGCTCGTCGCGGTGGGGGCGGCGTTCTCGCTGAGCTGGAAGGCCGTCGCCGCGCTCGGGCTGGCCGCCGCCGTCGCGACGGCGCTGCCCGCCGCCGTGCACCCCGCCGCGACCGGCGCCGGGCACGACTGGTCCGGCGACGCGAACGTGCTGCGCGCCGTCGCCGGGACGGCCTGGCTCGGTCTGGTCGCGGCGCTCGTGGCGCACCGCGTGCACGGCGGGTCGCTGACCGGGCGCACCGCGGGCCGGGTCCGCGGGCTGCTCGCGACGACCGGCGTGGTCTACCTGGCCGGTGAGGTGGTGTTCCAGCTGGTGGTGACCGACGCCGGGACGCTGTCCGGGTCGGCCTATGTGCGGGCCGCCGTGGTCGCCGCCGTGCTGCTGGCGCTGCTGGTGCCGCTCACCGCGCTGCTGGCCCGCGGGCTCGCCGGCGACCCCGGCGGCGCGGCGACCGGGCGGCTGCTGCCCGTGCTCGCCGTCGTGGGGGCCGCGGTCGCGACGCTGGGCGTCGCGAGCATCCGGCTGGTGCCGCCGCGCTTCCTCGTCGCCGACGACTCCGCGATGCAGACGCTGATCGGCTGGGACGTCGATCGCCCGTTCGGCGCGCTCACGGTGCTCACCGAGTGGCGGTGGAACCTGCTGTTCGGCACCGGCGCGCTGGCGCTCGCCGCGCTCTACCTGGTCGCGGTGCGCCGGCTCGCCGCCCGCGGGGTCCGCTGGCCGGTCGGGCGGACGATCGCCTGGCTGCTGGGCTGCACGACCCTGCTGCTGGCGACGTCGTCGGGCCTGGGCTTCTACTCACCGGCGATGTTCAGCGTCCACATGATCAGCCACATGACGCTGAACATGCTGACGCCGATCCTGCTGAGCCTCGGCGGCGCGGTCACCCTGGCGCTGCGGGTGCTGCGCCCGGCCGGGCGCGGGAACCCGCCCGGCCCCCGGGAGTGGCTGCTCGCGGCCGTGCACTCGCGGGTCGCCCGCGTGCTGACCCACCCGGGCTGCGCGGCGGTGCTGTTCGTCGGCTCGTTCTACGTCCTGTACTTCACCCCGCTGTTCGACGGCGCCCTGCGGTTCCACTGGACCCACCAGCTGATGAACCTGCACTTCGTGCTGGTCGGCTACCTGTTCTTCTGGCCGCTGATCGGCGTCGACTCCGCCCCGCACCGGCTGCCGCACCTGGGCCGGCTCGCCGTCATGCTCGCGACGATGCCGTTCCACGCGTTCTTCGGCGTCGCGGTGATGAGCTCGGCGACCGTGCTGGGCGAGAACTTCTACCGGCAGGTGGGGCTGCCCTGGGTCGACCTGCTCGACGACCAGCGCACCGGCGGCGGCATCGCCTGGGCCACCGGCGAGATCCCGATGCTGCTGGTGATGGTGACGCTGGTGGTGCAGTGGTCGCGCGACGACTCCCGGGAGGCGGCGCGCAAGGACCGGCAGGCCGACCGCGACGACGACGCGGAGCTCAGGGCGTACAACGCGATGCTGGAGCAGATGCGGCGCGGGGGGTGAGCGCCGCGCTCCGCGGAGCCGGGCGCGGCCCGGTCGCGGGGCCGGCCGGGATCAGGGACGCGCCTCGACGTAGTCGGTCGGCTCCTCGCCGGCCGGGGTGCGGGTCCCGCCCAGCGCCTCGTCGGCCCAGCTCGCGGCCCTGCGCAGCCGCAGGCTGTTGGTGACCACGAGGAACGACGACAGCGCCATCGCCGCGCCCGCCAGCAGCGGGTTGAGCAGCCCGGCCATCGCGACCGGGATCGCCGCGGTGTTGTAGCCGAAGGCCCACCACAGGTTGCCGCGGATGGTGCTCATCGTGGCGCGGGCCAGCTCCACGGTCGCCGGGAGCACCCGCAGGTCGTCGCGGACGAGGACGACGTCGGCGGCCTCCAGCGCGACGTCGGTGCCCGAGCCGACCGCGATGCCCAGGTCGGCCGCGGCGAGCGCGGCGGCGTCGTTCACGCCGTCGCCGACCATCGCGACCGTGCGGCCCGTCCCCTGCAGCGCGCGGACGTGGGCGACCTTGTCGTCGGGCAGCGCGCCCGCGACGACGTCGTCGATCCCGCAGGCGCGCGCGACGGCGTGCGCCGCGGCCGGACGGTCACCGGTCAGCAGCACCGGGCGCAGGCCCATCGCGACGAGCTCGGCCACCGCCACCGGTGCCGACTCCTTCACCGGGTCGGCCAGCGCGATCACGCCGGCGAGGGCGTCGTCGACGTGCACGGCGACGACGGTGTGCCCGGCCGCCTCCCACTCCGCGACCCGGTCCGCGAGCGGCCCGGTGTCGTCCGGCGGGCGGCCCACGACCACGGTGCGGCCCCCGACGACACCGCGGGCGCCGAGGCCGGGCAGGGCGGCGAAGTCCTCCACGGCGGCCACGTCCGGGCCGGCGTGCGCACGGATCGCGGCGGCGATCGCGTGCTCGGACCCGCTCTCGACGGCGGCCGCGCGGGCGAGCAGCGCGGCGGTGTCGCCGCCCGTGGCCGCGACGTCGACGACGGTCATCCGCCCGGTCGTCAGCGTGCCGGTCTTGTCGAGGACGACGGTGTCGGCGGCCCGGGTCGCCTCCAGCGCCCGGTGCCCCTTCACGAAGATGCCCAGCTCGGCGCCGCGTCCGGTCGCCACCATCAGCGCGGTCGGCGTCGCCAGGCCCAGCGCGCACGGGCAGGCGATGATCACGACGGCGATCGCCGGGCCGACCGCGCCGACCCAGCCGGCGCCGCCCAGCAGCCAGCCGGCCACGGTCAGCAGGGCCAGCCCGAGCACCACCGGCACGAACACCGACGACACCCGGTCGACCAGCCGCTGCGTCGCGGACTTCTCGGTCTGCGCCCGCTCGACGGCCGCGATCATGCGGGCCAGGCGGGTGTCCGCGCCGACCTGCTCGGCGAGGACCACCAGCCGCCCGCCGGACGGGATGGTCCCGCCGGTGACGGGGTCGCCCGGGCCGACCTCGGCCGGGACGGACTCGCCGGTCATCGCGCTGGTGTCGACGGCGGCCCGCCCGGTCTCGACGACGCCGTCGGCGGCGATCCGCTCGCCGGGGCGCACGAGGAAGCGGTCGCCGACCCGCAGCCGGCCGACCGGGACGCGGTCCTCGCCGCCGTCGCGCAGGAGGGTGACCTCGTCGGACCCGAGGGCGGCGAGCGAGCGCATGACCCGTCCGGCCGTCCGGCGGGCCCGGGCCTCGAAGTACCGCCCGGCCAGCACGAACGTCGTCACGCCGGCGGCGACCTCGAGGTACAGCGGACCCGACGGGTGCAGCACCGCGTCCCAGCCGGTGAGGGTGCTGCGTCCGTCGACGAACGCCATCCCGCCCAGCGACCACGCCGACGCCGACAGCACGCCGAGCGACACGAGGGTGTCCATCGAGGTCGTGCCGTGGCGCAGGTTGGTGACGGCGGTGCGGTGGAACGGCCACGCCGCCCACCCGACGACCGGCAGCGCGAGTGCGACGACCACCCACTGCCAGTACGGGAACCGCAGCGAGGGGACCAGCGACATCGCCAGCGACAGGTCGGCCAGCGGGATGAACAGGATCAGCGCGACGGCCATCCGGGTGCGCAGGCGGCGCAGCGCGGTGTCGTCGGAGGTGGCCTCGTCGCCGGTGTCGCCGGCCCCGGCGGGGCGGATCTCGGTGGCGCCGTAGCCGGCCTTCTGCACGGTCTCGACGAGCGTCGTGACCGGGACGCCCGCCGGGTGCCGGACGGTGGCGCGCTCGGTCGCGAGGTTGACCGTCGCGTCGACGCCGTCGAGCTTGCGGAGCTTGCGCTCGACCCGGCCGACGCACGCGGCGCAGGTCATGCCCTCGATCCGGAGCTCAACCGTGCGCACGTCCGCCTCCGGGGCGGTCCGGTCCACGGCGCTGTCGGTGCTCACGACATCCATGGTTCTACACGCGATCGAAGTTCCGCCACCGGGGGCCCTGACCTGCGGTGGGCACCTCCCCCGGTGCGCCCGGCGGGACACCGTCGCGCCACACTGGTCGGCGAGCACCGGATCGCAGGACAGTCGGAGGAGGAGCCCTGATGGCCACCGGGAAGCGGAAGGCGGCGGCGAAGAACCCGCTCGCCGCGAGCAAGGGTCCGTCGCAGTTCACGGTGATCGCCGTGATCGTCGTCGTGGCCTTCGCCGCGGTCGTCGGTGTCGGCGTCTACTGGAAGAACTCCGGCGGCGGGGTCACGGTCCCGGCGAACGCGACCGCCCAGGGCGTGACGGTCGGCAACGAGGCCGCCCCGAAGACGATCGACGTCTACCTGGACTTCCAGTGCCCGATCTGCCGCCAGTTCGAGGCGCAGGCGGGCCGGACGCTCGACCAGATCGTCTCCTCGGGCCAGGCGAAGATCGTCTACCACCCGATCGCGATCCTGGACCGGGCGTCCTCGACGCGGTACTCCACGCGGGCCGGGTCGGCCGCGGGCTGCGCGGCCGCGGCCGGGGTGTTCCCGCAGTACGAGAAGCTGCTCTACGACAACCAGCCCGCCGAGGGCGGCGCGGGCCTGCCCGACGAGAAGCTCGTCGAGCTCGGGCAGCAGGCGGGCGCGGGCGGCGACTTCGCGCAGTGCGTCGAGGACCAGCGCTACGCGCCGTGGGTCGCCCAGATGACCCAGACCGCGCTGCGCGACGGCGTCTCCGGCACCCCGACGGTGAAGGTCGACGGCCAGCAGGTCGACGCCGCCCCGCAAGCGATCCAGCAGGCGGTCGCGGCGGGCTGACGCCGCGGGGCCGCACCCGCCTACCCGGTCGTCTCCAGCAGTGCGACCAGCCCGGCGAGTGCGGCCTCCGCGCCGTCCCCCTCGGCCCGCAGCGTCACCCGCTGCCCGTGCCCGGCCCCCAGGGTCAGCACGGACAGCACGCTCGCCGCGTCGACCGGGTCGCCGCCGTCGAGTGCGATGGTGACGGGCAGCCCGGTGGCCTTCGCGGCCCGGGCGAACAGCGCGGCCGGCCGGGCGTGCAGGCCCACCGGCGACGCGACGACGGCGGTCCGCTCCGCGGCGCTCACGCGGCGGTCACCTCCTCCGGCTCTTCGCGCCCGGGCGTGCGCAGGTTCCACCGCCGGATCACGAAGCGGAACAGCACGTAGTAGACGACGGCGTAGCCCAGCCCGATCGGGATCAACAGCAGCGGCTTCGTCGCCAGGCCGAAGTTGAGGACGTAGTCGATCGCCCCGGCGGAGAACGTGAACCCGTCGTGGATGCCGAGCGCGTTGACCAGCGCGTGCGACGTGCCGGTCAGCACCGCGTGGATCACGTAGAGCGGCCACGCGACGAAGACGAACGCGAACTCCAGCGGCTCGGTGATGCCGGTGACGAACGCCGTCAGCGCCACCGACAGCATGATCCCGCCGGTGACCCTGCGGTTCTCCGGCCGCGCCTCGTGCCAGATCGCCAGCGCGGCCGCGGGCAGCGCGAACATCATGATCGGGAAGAAGCCGGTCATGAAGATGCCCGCGTCGGGGTCGCCCGCGAAGAACCGGCTCAGGTCGCCGTGGGTGCCCTGGAAGTCGCCGACGACGAACCACACCACCGAGTTGAGGATGTGGTGCAGGCCCAGCGGGATCAGCATCCGGTTGGCGAAGCCGTAGATGCCGCCGCCGATCACCGCGTTGGCCGTGACGGCCTGCCCCAGCGCGCTCAGCCCGGCGTCGAACAGGGGGTAGAGCAGCCCCATCCCGGCCGCGACGACCATGACGACCACGGCCGTCACGATCGGGACGAAGCGCCTGCCGCCGAAGAAGGCGAGGTAGGTCGGGAGCGAGATGCGGTGGTAGCGCTGCCACAGCACCGCCGAGATCAGGCCGACGACGATGCCGCCCAGCACCCCGTAGTCGATCATCGCCTGGGCGCCGTCGGAGTCGAGCCTGCCGGGCAGGACCAGCGGGCTCATCGCCTCGAACACGCCCTGCAGGACCAGGTACCCGACGACGGCCGCGAGCGCGGTGGAGCCGTCGGAGCGCCTGGCCCAGCCGATCGCGATGCCGACGGCGAAGATCAGCCCGAGGTTGTCGAACAGGGCCGACCCGGCCGCGCCGATGACGGTCGCGACGCCGGAGAGCGCGTCGAACCGGCCCAGCAGATCGTCCTGTCCGAGCCGCAGCAGCAGACCCGCCGCGGGCAGTGCGGCGATGGGGAGCATGAGGCTGCGGCCGAGCCGTTGCAGGCCCGCCAGCCCGCGCCGGTTCTCGGCGGAGGGTGCGGTCATCGTTAACCTCGCGTTCGGGTGCCGGGAGTCACGGAACCCTGTCGCCGTGCACCGGACGGTGTCAACGACTGAGCTGTTCGGAGGTACGCGATGACGCAGGACAAGGCCGCGGCGATCCTCGCCGGACTCGGCGGGGCGGCGAACGTCGCCGAGGTGGAGGGGTGCATCACCCGGCTGCGCACCGAGGTGCACGACCCGGCGCTGGTCGACCAGGGTGCGCTGAGGAGGCTCGCGCACGGGGTCGTCGTGTCGGGGGCGGTGGTGCAGGTCGTCGTCGGCCCGGAGGCGGACATGCTCGCCGACGACATCGCGGACCTGCTGTGAGCGTGCACGTCGTCAGCCCGCTGGCCGGGCGGGTGGTCCCGCTGTCGTCCGTGCCGGACTCGGTGTTCGCCGAGCAGATGCTCGGGTCCGGGGTCGCGGTGGAGCCGGTCGCCGGGACCGTCGAGGTCCTCGCCCCGGTCGCCGGGACGGTGGCGAAGCTGCACCCGCACGCCTTCGTCGTGACGACCGGCGACGGCGCGGGCGTGCTCGTGCACCTGGGCATCGACACCGTCGAGCTCGGCGGCAGCGCGTTCACGCTGCACGTCGCCGAGCAGGACGCCGTCGCGGCCGGCACCCCGGTCGTGACCATGGACGTCGACCTGGTGCGCGCGCAGGGCCTGCCTGCCGTGTGCCCGGTCGTGCTCATGGAGTCCGAGCCGGACGGCACCCGCGACCACGCGGCCGGCGAGGTCCGGCCGGGCGACCCGCTGTTCAGCTGGGACGTCTGAGCGGGCAGTCCAGCCGCGGGCAGCCGCGGAGCAGGAGCTGCCGCTCGGCCCAGCGGTCCCGGCGTTCGCGGGCGACCCGCCGCCACTCGCGCCGCTGGGCCGCGGTGTCCATCGACATGCCGATGAGCACCGAGAACCAGACGAGGGCCAGGACGCCGGCGACGAGGACCAGGGCGGTCACGGCCGGTCACCCCCGCTCGTGCGCGGCGGGACGCGGACCTCGCAGTGCCGTGTGGTGCCGTCATGGTCGTGCATGGCGCACCTCCCCTTCAGCGGTGGTGACCGCTGTTCAGGACTCGGGACGAGAGTATGCGGTGCGAACGACGGGATGCACCAGTCGGAAAGCAACACTCCGTCTGCAATTGCGCGACGGCTAGGGTGGTACGGCGCTAGTCTGTCGATCACCGAAGTGGCCGGGGAGGTCGGGACGCATGACGGTGACGCACGGTCCCGTCGTCATCCGGCGGCGGCTGGGATGGGCGCTGAAGCAGCTGCGCGTCCGGCACCAGAAGCAGCTGGCCGACATCGCGAGGCTGCTGGAGATGTCGCCGTCGAAGCTGTCCCGGATCGAGACCGGGCAGGTCGAACCGAAGTACCGCGACGTCCGCGACCTGCTGGAGATCTACGAGGCGCCCGTGGAGTCGCGCGAGCAGCTCCTCGCCTGGGCGATGGACGCCAAGTCACCCGGATGGTGGCAGCCCTTCAACTCCACGGTCGCCGTCGCCGACCTGGACATGTTCATCTCGCTCGAGTCCGAGTCGGCGTCGGAGCTGATGTTCAGCACCCCGGTCACCGGACTGCTGCAGACCGAGGCCTACGCCCGGGCGATCCTCTCCGACGCCTTCCCCTCGGCCTCGGCGGCGGAGCTGGACAAGCTCGTCGCGATCCGGATCGGGCGGCAGGCCGTCGTCGCGCCGGACCGCGGGGACGCGCCGCCGCTGCGGCTGCACGCGGTCATCGACGAGAGCGCGATCCGGCGGGGACGCGACCGCGACGTCCTGCGCGAACAGGTCCGCTACCTGCTGGAGCGCTCCGAGCAGCCCAACATCGACCTGCAGGTCCTGCCGTTCGCGGCGGGCTACACCCGCGCCACCAGCACGTTCGCGATCTTCGAGCCGCGCGAGGCGACCTCGGACTGGACCGTCGTGAACGTCGAGAGCACGGGCCACGACGCCTACTTCGACACCCCGGCCGAGGTCGCGAGCTACCGGTCGATCTGGACGGACGTGCTCGGCGGGGCGCTGTCGACCGACGCGAGCAGGGACTTCCTGCGCGCGGTCCTCGCGGAGTGAGTGCTCAGGCGCCGAGCGCCGCGGAGTCGAACTCCCCCGCCTTGACCCCGGCCACGAAGGCGTCCCACTCGGCGCGGGTGAAGGCGATCGGCGTCGCGCCGGTGTCGAGCGTCGAGGCCACGGCGACGCCGCCGTCGGCGAGGGCGGCCACGGCGACACAGCCGCCGTCGAGGCAGAAGGAGCTGGTCCGGAAGCGGCCCGGCTGCGACACGACGATCCTCGATTCGTCCGGCGATCGTCCCGTGTGTGCACCGACACGGGCCGTGGTGGTGGCCGAGATTAGCGGGTGGCCGATCACCGACGCAGCGGGCCCCGGCGCCACGATCGGGCGGATCCCCGCCCGCACACCGGCACCGGGCCGGCGGCCTCAGGCCTGCGTCGCGACCTCCGCCGGCGTCGCCGCGGCCCGGCTCTCCGCGCGCCGGATCAGCACGACCCCGCCGAGGATCAGCAGACCGCCCGCCATCTGGACCGGGCGCGGCACCTGGGCGACGAGCAGCCACGCCGCGAGCACACCGAACATCACCTCGGACAGCCCCACGAACGACGCGACGCGCGTGTCCAGCAGCCGGATCCCGATGACGCCCGTGACGTAGGGCAGCGCCGTCGCCAGCACGACGAGCATCCCCAGCAGGACCGGCCAGGGCACGTCGACGCCCGCGAGCCGCCCGCCGGCCTCCCCCACCACCCACGGCGTGAGGCCGAGCAGGCCGGTGACGGTCAGCGCCACCGCACCGACGACCATCGCTCCGGAGATCATCAGCAGCGGCGGGACGCCGTCGCCGTCGTCGCCGCCGGGCAGCAGGAAGTAGACGCAGACGCACACCGCCGAGGCCAGGCCCCACAGGATCCCGGCGAGGTCCACGCGCTGCGGGCCGAACGGGTCGACGACCAGCACGAGCCCCGCGAGCGAGATCGCGCAGCCGAGCAGCGTGGTGGCGGCCGGCGTCGTCCGGGTGCGCGCCCAGGTCCAGCCGACGAGCAGGACGGGGGCGAGGAACTCCAGCAGCAGCGCGACGCCGACCGACAGGTGCTGCAGCGCCTGGAAGAAGCACAGCTGCACACCGGCGACGGCGGCGAGGCCGTAGAGCAGGACCTTCCGCGCGGCCGGCCCGGTGAGCGGGTGGCGGCGCAGCAGCACGACGGTCACCGGGAGCAGCAGCACCGCCGTCCCGGCGATGCGCATCAGGGTCGTGAGCCCCGGCGACCAGCCAGCCGCCAGGAACGCCGCGCCGAGCGGTCCGGAGAAGCCGTACGCGGCCGCCGAGACCAGCGCCCACACCAGCCCGCGGGCCACGTGATCCCGTGTCACGACCGAAGTACCCATAGACTCCTGACAGTAGGAACCGACGATGTCAGGGGTCAACATGGAATTCGCCCATGACACACAGGTGCTGCTGGCCGCGGCGGCGTCGCTGGTCAACACCGGGCGCGACGAGCCGGACCCGCTCGACGACGTCGCGGGCTTCACCGCGTGGCTGGCCGGCCAGCCGTACTCGGGGCAGCGGGCGGGGTCGGACGGGGAGCGGCGCGCCGTCCGGGCGCTGCGCGCGCGGCTGACCGAGCTGTGGCCCGGCGACGGCGACGGCCCCGGCCGGGACCGCACCGTCGCCGTGGTCAACGCGATCCTCGCCGAGACCGACGCGCGCCCGCACCTCGCCCGCCACGACGGCTGGGACTGGCACCTGCACGTGACGCCGCAGGACGCGCCGCTGGCGGACCGGATGGGCGCCGAGATCGCGATGTCGATCGCGGACCTCGTCCGCGGCGACGACCTGTCGCGGCTGCGGCGCTGCGCCGCCGAGGACTGCGACGCGGTGCTCGTCGACCTGTCCCGCAACCGCTCCAAGCGGTTCTGCGACACCGGCAACTGCGCCAACCGCGCCCACGTCGCGGCCTACCGGGCCCGGCGCGCCCGCACCTGACCGCCCCGGCGCCCGGGCGTGCGGTCAGGCCCCGGCCGTGGCCAGGTGCTCCTCCAGCAGCGCGGTGACCTCGCCGGGACGCTCGTAGTTCAGCAGGTGCGCGGAGTCGGCGACCTCGGCGTAGCGGGCGCCCGGGATCGCGTCGGCGATCTCGTGCAGGCTCGCCGGC
Source organism: Pseudonocardia spirodelae (assembly GCF_037727765.1). NCBI lineage: Bacteria > Bacillati > Actinomycetota > Actinomycetes > Pseudonocardiales > Pseudonocardiaceae > Pseudonocardia > Pseudonocardia spirodelae. Next base: position 183,356 of record NZ_JBBJUP010000005.1, on the reverse strand, counting down.
GGCGTCGCCGGGTCGTCGGCCCCCGCGACGACCAGCGCCGGCACCGACACCGACCCCAGCTCCGCGCGGATGTCGAAGGCGCCGATCGCGGCGCAGCAGGCGGCGTAGCTCTCGTCGTCGGCGGCGCGCAGCATGTCGAGCAGGCGCCGCTCGCCCTCCGGGTCGCGCCGCGCCCAGTCCGCGACGTACCAGGTGCCCGGCCGCGACCCGACCATCGCGGCGGTGCCCTCGGCCCGCACGGTCGCGGCCCGCTGCGGCCACGAGTCGGGGTTCGGGAAGCGGGCCGCCGTCGCCAGGACCGCGACGCTGCGGACGCGGTCGCCGCCGTGCACGGCGAGCCACTGGCCGATCGCGCCGCCGATCGAGACTCCCACGTAGTGGAACGCGCCGGCGCCCGCCGCGTCGGCGGCGGCGAGGGCTCCCGCACCGAGGTCGGCGATCGTCAGGTCGCCGGTCACCGGGGCGGACTCCCCGTGGCCCGGCAGGTCGAACCGCACGCAGCGGAACCGGTCGGACAGGGCCGCCACCTGGGCGTCGAACAGGTGCAGGTCGGTCCCCAGCGAGGGTCCGAACAGGACGACGGGGGCGTCGGAGGGGCCGTCGGCGACGTGGTGCAGCTGCGGTGCCATGGGCACATCCTGCCCCGGGTACCCCCGGACGACCGCTGCGCGGGCCCGCCGGGATTCGTAAGGTCTGGATTCGGACGTGCGCCATCGATGCCGTAGGAGAGGACCGCCATGGCCGAGCTCGAGACCTTCCGGATGCTGATCGGCGGGAAGCCGGCCGACGCCGCGTCCGGCCGCACCTTCGAGACGCAGAACCCGTTCACCGGCGAGCCGTGGGCGACGGTCCCGGACTGCGGCACCGACGACGTCGACACCGCCGTCGCCGCCGCCCGTACCGCGCTCGACGGCGAGTGGGGCCGGATGACGCCGTTCGCCCGCGCGTCGTGCCTGCGCCGGCTCGGCGACCTGATCACCGAGAACGCCGAGGCGCTGGCCCGCACCGAGGTCAACGACTCCGGCAAGCTGTTCCGCGAGATGATCGGCCAGCTCAACGGGCTGGGCGGCTGGTACCACTACTTCGCGGGGATCGCCCCGACCATCGAGGGCCGCCAGATCCCCGCACCGAACCCGAACTACCTGGTCTACACGCGCAAGGAGCCGGTCGGCGTCGTCGCGGCGATCACGCCGTGGAACTCGCCGCTGCTGCTGATGACCTGGAAGGTCGCGCCCGCGCTCGCGGCGGGCTGCACGATCGTCGTCAAGCCCTCGGAGCACTCGCCGGCCTCCACGCTGAAGTGGGCCGAGCTCGTCGAGAGGGCCGGGATCCCGGCGGGCGTGGTCAACGTCGTCACCACGAACGACCGCGACACCGCCGCGCACCTGGCCGGGCACCCGGGCGTCGACAAGGTCGCGTTCACCGGGTCCACCGCGACCGGCCGGGCGGTCGCCAGGGCCGCCGCGGAGAACATCAACAAGGTCACCCTGGAGCTGGGCGGCAAGTCGCCGCAGGTCGTGTTCCCCGACGCCGACCTCGAGGCCGCCGCGAACGGGGTCATCGCGGGCGTGTTCGCCGCGACCGGGCAGACCTGCATGGCGGGGTCGCGGCTGATCGTGCACGCCGACGTCCACGACGAGCTGGTCCGGCTGATCGCCGAGCGCGCCGCGACGATCAAGCTCGGCGACCCGAACGCCGAGGAGACCGAGATGGGGCCGGTCGCGAACGGCCCGCAGTACGAGAAGGTCCTCGGCTTCCTGGACAAGGCCAGGGAGGAGGGCAACACCGTCGCGTACGGCGGCGCGGCCGAGTCCGGCCTCGGCGGCTACTTCGTGCAGCCGACCGTGGTCACCGGGGTCACGCAGGACTCGACGCTGTTCCGCGAGGAGGTCTTCGGCCCGGTGCTCGCCGCACTGACCTTCACCGACGAGGACGAGGCGGTGAAGCTCGCCAACGACACCCCGTACGGCCTGGCCGGTGCGGTGTGGACCAAGGACGTCCACCGGGCGCACCGGGTCGCCGGGAAGATCCGCGCCGGCACGGTGTGGATCAACGCCTACCGCGTGGTGGCGCCGAGCGTGCCGTTCGGCGGGTTCGGCCACTCCGGGCTCGGCCGCGAGAACGGCACCCAGGCGGTCGAGGAGTACCTGGAGAACAAGTCGGTGTGGGTCGAGCTGACCGGCGGCACCCGGGACCCGTTCACCCTCGGCTGAGGTGCTCCGACGGCGCCGGGCCCTCCTCCCAGCCGAGCCGGTCGGTCCAGCGTTCGCCCCGCTCGGGGCGGCGCGGGGCCGGCACCGGCGCGTCCGTGCGGTCGCGCGGGGTCCTCGGTGTGGTCATGGGTCCTCCCGTCGTGGCCGGTGCCGCCGTGCCCGGGGGTCGGGGGCCCGGTCCCGGGCACGGCGGTCACCGGAAAGGCTGCCCCGCGCCGCGGGCGCGGCGGGGGTACTGAGACGGCCGTCCGGCGGGCGGGCGCGGGTGCGCGACGGGCGGGAATGCGTTCCCCGCTCCGGCGCAGCGGGCCGGGGCGGGCGCGCGGCGGCGTCTCAGCCGAGCACGACGCGGTCGCCCTCCACCCGCACCGCCCGCTGCGCGAGCGGCGCGGTCGCGGGGCCGTCGAGCGGGGCGCCGTCGGTGGTGTCGAAGACGCTGCCGTGGCAGGGGCAGGCGATCCCGGCGTCGGAGACCTGGTCGACCAGGCAGCCCGCGTGGGTGCAGACCGCGTCGAACGCGACGAACGTGCCGGCCGTCGGCTGGGTCACGACGACCTTCTCGGCGGCGAAGACGCGTCCGCTGCCGACCGGGATGTCGCCGGTGGCGGCGAGGCCCGCGGGCGGGGTGGCGGTGGACGGCGGCGCCGCGGTGGGTGCCGACGCCGGTGCCGCGCCGGTCGGGGCTGCCGGGGCGGGGGCTGGCTGCTCGCGCGGGGTGCCGTAGGTGGCGCAGCCCGCGGCGCAGCAGGCCGCGGCGGCGCCGGCCCCGGCGAGCAGCCGGCGGCGGGTGAGCGGGGACACGGGGACCTCCGGTCGGGGTCGGTCGGTCAGAACGTGAGGCCGTGCCCGGCGAAGAACCACAGCGCCGAGGTCAGCCACACACCCGCCAGCACGGCGAGCAGCACCCCGCCGGCGGCGGCGAGCGCCCACCCGGGCACCCCGGGCCGGCGCAGCAGCAGCATCTTGGTGACGAACGCGCCGTAGAACAGGCAGCCGAGCGCGGAGTGCAGCAGCGCCGACGTCGTCGCGCCGGACCAGCCGAAGGCGTACAGGCACTGGACGGCGACGGGCACGGTGACCAGCACCGCGACCCGTCCCGACCAGCGGTGCGCGACGGCGACCACGGGGTCCGCCGAGCCACGGTGCAGCATCCGCCCGGTGACGCCCTGGACGGCGGCGAGCACCAGCGCCGCCGACCCCAGCCAGGCCTTCGCCGCGGCGCCGCTGGAGAACCCGGCGAGGTTCACCGCGACGCCGGTGCCCACGTGCTGGCGCGCCCACACGCCGAGCGCGACGGCGACCAGCGAGCCCGCCACGACCGGGAGGGCGACCGCGCGCAGCGACGGCCCGGGCGGCGGCGGGGCGACCGCGGCCCGCGGGGAGCCCGCGTCGGCGCGCGCCGGCGCGGGACCGGTGTCCGGCCCGGGCCGGCGCCGGCGCTCGGCCCCGTAGAGGTCGCGGTCGTCGCCGTGCAGGTCACGGTCCGGGCGCGGGAGCGCGAACGGGCCGGTGGACGGGTCGGCGTACGGGTCGGCAGGGCCCTCGGAGGAGGGGCCGGCGGTGAACAGGTCGGCGGGCGGTCCCCAGGCGGGGTCGGCCGCGGGGTCGGGGTGTCGTGCCCAGCCACCGCTGTGCGCGGCGCCGCGCGGCGCCGGGACGCCTGCGGTGACCGGGGCGAACCCGACCGGGTCGGTGGTGTCGTGGTCGGCGTGCCGGGCACGGGGGGACATCAGTAGCCCCCGCCGTAGCCGTCGCCGCCGGTGTCACCGGCGGGCGGGGCCACCGCCGGCGCGGGCGCGGGGGTCGCGACGGGCGCGGGGGCCGGGGCGGAGCCGGTGCGCCGGGCGGTGAAGTCCCAGCTGCGGTCGCCGACCCGCGCGGTGCCGGTGGCGACGCCGTCGGCGACGGTGTACTCGACCGAGTCGCCCGCGGTGTTGGTGAGCCGGGTCGGGCCGCCGTCGTCGGCGACGGTGCCCCGCGTCCAGGACTCGACGCCCGCGTTGTCGCAGACGTAGGCCTTGACCGCGCCGTCGGTCACCCACAGGTCGACGGTGACCGCGCCGTTCGAGGAGCGGCCCGCGTACTCGGCCTTCCCGGAGGGCGCGGGCGTGGCGGGCGCCGCGGCGGCGGGGGCGGCCGCCGCCGGGAGCGGCGAGCCGAGGGACAGGGCGCCGGTGGCCTGCTCGACGGCGGCCGGTGCGGCCGGTGCCGCGGTGAGCACCACGTTGGCGGCACCGGCGCCGGCGGCGAGCGCGCCGACGGCGGCCAGGGTCAGTACGGGTCCGGAGAGACGCACGTCAGCCCACCTCGATCCGGACGGAGTCGAACGCCGGGGTCTGGTCGGCGCGCTGCATCATCGGCGTGCGGTGCGAGCCGTCACCGGCCCAGGAGCTGCACTGCAGCCGCCCGGTCTCCCCGATGCCGGGCACGTCGATCGTGACGCTGTCCGGGGTCGAGCCGCCGCCACCGTCCTCGGTGGCCTGGAAGAACAGCGGCTTCGGCGACGCGTCGGGCGCCTCGCCGGGGTCCGGGAGCATCCGGCAGGCGGTGTGGAAGTGCCCGCGCTGCAGGCCCTCGGCGTTCAGCAGCGAGGTCTCCTTGTAGTAGCCGCCCTGCGCGGCGGGCAGGAACCGGTCGCGCACCAGGTTGCGGGTGCTGACGGTCAGCGAGAACGCCTCGCCCCGCCCGACCCGGTCGGGGGCCTTCGTGATCAGCAGCGACGGGCTGCGGTCGGCGTCGGCGACCTCGCCGAACGCGGTCGACACGCAGCGGGGCGCCTTCTGGAACCCGTCGTGGGCGGTGAGCCTGCTGCCGGAGCAGTCGGTCGCGAGGACGTCGAGGACGTTCCCGGCGGCCGGCTGGTCGGGCTGACCGTCCTTGCCGGCGTCCTCGGGTCCCGAGGGCGGGGCGTCGTCCTGCTGCCCGCCGCCGGTGGGGAGGGCCGTCGCGGGGGCACCGGCCCCCGACGAGTGGTCGTGCCCGGCAGCGGAGTGGGCGGCGGACCCGGTGCCCGGGTCCTCCGACGCGCCGGACGTACCGCCGGACGTGCCGTCGGAGGTCCCGTCGGGGTCCTCCTCGCCTGCGGCGGACGCGGAGGTCGAGCGGGAGCGGTCGTCGCGGTCCGCCGAGGCGGCCCCGGCGGCGTAGGCGGCCGGGCCGGCCAGCAGCAGTCCCGCCGCGACGGCGGTGACCACGGCCGTACGGCGGCGGCGCAGGGTGGTGGGGTTCATCGGTGTCGGCTCCTCGGGGTGGTCCGGTCGCGCGGGGCGTGCCGGGCCGGGGGGACGTCGGGGGTGTCGTCGTCGGTGAGCGGTGCGTCGTGCGCGGGCGGGCCGGGGCGGGGCCCCGCCGGGGGGACGCGGGCCAGCTCCTCCCACGGGTCGGGCGGTCCGATCGGCAGCGCCGGACGGGCCGGGGCCGGGTCGTCGTGCGGGCGGCGCGGGCGGGGCACGAACCCGGCGGCCGGGAGCAGCGCCGGGGCGCCGCCGCCGGGACGGCCGCGCCGGCGCAGCGTCATCAGCAGCCCGCCGGCGGCGCCCAGTGCCACCACCACGACCAGGGCGGGCACGACGACGTCGGACATGCCGGGTCCGGCCGCCGGCGCCGGGTCGGGCGGGGCGGGCAGGGCGGAGTAGTCCACCAGCCCGGTCGACTCCAGGTAGCCGATGTGGCGGGTGACGTAGGCGTCGGCCTCGGTGGCGAAGGCCCGCATCAGGTCGTTGCGGGTGCCGACCCGGACCTGGGTGATCAGCGGCAGGACGGTGCCGTGGGCGGCGCGCAGGATCTGCACGAACTGCCGGTCGTAGTCGGTGCCGGTGCGGGCGGTGAGGTCGTTCATCCAGCCGATCTGCTGGTCGGTCGGGCGGCTGGGGAGCAGCACGCCGAGCTGCTCGGCCGTCGCGCGGACGCGGCCGTCGAGGTCGTGGTGCTCCAGCCCGAGCTTGCGGGCGACGTCGCGGACCGCGGGCGAACTCGCCTGCTGCTCGCCCTGCTGCCCGGTGGGTGCCTCCCAGAGCCCGGCGAGGCGGACCTTCTGGAGCAGCTCGCGGTCGGCGGGGCCGAGCGGGCCCCACTGCGTCTGCGTCCACCCCTGCTGGTCGGGCACGGCGGAGGTCGCCGGTGCGGCGGGTGCGGCGACCCAGTACTGGGTCAGTGCCACGACGCCGACGGCGGCGAGCGCGACGAGCACGGCCCAGCGCAACGGGCCGGGGATGCTGCGGGACATGTGGGGTCTCCGTCTCAGACCTGGACGAACTGTTCGGTGTGCACCCGGTCGTCGGGGACGCCGAGCGCGGTGAGGGTGGCGAGGACGTCGCCGACGAGCTGCGGACGGCCGCAGACGAAGTAGTCGAGCCGGCGCCGCGGGTCGTCGAGGTCGGTCAGCACCGCGGCGAGCAGCGCGGTGTCGATCGGGCCGGTCGCGCCGGCCCAGTCCGCCGACGGGCGTCGCAGCACCTCGGTGACCTGCAGGTCGAGCTGGGTGCGCAGGTGCGCGAGCTCGGCCCGGAACAGCAGGTCGGCGCGGTCGCGGGCGTGCACGACCAGCCGGTACGGGCGCCGGTCGCCGCGGTCGGCCGCGGTGCGCAGCATGCTCATCATCGGGGTGATCCCGACGCCGCCTGCGATCAGGACGAGCCCGGTGGAGGGCACCGCGTCCGGGGTGAACGAGCCGTACGGGCCGTCCACCCAGACCGGGTCGCCGCGGCGCAGGTCGCGCAGCCGGGACGCGAAGTCGCCGGTGTGGCGGACGGTGAACTCGATCCGCCCGCCGTCGGACGCCGAGGAGGCGATGGTGAACGGGTGCTCCTCGACCGACATGCGTTCCAGGCGCAGCCAGGCGAACTGGCCGGGCCGGAACCACGGGCCGGCGTGCCGCCCGCGCCGGGCCAGGACGAGCGTCGACACGGTCGCGCTCTCCGGCCGGACGACGTGCACCCGGAACTCGCCGGACGCCGCACGGGCACCCCAGCGCAGCACGAGCACCGCGACGAGCAGCAGCCCCAGCGTCCCGAGGACCGGCCCCATGACGGAGTCGGTGACCAGGTTGTTCAGCCACAGCACGTGCAGCGACGAGGCCCCGACGACGAGCGCGGCCAGCGACAGGTGCACCCAGCGCCACACCTCGTGGCTGGCGCCGGGCCGGACCCCGCGCAGGGCGAGCACGAGCAGCACCGCGATGGTGACGGTCGCGAGCGTCGCGGCCTGGCCGCGGCCGGGCGCCACCAGCGGGACGAGCAGCACGGTGCGCTCCGGGTGGTCGGCCACCACGCACGCCAGGTGCAGCGCGACGAGCACCCCGGCCAGCACGCCGAGCCTGCGGTGCAGGCCCAGCAGGGTCTCCAGGCCGAGCGCGCCGGACAGGCCGCGCACCCGCGACGGCAGCACCGCGACGATCACCATCGCCGACAGCGCGAGCAGCCCGGTGAGCACCGACATCTGGTGCAGCAGCGGCTGCGGGCCGGATCGGAGCATCCAGATCAGCGACGGCCCGACGAGGACCATTACCAGCACGGATCCCCAGACGAGACGGGCGCGACGGTGCGCCAGCCAGGCGTCGGCCGGCGGCGGGGTGTCCCGCCGCACGGGTGCGGTGACCGGATGCGGGGCCGGGCGGCTCACCGGGCGCCGGGCACGGGCCCGGCGGTGGTCGCGACCCGCAGCGGGCGGGGGTGCCCGGTGCGCGGGGCGGGTGGTCGGGGCGGCGCGACGCGGCTCCGGGTGGGTCCCGGGTGCGCGGTGCGCGCTACGGTCGTGCGGACGCCGGGGGCGCGTCCGGGCAGGACGGGGCGTGTCATCGGGGTCTCTCCCGGTTCGGGCGAACGGGCCGGGCGGGGGTCCCGGCCACCGTCGCGGCGTCCGAGGGGGAGCGGGCCGCGGTCCGGCGACACGAACATAGGAAACCCACAGGTCCGGGGTTGCCTTCCTGAGAGCACGGCCCGCCGTCCGGTCGGCGGCGACCGCCGGGCGGACCCCGATCGGTCCGGGCGGCGCAGCGTTCCCGTCCGTCCGGCCCCGCGGCTCTCAGGGAGATCGCGCTCGCCGCGGAGGGCCGCCGCCGGTCGCAGCGGGCCGTCATCCCGCGGTGCCCGACCTGCCGCCGGGCCCCGGTGGCGCGCCGTCGCGGGGGGCCCACCGCCGGTCACCGACCGGCCGCCGACCGGCCCCGGACGCACTCCGGCCGCGCCCGCCGGTGGCGGACGCGGCCGGGTGGGGTCAGGCCGAGACGGCCGTCGCGGAGCGGACGCCGTCGGCGAGCTCGCGGGCGAGCGACTCGACGGCGGACGGGCCGCCGGACTCCAGTGCCTGCACGAACGCCGTGCCGACGATGACGCCGTCGGCGTAGGAGGCGACGTCGGCGGCCTGCTCGGCGGTGCGCACGCCCAGGCCGACGCAGACCGGCAGGCTCGCGTACTCGCGCGCCCGGGTGACCAGGTCGCGGGCCTCGACGCCGACCGAGCGCACGCCGGTGACGCCCATCAGCGACGCGGCGTAGAGGAAGCCGCGGCTGGACCCGACGGTCATCCGCATCCGCTCGGGCGTCGTGGTCTGGGCGACCAGGAAGACGCGGTCGAGGTCGTGCTTCTCCGACGCGGTCAGCCAGTCGTCGCAGTCGTCGGGCAGCAGGTCGGGCGTGATGAGCCCGGAGCCGCCCGCCGCCGCGAGGTCGGCGGCGAACCGCTCGACGCCGTAGCGGTCGATGAGGTTCCAGTAGGTCATGACCAGCGCGGGCGCCCCGGCCTCGACGACACCGCGGACCGCGGTGAAGGCGTCGCGGCTGCGCGCGCCGTTGTCGAGCGCCTGCTGGGTCGCACGCTGGATGACCGGCCCATCCATCAGCGGGTCGGAGTAGGGCAGGCCGATCTCGACGACGTCCACGCCGCCGGCGACCATCGCCCGCATCGCCTCGACCGAGCCCTCGACGGTCGGGAACCCGACCGGCAGGTACCCGACGAGGGCGGCCCGGCCCTCGGCGCGGACCTCCTGGATCCGCTGCGCCACGCTGCCCATCAGACCGTCCCGTCCATCACGGCGTTGCCCTCGTCGTCGATCAGGTTGAAGTACTTCGCGGCGGTGTCGACGTCCTTGTCGCCGCGGCCGGACAGGTTGACCAGCACGACCTTGCCCTCGCCGAGGCGCGTCGCCTCGCGCAACGCGCCGGCCAGCGCGTGCGCGCTCTCGATCGCCGGGATGATGCCCTCGGTGCGGCAGAGCAGCCGGAACGCCTCCATGGCCTCGCGGTCGGTGACCGACTCGTAGCGGGCACGGCGCATGTCGTGCAGCCACGAGTGCTCCGGGCCGACGCCCGGGTAGTCCAGGCCGGCGGAGATGGAGTGCGAGTCGCGGGTCTGGCCGTCCTCGTCCTGGAGGATGAAGCTGCGCGAGCCGTGCAGGACGCCGACGTCGCCGCCGCCGATCGACGACGCGTGCCGCGGGGTGTCCACCCCGTCGCCGCCGGCCTCGAAGCCGACCAGCTCGACCGAGGCGTCGTCGAGGAAGGCGTGGAAGATGCCCATCGCGTTGGACCCGCCGCCGACGCAGGCGCACACCAGGTCGGGCAGCGCGCCGGTGAGGTCCTGGACCTGCTGCCGCGCCTCCACGCCGATGATCCGCTGGAAGTCGCGCACCATCGCCGGGAACGGGTGCGGCCCGGCGACCGAGCCGATCAGGTAGTGCGTGTCGGCCACGTTGGTGACCCAGTCGCGCATCGCCTCGTTCATCGCGTCCTTGAGGGTCCGCGTGCCCGAGGTGACCGGGCGGACCTCGGCGCCGAGCATCCGCATCCGGGCGACGTTGAGCGCCTGGCGCTCGGTGTCGACCTCGCCCATGTAGACGACGCACTCCAGGCCCATCAGGGCGGCGGCGGTGGCCGAGGCGACACCGTGCTGGCCCGCGCCGGTCTCGGCGATGACCCGCGTCTTGCCCATGCGCGTGGTGAGCAGCGCCTGGCCCAGCACGTTGTTGATCTTGTGTGAGCCGGTGTGGTTCAGGTCCTCGCGCTTGAGCAGGATCCGCGCACCGCCGGCGTGCGCGGCGAACCGCGGCGCCTCGGTGACCAGGCTCGGGCGGCCGGAGTAGGTGCGGTGCAGCTCGGCGAGCTCGGACTGGAACGCCTCGTCGGTCATCGCCGCGTGGTAGGCCTGCTCCAGTTCGTCCAGCGCCGCGACGAGCGCCTCCGGGACGTAGCGGCCGCCGAAGCGGCCGAAGTACGGGCCGGTCTGGTCGACCAGCCGCGCCGTGTCCCCGGCCGGGGGAAGGGCGGTGTCGGTCACGAGTACTCCCTGACGGATCTGCGGAACCACATGGCGGAGGCGCGGGGCGACGCTGCCCGGGCGCCCACCGGTCGGGTGCGACCGACGGTACACCGCGCCCACCTGCGCCCTTCCCGCCGCCGGGGGCGGCCTCAGACGTAGCGCGGACGCCCCGCGACCCAGCCCAGCACCATCTCCACGACGATCACCACGCCGAGCAGGACCAGCGACGGCGTCCACGACCCGGTGACGCCGTGCAGCATCCCGAACAGGAACGGTCCGGCCGCCCCGACCAGGTACCCGATGCCCTGGGCCATCGCCGACAGGTCGGTGGTCTCCGCGGCGTCGCGGGTGCGCAGCGCGATCACCCCGAGCCCCAGCGGGAAGACGGCCATGCCGGTGCCGAGCAGGATCGTCCACAGCCACGGCGCGGCGGCCGGGGCGACCGCCAGACCCGCGACGGCGACGAGCGAGCAGCAGGCGAGCCCGACGATCCAGCCCGACTGCGACGGCCGGTTCAGCGCGACCGGCGGGATGAGGAAGCTCAGCGGGATGCCGATCAGGTTGATGGCGGCGAGCATCAGCCCGGCGTCGGTGCGGGTGACCCCGACCGAGACGAACATCTCGGAGAGCCAGCCCATCGCGACGTAGGCGACGCAGGCCTGCAGCCCGAAGAACGCGGTGACCACCCAGGCCAGCGGGCGGCGCAGCATCGGCCGCCGCTCCGCACCGGCGCCGGCGGCCCGGCCGGACGGGCGCGGCTCGCCGTGGCGGGCCCCGGCCAGCCAGACGACCAGCGCCGCGGCCGACAGCAGCGCCCACGCCCCGACCGCGCCGCGCCAGCCGCCCACCAGGGGCTCCAGCGGCGGGGTGAACGCGGCGCCGATCCCGCCGCCGGCGGCGAGCGCCGCGGTGTAGACGCCGGTGACCCGGCCGACGGCGTGCGGGAAGGACTCCTTGACCACGACCGGGATGAGCACGTTGCCGATCGCGATGCCCGCCGCGGCGACGAACGTCCCGCCGAGCACCACCCAGGGACCGTCCACGATGCGCAGCACCAGGCCGGCGGTCAGCACCGCCAGCGCGACGGCGACGGCCCGCGCCATGCCCAGCCGGCGCCCGAGCAGGGGGGCGGCGACGGCGGCGAGGCCGAAGCAGATCGTCGGGACGGCGGTGAGCACGCTCGTCCAGGCCGCGGAGGCGCCGAGGTCGTCGCGGACCTCGCCGAGCACCGACGCCATCGAGGTGACGGCCGGGCGCAGGTTCGACGCGGCCAGCGCCACGCCGACGACGAGCAGGGGCGTCCCGACGAGGGCACCGCGGCGCGACGGCCCCACCTCCTCGGCCCGTCCGGTGGCGATGGTCTCCTCCGCGCGCGTCTCCTGCTCAGCAATGCTCACGAAACAGTATTGTTACAGACGTAGGATGTTCGGATGGGAGGATGATCCGGTGCCACTCGTCACAGCGCGCCGCGGCGGCCTGGTCGACCAGGTCATCAGCCAGCTCCGTTCCGCCATCACCGGTGGTGAGTGGCCGGTCGGCGGGCGGATACCGCCGGAGTCGGAGCTGGCCGCGTCGCTGGAGGTGGGGCGCAACACCGTCCGCGAGGCGGTGCGGGCGCTCGCCCACGGCGGCCTGCTGGAGGTCCGCCAGGGCGACGGCACCTACGTGCGGGCGACGACCGAGCTGTCCGGCGCGCTGCGCACGCTGTGCGGCCCGGAGCTGCGCGAGGTCCTGGAGGTCCGGCGCACCCTGGAGGTCGAGGCCGCCCGGCTCGCCGCCGCCCGCCGCACCGACGCCGACGTGGCCGCGCTGCGCACCGCGCTGGCCGGGCGCGACACCGCCGTCGAGGCCGTCGCCGCCCCCGCCCGCCGCGGCGAGGAGCCCGACGCGGCGACGCTGGAGCTCGCGGCCCGCGCCGACACCGACTTCCACCTCGCCGTCGTGCGCTGCGCGGGCAACGCGCTGCTCGCCGAGCTCTACCGGGGCGTGGTCGAGGCGGTCGCGCACAGCGTCGTGACCACGATGCCCGGCACCGTCGGCACCGACGACGACGTCTCGCACGCCGGGATCGTCGAGGCCATCGCCGCCGGCGACGTCGAGCGGGCCGCCCGCGAGGCCGGCGACTTCCTCGACCGCCTCATCGCCGGCCGCGACGCCTGAGGCGCCCCGCCCGCCGACGTCGGCGCCCCGCCCACCGAGCGGCCCGCCGCCCGGCCCGGCGACGCCCGGCGGGCCGCGCACGTCCGGGTTAGCCTCCCTCGCCGGACCCACCCCCACCTCCGACCCGTCCTCGAGGAGTGCTCCGGCGTGCTGAAGGGCTTCAAGGAATTCCTGCTGCGCGGCAACGTGATCGACCTGGCGGTCGCCGTCGTCATCGGTGCGGCCTTCACCGCCGTGGTCACCGCGTTCACCCGCGCCTTCCTGGAGCCGCTGCTGCGGCTGTTCTCCGGCGGCGAGGACGCCGTGCCCCCCGGCACGATCCCGCTGACCGACGAGGTGCAGCTCGACTACGCGAGCTTCCTCAACGCCGTCATCACCTTCCTGATCACCGCGGCGGTCATCTACTTCCTCGTCGTGTTCCCGATGAAGTGGCTGCAGGAGCGGCGCAGGCAGGGCGAGGACACCGACGTGCCCGAGACCGACAGCGAGCTGCTGGGCCAGATCCGCGACCTGCTGCTGGAGCAGGCCGAGCGGGAGCGCGAGCGGGCCGCGGCGCCCCCGGCGCCGATGCCGCCCGCTCCCCCGCTGCCGGGGCGCCCGCCGGCCGGCCCGCTGCCCGGGCCCGGTCCGTTCGGCCCGCCGCCCGGGCACGCCGCGCAGCCCGCGCCGCGCGGCCCGGTCGGCGTCGCCGAGGACGCCTACGAGCCCTACCCCGACACCCCGCGGCGGTCCCGGCACCGCAGCTGAGGCTCACTCCGGGTCGTTGCCCACCGGCCCGCCCACCCGGTACGGCGTGCTCACCCCCGCGTACATCAGGTGCGCGACCAGCCCCTCCGACGGGTGGGTCAGGTTGTGGCAGTGGTCCATCCACACGCCCGGGTTGTCGGCGAGCAGCGCGACCTCGTAGGACTCCCCGTCCGCGACGTCGAGCGAGTCCACCCACCACGGGCTGCCGGTCGACGGCACCCCGTCGCGCGACAGCACCACGGCGTGGTGGCCGTGCAGGTGCATGGGGTGGACCTCGCCGCTGTCGTTGGAGATCCGCATCCGGACGACCTCGCCCTCGGCGACCATGAACATCGGCACGTCCGGCCACATCCGGCCGTTCACCGTCCACCACAGGCCGGGCACGCCGTCGAGGAACCCCGGACGGCGCCCGATCGCGTAGCCGAAGGTCCGGGCCGCGGCCGCCGGGTCGAATCCGAGCGGCGCGGGCGTGCCGTAGCCGAGCGGGTCCAGGGCCTGCTCCGGGCGCGGCGACGGCGGCGGGCCGGGCCCGGCACCGAGCACGACCGCGGCGTTGCCGCCGATCTCCACCCGGGCCCCGCCGGGCGGCACCGTGACCTCCAGGTCGGCCCGGCCCCCCGCGGTGACCGGCACCGACCGGCCCTCGACCGGCGACGGCCCGTGCACGTCGGTCCCGTCGATCGCGACCAGCCGGAAGGGCGCGCCGGTCACCCAGGCCGACGTCGGCCCGTTGTCGGTGTTGACCACCCGCACCCGGACCCGCTCCCCGGGGGCGGCGGGCACGGCGAGGGTCGGCGAGCGGCCGTCGAGCAGGCGGGCGCCGTCGTAGAGGTGGGCGGTGGCGACCACGTCGCGCACCGGCGGCCCGTCCCGCGGCTCGACGACGAGCGCGCCGTAGAGCCCGCGCTGCACCTGGCTGTCCGCGACCTGGTGGGAGTGGTACCAGTACGTGCCGGCGTCGCGGGCGAGGAAGCGGTACACGAACTCGCCGCCGGGCGGTACGGCGTCCTGGGTGACCCCGGCGGTGCCGTCGTCGCCGTTCGGGACGTCGACGCCGTGCCAGTGCAGCGTGACGCCCTCGGCGACGTCGGCGTTGACCAGCCGGACCTGCAGCACGTCGCCCTGGCGCACCCGGATCAGCGGGCCCGGGGACGTCCCGTTCAGGGTGTAGCCATCCAGGACACGCCCGGTCGGCAGCGCGATCCGGTCCCGCCGGGCGGTCAGGGTGAGCGACACCGCCGGTGGCGCGGTGGAGGTCTCGCGCAGCGTGTCCACGCCGACGGTCCGCCCGCCGACGGCCTGCCCGCCGTGCCCCCCGTGGGCCGCCGCGCCGGCGTGGTGCCCGGCCGGGCCGGGCAGCGGGACCCCGCCGTCGTCGACATGGCCCATGTCGGTCACCGCGTAGGGCGTCGGCAGCAGGCTCGACCACCACAGCCAGCCGACCGGGCCGAGCAGGGCGAGCGTCGCCAGCAGCGCGACGGCCGGGCGCCACCGGGCCGCGACGGGGTTCAGGCGACCCGCTCGCCGGCCGGTGCGGCGGTCGTCGCCGGGGCGCCGGCCCGCCGTGCGGCGAGCACCGCGCACGCCAGCAGGGCCAGCGCGGTGGCGCCGTGCAGCGCACCGAGGGCGGTGACGTCGTGGGCGAACAGCCCGAGCAGCACCTGCAGCACGATCAGCCCGAGCACGGTCGCGGCCCACCGCACCCCACCGGCGATGCGCGCGAAGAACGCCACGACCAGCAGGATCAGCCCGAGGGCGGGGATGACCATCTGCCCGTTGATGCCGTGCAGCGGGAACCCGCCGAGGCCGGTGAACTCCGTCGTCTCGCTCTCCATCGCGGCCTTGTCGAGCACGCCACCGCCCTGGATCCAGGTGGACAGCCCGAACACGGCGTACGCGATCGCCCCGGCCTGGACCACGACCTCGAGCGCGATCAGCCAGGCGAGGACACGGTAGGCGGAACGCATCTCGACCTCCGGGGACGGCGGGTGACGGATGCCGGACAGTGAACGCCGTATGACCTGGGTCACACATGGTCAATCGAGATGAAACCCGGGGCGTCACCGGGGGCGACGGTTCCGACTCGACACCGCGACGGGGGCCGACCAGGCTGTCCGCGTCGCGGCGCGCGCAGGGCCACGCCGCAGGAGGGGGACCGCCGGAGATGGCCGAGGCCACCACGTCGACGACCGGGGAGGACCAGCCCGCGCTGAAGCGGGTGATGGGTCCGCGGCTGCTGCTGCTGTTCATCGTCGGCGACATCCTGGGCACCGGGATCTACGCACTGGTCGGCCAGGTCGCCGAGGAGGTCGGCGGGGCGGCCTGGGTGCCGTTCCTGGTCGCGTTCGCCGTCGCGATGATCACCGCGTTCTCCTACCTGGAGCTCGTCACCAAGTACCCCCAGGCAGCGGGCGCGGCGCTCTACACGCACAAGGCGTTCGGCGTCCACTTCCTCACGTTCATGGTCACCTTCGTGGTGATGAGCTCGGGCATCACCTCGGCGTCGACGGCGTCGCGGGCGTTCGCGGCGAACCTGAACGAGGGCTTCGGGCTGGACCTCGGCAACGGCGGGATCGTGCTGATCGCGCTGGGCTTCATGCTGCTCGTCGCGGCGGTCAACTTCCGCGGCGTCGGCGAGAGCGTCAAGGTCAACGTGGTGCTCACGCTCGTCGAGCTGTCCGGCCTGCTGCTGGTGCTCCTGGTCGGCCTCTACGCGATCGCCGGCGGCGACGCCGACTGGTCCCGTGTCGTCGCGTTCGACACGCCCGAGGACAAGGGCGTGTTCCTGGCCGTCACCTCGGCGACGTCGCTGGCCTTCTTCGCGATGGTCGGCTTCGAGGACTCGGTGAACATGGCCGAGGAGTGCCACGAGCCGCGCCGGATCTTCCCGAAGATCATGATCACCGGTCTGACGATCACCGGGGTCATCTACGTGCTCGTCGCCGTCTGCGCCGTGGCGCTGGTCCCGGTCGGCCCGCTGGCCGCGAGCGAGACGCCGCTGGTGGAGGTGGTCCGGGCGGGCGCGCCGGGCATCCCGGCCGACGTCGTGCTGCCGTTCATCTCGATGTTCGCGGTCGCCAACTCGGCCCTGATCAACATGCTGATGGCCTCGCGGCTGCTCTACGGCATGGCGAGGCAGTCGGTGCTGCCCAAGCCGCTGGCCAGGGTGCACCCGTTCCGCCGCACCCCCTGG
This sequence comes from Pseudonocardia spirodelae, assembly GCF_037727765.1. Lineage (NCBI taxonomy): Bacteria > Bacillati > Actinomycetota > Actinomycetes > Pseudonocardiales > Pseudonocardiaceae > Pseudonocardia > Pseudonocardia spirodelae. The sequence goes on along the minus strand of NZ_JBBJUP010000005.1, from coordinate 166,791 downwards.
GTGTCGATCGTGTTCACGACGCTGATCTCGTTCGCGCTGATCACCTACGTCTCGCTCGACACCGACTCCGACGTCGTGTCCGCGCTGGGCGGCACCACCTCGCTGCTGCTGCTGGCCGTGTTCTCCATCGTCAACGTCGCGGTGCTGGTGCTGCGCCGCGACCGCATCGCCGAGCACCACTTCCGGGCCCCGCCCGGGCTGCCGGTCGTGGGCGCGGTCGCGAGCCTGTACCTGGTGCTGCCGTTCTCCGGGCGCGACGCGATCCAGTACGAGCTCGCCGGGCTGCTGCTGGTCCTGGGCCTGGTGCTCTACGGCATCACGCTGCTGCTCAACCGCAGGCTCGGGGTCCGGGCGGCGCCGCTGGACCCCGCCAAGCTGGAGGAGTGAGGCTCAGGGCCGCAGGACGATCTTGCCGACCTGCGTGCCCGCCTCCAGGTACGCGTGCGCCTCGGCGACCCGGTCCAGGCCGTCGAACACCCGGTCCACCTGTGGCGCGAAGTCCCCGCCGCGCATCCCCGCGGCGACGAACGCGGCGGCCCGGCGCAGCCGCTCCTCGTCGCGGGTCATCGCGAACAGGGTGAAGCTGCGGACGACGAGGTCGGGCAGCGTCGCCGTCGGGAAGATCGTGGGCTCGCCGGAGAGCCGGCCGTGGATGACGATCGTGCCGTCCGGGCGGACCGCGCCGGCCATGGTCTCCACGCCCGGCCCGGCGACGGCGTCGAACACCGCGTCCAGTCCGCGGCCGCCGGTGAGCTCCCGGCAGCGCCCGACCAGGTCCTCCTCCCCGGTCGCGACGACGTGCGCGGCGCCGGCGTCGAGCAGCGCCTGCGCCTTGGCCCGGGTGCGGCTGGTCGCGATCGGCACCGCGCCGATCCGGTTCGCCACCGCGATCGCGGCCAGGCCCACGCTCGACGACGCCGCCGTGACCAGCACGTGGTCGCCCGGCTGCAGGACCCGGTTCTCGAGCAGCCCGGCGTAGGCGACGAGGAACGGCATCCAGGTCGCCGCCCCGGTCACGGCGTCGACCGGCCGCGGCACCAGCGCCCGGGCCGGGACGAGCGCGTGGTCGCCGTAGACGGTGAACTCGTTCATCGAGAACGCGGGCACCACGCTCACCGGGTCCCCCGCGGACCAGCGGGTCACCCCCTCGCCCACGGCCGTCACCGTCCCGGCGGCCTCGTAGCCGAGCCCGGCGGGCAGCCGGGTCGGCTCGATGTAGTCCCCGCGCCGGAACATCGACTCGGCCCGGTTCAGCCCGATCGCCTCGACGGCCACCACGGCCTGGCCGGGCCCCGGTACCGGCACCGGCTCCTCGACGACCGTCAGCACCTCGGGCCCGCCGAGCTCGGTGAAGCGCACGACCCTGTTCATGGTCACCACCCTGCCGGGCCGGACGCGGGCGGCGCCCCGTCCGACCCGACGGGATCGCCCTGCAGCGCGCGCAGCCGGGGGGACAGCTCCCGCTCGTAGAAGCCGAAGAACTCCTCGACGTCGGGACCGGCGCTGATCAGCGCGAGCCGGTCGTACCCGGCGTCGGCGAAGGTCCGGACCATCTCCACGTGGGTGTCGGCGTCGGGTCCGGCCGCGAAGGCGTCGGCCATGTCCTCCGGCCGGACGAACGCGGTCGCGGCCTCGACGTTGCGCACGTTCGGCAGCTCGGACTGGATCTTCCAGCCGGTCGGGCCGAACCGAAACAGCCGGTGCGCGGACTCCAGCGCCGCCTCGACGGTGCCGGCGTAGGCCAGCGGGACCTCGGCCCAGCGCGCGCCGGTGCCGCCGGCGGCGGTGTAGGCCTCGACCAGGTCGGTGCGCGGCTCGGTGACGAACAGGGCGTCACCCAGCTCGCCCGCGATCCGCGCCGCCCGCGGCCCGCCCGCCGCGACCGCGATCTCCGGCAGCGTGTCGGGCAGGTCGAACACCCGCGCGTCCTCGACCGACAGGTACGTCCCGCGGTAGGTGCGGTAGCCGCCGGACCACAGCAGGCGGATGATCTCCAGGGCCTCGCGGAGCATCGCGTGCCGCACCCCGACGACCGGCCACGGGTGCCCGGTGACGTGCTCGGACAGCTGCTCGCCGGACCCGACGCCCAGGGTGAATCGGCCCTCGGACAGCAGCGCGGTCGTCGCGGCGGCCTGGGCGATGATCGCCGGGTGGTAGCGGATCGTCGGGCAGGTCACGCCGGTGGCCAGCCCGATCCGCTCGGTCCGCACGGCGATCGCGGCCAGGATCGACCAGGCGAACCCGGAGTGGCCGGGGCTCTCCAGCCACGGGTGGTAGTGGTCGGAGATCTCGACGAAGTCGAAACCGGCCGCCTCGGCGCGGACGGCCTGGCGGACCATCTCCTGCGGGGAGTACGCCTCGGCGAAGAGCTTGAAGCCGATCTGCACGACGGGTGGTCCTCTCGTGGGTGGGGTCACTCCTGCGGCAGCAGGACGATCTTGCCCGCGGTGTGCCGCTTCTCCAGCTCGGTGTAGGCGTCGCGGACGTCGGCGAGCCGGTACCCGGCCGCGACGGTCACCTCCAGGGCGCTGTCGGCGACGAGGTCGCCGAGCGCGGCGAGGTCCTCGCGGGCGTCGGCGTCGGCGGTGCCGCGGGTGAGCACGCCGTGCTCCTCGGCGCCCGCGAAGTCGATGATCGTGTTGATCCGGCCCGGGTCGACGCCCAGCTCACGGGCCATCGCGACGTAGCCGCCGCCGTACAGGTCGACCCAGGCGTGGACCCGCTCGGGGGCCGCGGCGCGCACGTTCTCCAGCGTCCGTGCGGGCGAGGCGCCGTAGGCCACCGGCGTCACGGCCATCTCGCGCAGCCGGTCGTGGTTGCGCTCCGAGGCGATGCCGAGCACCTCGACGTCGCGCAGGCGCAGCAGCTGCACCGCGATCTGCCCGACGCCGCCCGCGGCCCCGGAGACGACGACCGTCTCGCCGGGCTGCGGGTCGACCGCCGCCACCGACGCGACGGCGGCGGTGCCCGCGATGTAGAGCGCCCCGGCCGTGGGGGCGTCCAGCCCGGCCGGGCGGTGCAGGACCTGCCCGGCGGGGACGTCGACGTGGGTGGCCTGGGCGGCGCGGTCGTCGGTCCAGCCGAACACGTCCTCGCCCGGCTCGACGCCCGTGACGCCCTCGCCGACCGCGACGACGACACCCGCCCAGTCGCTGCCCTGCCCGCTCGGGAACTCCGAGGGCCAGGTGTCGGCGAAGGCGCCCTCGCGCAGCGCGGTCTCCCCCGGGTTGATCCCGGCGGCGTGCACCTCGACCAGCACGCGTCCGGGTGCGGGGTCGTCGAACCCGACCTCGGCCACGTACAGCTCCTCGACGCCGCCGTACCGGTCGTAGCGCACGGCCCGGCCGTTGCGTGTGCTCATGCCCCGGGGGTTCCCCGCCGGGGCCCGGTCTGCACCGATGAGCCGGGTCACACGGGCGGGTGCAGCTCTGCCGCCGCGCCGGTGACGGTGCGCCGGCCGCCCCGCAGCACCCAGCGCACCCCGGCGACGGCCGCGACGGCCGTCGCCGGGTCGGGGGCGTCGAGGCAGACGAGGTCGGCCGGTGCGCCCGCGACCACCCCGGCCGTGGCACCGAGCACGCGCGCGGCCCGGTCGCCGACCAGGTCCAGGCAGGCGGCGAGCTGCTCCGGCGACGCCTGGTGGGTCAGGTTCGCGTACAGGTTCGCCATCCGGACCAGGGAGCCGTCGCCGTAGGGGGTGAAGGCGTTGCGCACGTTGTTGGTGGCCACGGCCGCGGCGGCGTCGCGCTCCACCAGCCGGTCCAGCACGACGACCCCGCGCGGGATCCCCGCCCCGGTCTCCCGCCCGGTCAGGAACAGGTCCGTCGACGGCAGGACGACGACCCCGACCCCCGTCCCGGCGCAGCGGTCCAGCACCGCGGTCCGCCGCCGCGGCTCCAGGAACGACCACGCGGTCCCGTGGCCCGCCGTCACGCGGCCGCCGAGCCCCGTCCGTTCGGTCAGGTCGCAGAGCGTCCCGATCAGGGCTCCCTCGGCGGTCCCGTCGAACAGGTCGAGGTGCAGGTCGACGTCGGCGTCGTGCTCCGCGGCCAGGCCGAACACGTGGTCCAGCTGGCCGGCCGGGTCGTCGTCGGCGTAGGGGGCGCCGCCGACGACCGCCCGCCGGCCCTGCTCCCGGGCCTCGCCCAGCGCCTCGGCGAGCAGCCGTCCGGTCTCCGGCGAGCCGGTCAGACCGTCCTGGGCGAACACGCACACCTCGACGTCGACGGCCCAGGCCCACTCCCGCGCGGCGCGCAGCACGCCGTCGAGACCGCGCCGCCCCACGGTCGGGTCCAGCTCGACGTGGGTGCGCACCCGGGTGGTGCCGTGCGAGACGCAGCCGGCGAGCACCCGCCCGGCGCGGTCCGCGACGTCGTCGGCGGTGAACTCCGCCTTCATCCGGGCGGTCTCGGCCATCGCGTCGGCGACCGTGCCGCCCGACCAGGAGCAGCGGTCCGCGGTGAGTGCCTTGTCCAGGTGCAGGTGGGTGTCGACCAGCCCGGCGACGACCAGCCGGTCCCCGGCGTCGACCTCGGCCGGCCCGGCCGCGACGGGCACGCCGACCGACCGGATGCGGCCCCCGGCCAGCGCGATGTCGACGGCGCCGTCGTGGCCGGGCACCCGGGCGCGGCGCACCACGGTGTCGATCGGGCCGTCGACCGGGCCGTCGACCGGGGGCTGTGGTTCCGGGGAGGTGCTCACCCGGTGAAGGCTCTCCCGGCGCCGCGGATCCCGCAGGTCGACCCGGTGGACATCGGTCCCCCGACCGGTACGGTGAGGGCATCGCATCCTCGGCCGCACGCTTCCGGACGCACGGTCCCGCCCCATCCGGCCCGCGGGGCCGCGGTCCGGTGCTGCCCGGGGCCGGACGGTCGTCGTGACCGCCGCCGAACCGGCCCGCCGCCGTCTCGGGCACGCCGGGAGCTGGCCGGAGCCGACGTCGCGGGTGAGCCTGCGGGAGCACACACCGCGGCCGGGGGTCACCGTCCTCGAGGTCATCGGCGACGTCGACCTGGCCGAGGCCGACGCGATCCGCGTCCGGATGTCGCAGATGCTGCACCAGACCCGCCCCGAGCGGGCGGTGCTCGACCTGTCCGGCGTCGGGTTCCTCGGCTCGCACGGCCTGACCGCGGTCGTCCGCTCCTCGCGGGCCGCCGGCGAGGCCGGCGTCCGGCTGGACGGCGTGACCGGCCCCGGCAACCGCGCGGTGATCCGGCCGGTGCGCATGACCGGGCTGGACCGGCTGATCGCCTGGTACCCCGACCTCGACACCGCGCTGGCGGCCTGACCCGCCGGTGGGGCCCGACGAGCTCGTCCGCCGCGCCCCGCGGCTGTTCCACACCACGCCCGCCGCCTCGTGGCCGGGGATCGCCGCGCACGGGCTGCTGCCGGTGTCCGGCCTGCTCGACCGCTACGGCGTCACCGGCGCCGAACGGGAGCGGCTGCTGACCGAGCGCCGCCCGCGGGCGGTCCGGCTGCAGCACCCCGAGCACGGCACGGCCTGGCTGCGCGACCAGCGCCCGCTGAACCCGGCGGCGCTGGAGCGGATGCTCGAGGGCTGCACGGTGGCCGAGTACCTGCGCCGGATCAACGGCTGCGCGTTCCTGTGGGCCGACCCGGACCGGCTGGCCCGGCTGCACGCCCTGCCCCGCTACGCCTCCGAGGAGCACGTCGTGATCGCGGTCGACACGGCATCGCTGCTGGCGGCCCACGGCGACCGGGTGCTGGTGAGCCGGATCAACTCCGGCGCCGCCCTGTTCGCCCGCGGGCGGCGCGGACCGGACACCCTGCTGCCGCTCGACCGGGTCCCGTCGTCGTGGCGGCCGGTGGAGGTGGCCGTACCCGGCGGAGTACCGGACCTGGCGGCGCACCTCGTCACCCCGGCGGCGGGTTCCTGAACCCGGTGGACCCGCTCCGGCGCCGTCCACTCCGGACCCGTGTCACCGTGCGCAACCGGAGGTCACGCGGTGTGTCCCCGACGCGGGCGGCGGCGTGATCCGGCCGACCCGCAGGTCCACCCGGTCGGGAGTGATCCTCGCCACCGTCGACGACCGGGCGCCCGCCGTCCGGGCCGCCCCGGCCGGCGACGGCGCCGCCCTCCCCGCCGGTCCGCACCCCGCGTGGCCGTGACGTCGCGGGGGCGCGACCACCGGCCGGACCAGGGGCCGATCGACGGCCCGACCTGGGAACCGATCTTGTCGGCGCCCCGATGGCCCTGCGGCGCACGGCCGGACCGGCCGGGGCGCCGACACACCGGACGGCCGTGACTACGCAGGCCCGACGGGCCGGGTTCACGACTTTGCGAGTGACGAGTGCCACGCTCTGCCAGCACTTTTGCCGCCGGTGCCTTCGGGTAGGCCGGTGTCATGTCCGACGTGTCCAAGCGATCGGCTCCCCCCGGCGGGGTCGACGGCGGCGACGGCCGCGAGGAGCCGGGGCGCCCGCAGGTGATCCGCCGCGACCTGCCCTACCGGCCGTCCCCGACCCGGCGACGCGCGCCGAGCCCGCACCCGCGGACGGACGGTCCGGGCACCGGGTCCGGAGCGCCCCTCGACGAGCGCGTCCTCGTGCCCGGTACGGCCCTCGAACCGTCGCGGGCCCGCCCGGGCGAGCAGCTCGCCGAGGTCTTCGAGGCCGCCGTCGACGACCACCCGGACTCCGTCGCGGTCGACACCGGGCCGGAGCGGCTGACCTACCGCGACCTCGACCGGCGTGCCAACCGGCTCGCCCACCACCTGCGCGCACGGGGCACCGGTCCGGGCGACGTCGTCGGCCTGCTGCTCGACGACCCGGTCGCGGCCTACACCGCGATGCTCGCCGTGCTCAAGTGCGGCGCGACGTTCGTCCCGATGGACGCCGCCTTCCCCGCCGACCGTGTCGCCTACATCCTCGACGACTCCGCCGCGGGCACGCTGCTCGTCACCGGCAGCGCACTGGCGAAGGTCGGCGACCTGCCGGCGGGCGACGTCGAGGTCCTCGACGTCGACGCGCACGCCGCGGCGATCGCGCGCCACCCCGGCGCGCGGCCGGCACCGGACACCCGCCGCTCCCCCGGCCGCGGGCACCCGGCGTACCTGATCTACACCTCCGGCTCCACCGGCCGCCCGAAGGGCGTGGTCATCGGGCACGCGGCCATCTGCAACTTCGTGCGGGTCGCCGCCGACGAGTACGGCGTCCGCCCCGACGACCGCATGTACCAGGGACTGACACTGGCGTTCGACTTCTCGGTCGAGGAGATCTGGACGTCGTGGCTGGTCGGCGCCACCCTCGTCCCGAAGCCGGCCGGGGTGTCGCTGGTCGGGGAGGACCTGCACGACTTCCTCGCCGAGCGCGGTGTCACCGCGCTGTGCTGCGTGCCGACGCTGCTCGCGACCGTCGCCCCCGACCTCGACGGCCTGCGCTTCCTGCTGGTGTCCGGGGAGGCGTGCCCGCAGGACCTGATCCGGCGCTGGTGGACCCCGCGGCGCCGGTTCCTCAACGTCTACGGCCCCACCGAGGCCACGGTCACCGCGACGATGGCGCAGGTGCACCCGGACCGCCCCGTGACGATCGGGCGGCCGCTCCCGACCTACGCCGCGCTCGTCCTGGACACCGAGGACCCCACCCGTGTCCTGCCGTTCGGCGAGACCGGCGAGCTCGCCGTCGCCGGGGTCGGCCTGGCCGACGGTTACCTCAACCGTGACGAGAAGACGGCCGAGGTGTTCGTCCCCTCGCCCGTCGACCTCCCCGGCAACCCCTCGGGGCTGATCTACCGCACCGGCGACCTGTGCCGGGTCACCGCCGACCGCGAGATCGAGTACAAGGGCCGCATCGACCTGCAGGTCAAGATCCGCGGGTACCGCATCGAGCTGGCGGAGATCGAGGCCGTCCTGCAGGACCACCCGGCCGTCGCGATGGCCGTCGTCGACACGTTCGAGCCCGTGGCCGGGACGACGGAGCTGGTCGGCTACTACAGCCTGGTCCGCGGCGCCGAGCCGCCGACCGACCTGCGCGCCCGCCTGCAGGACCGGCTGCCCGGCTACATGGTGCCCGCCTACCTGGAGCACCTCGACCGCATCCCGATGACCACCAGCGACAAGGCCGACCGCAAGAACCTGCCCGCCCCGAGCGGCGGGCGCGTCGCCACCGCCGGGCCGGTCGTCGCGCCGGCGGGCGACGTCGAGCGCGGCCTGGTCGAGGAGCTCGCGGCCGCGCTCGGCGCGGAGCCCGGCGAGATCTCGGTCGAGGCCGACTTCTTCGACGAGCTCGGCGCGACGTCGCTGCTGCTGGCCGGGTTCGCCGCGGCCGTCCGGCGCCGCGACGACCTGCCCGCGGTCGCCGCGCGCGACGTCTACCGCCACCCCACCGTCCGGTCGCTGGCCGCCGCGCTGGGCGGCGCCGTCCCGGCCGCCGGCGCGGAGCCGGTGGAGCCGGTCCGCGCCCGGCCGGTGGCGCACGCGCTCACCGGTGCCGCCCAGCTGCTGTTCCTGCTGGGCGCCGGGTTCGCCGCCGCCGCGGTCCTCGTCCTCGGCTACCGGTGGATCTCGACCGCGCCCGACGCGGTGGCGCTGACCGGCCGGGCCGCCACCTGGACGGCGGGGGTGCTGCTCGCCGTCGTGCTGGCGCCGGTGCTCGCGAAGTGGACGCTCGTCGGCCGGTTCCGGGAACGGAGCGTGCCGCTGTGGGGGCTCGCCCACCTGCGCTTCTGGGTCGTCTCGACGCTGATCCGCACGAACCCGATGGTGCTGGCGGCCGGCACCCCGCTGTACACCGTGTGGCTGCGGATGCTCGGCGCCCGCATCGGGCGCGGCAGCGCCCTGTTCGGCGCGGTCCCGGTCGCGACCGACCTCGTCCGGATCGGGGCGCGCACGATCGTGCACCCAGAGGCGTCGCTGCAGGGCTACCGGGCGGTGCCCGGCGCCCTGGAGTTCGGCCCGGTCGGCGTCGGCGACGACTGCGTCGTCGGCGAGGCCGCGGTGCTCGACGTCCGCACCTGGATGCAGGACGGCTCCCAGCTCGGCCACGCCTCGGCGCTGCGGCCCGGCGTCACCGTGCCGGCCGGGCAGGTCTGGCACGGGTCGCCGGCCGGGCCGTGCGACTCCGACTACCGCGGGCCCGCACCGGCCGGGTCGGGGCGGGTCCGGCGGTTCGCCTACTCGGCCGTGTTCGCCGGTCTCACCTGGGCCGTCGGGACCGCGCTGCTGGCCACCGCCGTCGCCGCGTTCGACCGGTTCGCCCCGCAGGTCGCCGGGCTGATCGGGCTGACCGGCGCCGACATGGGCGCGCACTGGTGGTTCTTCCTGGTCGGCACGATCGCGGTCATGGCGCTGTTCGTGCTGGCGCTGATCGTCGGCGTGGTGGCGGTGCTGACGCTGCCGCGCCTGGCCGGGCTGCTCGTGCCGGTGGACCGCACCTTCCCGCTGTACGGCGTGCGCCACGTCGCCCAGCAGGTCGTGACCGGGGTGTCCAACGCCCGCTTCCTCGTGCTGCTGCTCGGGGACAGCTCGTTCATCACCGGCTACCTGCGGGGCCTGGGCTACGACCTGGACGACCTGCGCCAGACCGGGTCGAACTTCGGCACCCAGCTGCGCCAGGAGTCGCCGCGCCACGCCCGCGTCGGCACCGGGACGATGGTGTCCGACGGCCTGCGCATGATGAACACCGAGCTGTCGCACGACTCGTTCCGCATCCGCCCGGTGCGGCTGGGGCGCGACAACTTCGTCGGCAACGACGTGCACCTGCCGCCCGGTGCCCGGATCGGCGACGACGTCCTGCTCGCGACCAAGGTCATGGTCCCGGTCGACGGCCCCGTCCACTCCGGCGTCGGGCTGCTCGGTTCCCCGCCGATCCGGATCCCGCGCACCGGCGCGGGCCCGCACCCGAACCACCCGGGCAGCGACGAGGAGCTGACCCGGCGGCTGCGGTCGAAGAACCGCTACAACGCCTCGTCGCTGGTGGTCACCGTGCTGCTGCGCGCCCTCGGCGCCGCGGTCGCGCTCGTGCCGGTCGGGGTGTCGGTCGCGCTGTGGCCGGTGTGGGGGCTGTGGGCGCTCGGCCCCGCGGTGTTCCTCGGCCCGCTGCTGCTCATGGTGTGGTCGGCGCTGCTGGAGCGCGCCACGCTCGGGTTCCGCAGCCTGCAGCCGCGCACCGCGTCGATCTACGACCGCTACTTCTGGTTCCACGAGCGGCTCTGGAAGCTCTACGTCCGCCCGGTGCTCGCCGGGACGCCGCTGCTGGTGTGGCGCAACCGCCTCGCCGGCCTGAGCGCGGGCCGCCGCGTCTTCGACGACGGCGCGGCGCTGCCGGAGAAGAGCCTCGTCGCGCTCGGCGACGACGTCGTGCTCAACGCCGGCTCGGTGATCCAGTGCCACTCGCTGGAGGACGGCCGCTTCGAGTCCGGCCGGGCCGAGGTGGGCGACGGCGTGGCCGTCGGCGTCCGGGCGTTCGTGCACCACTCGACCGTCATCGGCGACGGCGCGACGCTCGCCGCCGACTCGTTCCTGATGAAGGGCGAGCAGGTCGGCCCGGGCGAGCGGTGGGGCGGCAACCCGGCCCAGCCCGAGGCCGTCGACGCACCGGTGCCCGACCACCGGGCCCCGGCCGTCGCGGTGCCGGCGCCGCAGCGCAGGCCGGTCACCGAGGAGGTGTTCCTGTCCCGCGTGCAGCAGTACCTGGAGCTGCACGACCTCGAGTGGGCGACGAACGCCTCGGTCGCGGTGCTCGACACCCTGGCCCGCACCCTCGGCCCGGACGGCCGCGACGACCTGGCCCGGCACCTGCCGGGCGGGCTCCGGGCGCAGGTGCCGTCGCTGGCCGGTCACGGCGGGCGCCGCGGCCAGCACGCCGTCGACGACTGAGCGGGCCCGGCCCGTCCGACCGGGCAGTGGCACCCCGGGACCGGTTGTGCACTATTGACGAGACCCTCTCCCGTCGGACACGGTGGGACGTGATCGCTATCACGCGGTCCGTCCCGAGCCCGTGCCCGACAGCGGAGTTGGAGCATTCTCATGACCGACCAGTCCCTGTACGACCGCCTCGGCGGGATCTACGCGATCGCCGGGGCGGTCGACATCCTCGTCGACCGCCTCTTCGCCAACGCCTCGGTCAACGCGAACGAGGGGGTGCACGCCCACCACGGCGACCCCGCCAACGCCCCCGGCTACAAGTTCCTGGTCACGGCGTGGTCGGTGCAGGCCGCGGGCGGCCCGCAGTGCTACCCGGGCATGGACATGGTCACCGCGCACGAGACGCTGAAGATCACGAACGAGCAGTTCGACGCCGTCGCGCTGGAGATCTCCTCGACGCTGAACTTCTGCGGGGTGCCGACGCCGGAGCACACCGAGTTCATGGAGATCATCGAGAGCTACCGGTCCGAGGTCGTGGAGCAGCGGCCGAAGGCGGCCTGACGCGTCCGTCCCGCCGGCGTCGAGGGGCGCCGGCGGGACCCGCTCACCCCCGTGCGGGCAGGTCCGGGTGCCAGTCCGCGGCCACCGCGAGCTGGTGGTGCAGGTGCGCGACGACGTCGGCGCGACGACGTTGCTGCTCCGGCAGGGCCGCCCACGCGGCGTATCCGCCGGCGAGGTCGCGGACGTCGACGAACCCGGCGCGGCGCAGCAGCGAGGCCGCGACCCCCGAGCGGTAGCCGCCCGCGCAGTGCACGACGACCGTGCGGTCGCGTGCGACCTCGTCGAGGCGGTGCGGCAGCTCGGCGAGCGGGATCTGGCGCGCCCCCGGCACCGCGCCCGCGGCGAGCTCACCGCGGTTGCGCACGTCGAGCACCTCGGGGCGGCCGGGTCCGGCGAGCATCCCGGCCAGGGTGGCCGCGTCGACCCGCTCCGAACGCTGTGTGCGCCCGGGCGCCGCGAGCACCGGCTCCGGGTCGCGCAGGTAGCCGACGACGCGGTCGGCGCCGATCCGGGCCAGCCGGGTCACCACCTCCTCCTCGCGGTCCTGCGGGGCGACCACCACGACGTCGCGGGCCGGGTCGACGACGGTGCCCGCGGTCTCGGCGAAGCGGCCGTCGAGCGGCACCGACAGGGAGCGGGGGAGGTGCCCGGCGGCGAACGCGTCCGCGTCGCGGGCGTCGAGCAGGACCGCGCCCCGGTCGAGCAGGTCGTCGACCTCGGCGGCGAGGAGCGGGCGCGCGGGTCGCGCCGGGTCGAACAGCTCGTGCTCGCGCCGGTTGGCGATCGCGTCGTGGACGAAGTAGCCGGGCGCGGCCGGCTGACCGGCGGTGACCATGGCGAGGAAGTCCTCGACGTCCATCGGCCGGCAGGCGAGGTTGTCGCGCCGCTGGTCACCGATGGTCGAGGCGCGCTCGGTGGACAGGTTCTTCCCGCAGGCCGAGCCCGCGCCGTGGCCGGGCAGCACCCGCACCGCGTCGGGCAGCTCCATGAGGCGGGCCACCGAGGCGTGCAGCCGCCGGCCGAGCTCGTCGGCGGTCACGCCGATCGAGGCCAGCAGGTCCGGCCGGCCGACGTCGCCCACGAACAGCGTGTCACCGGTGAGGACGGAGTGGGGCACCGTGTCGCCGGCGTGCTCCCACACCAGGACGCTGATCGACTCGGGCGTGTGGCCCGGTGTCGCCAGCACCTCGAGCACGACGTCGCCGAGCGCGATCCGCTCGCCGTCGGCGAGCAGGCGGGCCGGGAACTCCGGACGCGCCTCGTCGCCGAACCCGATCCACGCCCCGGTCCGCTCGGCGAGCTCCAGGTGGCCCGCCAGGAAGTCGGCGTGGAAGTGCGTGTCGATCACCCCGACGATCGTCAGGCCGTGCGCGGCGGCGTCGGCGACGTACTCCCCGACGTCGCGGCGGGGGTCCACGACGACGGCCCGCCCGGTCGTCTCGTCGCCGACGAGGTAGGAGGCCTGGGACAGGCACTCCAGGTAGTACTGCGTGAGGATCATGGCGCGTCTCCGATCGTGGTCCGGACACTCCATGGATACCCCCCGGGGTATCTGCGGCCCAGGGCCGCAGGTCCCGCTCAGGGGCGGCCGAACAGCCTCGCGAACAGGCCGCGGCCGGAGCGCTCGGCCGGCGTGCAGCGGCAGCGCTCGGCCGGCCGCACACCGGCCATGACCTGGTCCACGTGCTGCCCACAGCCCTGCCAGGTGACCTTGCCGCAGTTGCGGCAGGTGGCGCGTCGGCACATCGCGATCGTCCCCTCGTATCGGTCCCGGTCGGCTGGATACCCCCGGGGGTATCGTCGAGTATACGTCGTCGCGCATGTCCGGGGTCAGCGTCGTGACGCGATCCGCACCAGCACCAGCGCCGGGCCCGACGGTGCCCGGCCACGGCGCCAGGCCGCCCGCAGCCGTCGCTGCAGGTCCGCCCCGCGCACCGGCACCGTCCGCAGCGTCCCCGCCGCGACCTCCGCCGCGACGGCGAGGCCGCTGATCACCGCGGGACCCGCCCCGCCGGCGACGGCGTTCTTGATCGCCGTCGTCGATCCCAGCTCCAGCACCGGCGGGGCCAGGGCGCCCAGCGCGCGCTCCAGGAAGTCGCGGGTGCCCGACCCCGGCTCCCGGGCCACCAGCGGGGTCGACGCCAGCCGGGACGCGTCCACCGCCCGGCGGCCCGCCCACGGGTGGTCCGGAGCGACGACGAGCACCAGCCGGTCCCGCGCGACGACCTGCCCGTCGAGGTCGGCGGGCAGCCCGGGCCCCTCGACGAAGCCGATGTCGGCGTCCCCGCGGCGGACGTCGTCGACCACCTCGGCGGTGTTGTGCGAGGTCAGGGTGACCGCGGTACCGGGCAGCTCGGCCCGCAGCGCGACCAGCCAGCGCGGCAGGAGGTACTCCGCGACGGTGACGCTGGCCGCCACCCGAAGCCGGGCCGCGCGGTCGGTCCGCAGGGCGGCGACCCCCTCGTCGAGTGCGTGCGCCGCATCGAGCGCGGCCCGGGCCCGCTCCACCACCAGCGCGCCGTCCGGGGTGAGCCGGGTGCCCCGCGGGGAGCGCTCCAGCAGGGTCAGCCCGAGCGCGGACTCCAGGCTCCGGATGCGCGCGCTGACCGCGGCCTGCGAGATGCCGTGCTCCACGGCAGCCCTGCCCATGCTCCCCAGGGTCGCGACCGAGACCAGCAGGTCGTAGGGCACGAGGTCGGACACACGCGCAGACAGAGCCACAAGCACAGCTTATGACTGCGCAACCCGGCGACGGGTACCGCGCGGCTCCTGCCGCGCGCACCGTGGAGGCCATGACGACCCACCTGGACCGACCCGCCGCCGAGGTCCCGGACCCGCCGCGACGGCCGCACGCGCTCGCCCGGATCGGACTGCTGCGCGACCTCGACCGTCCCGGCGACGCCGTCTCCTCGCTGGGGCCGAACTGGTTCGCGTCGGTGATGGGCACCGGCATCGTCGGCGGCGCGGTCGCCACGCTGCCGCTGCGCTCGCCGGCGCTGACGGCCTGGGGCACGGCGGTCTGGGGGCTGGCCTCGGTGCTGCTCGTCGTGCTGGTCGTGGCGGCCGCGGCGCACCGCCTGCGCTTCCCCGCCCGGGCCCGTGGGCACGCGGCCGACCCGGTCGCCGCCCAGTTCTACGGCGCCGTCGCGATGGCCCTGATGACCGTCGGCGCCGGGGCCGTCCAGTTCGGCATCCCGGTCCTCGGTGCGACCGCCGCACTCGCCGCGAGCTGGACCCTGTGGCTGACCGGGACGGCGTTCGGGCTGCTCACCGCCGTCGGCGTGCCCTACCTGATGATCACCCGCCACGAGATCGGGCCGGACGCCGCGTTCGGCGGCTGGCTGATGCCGGTCGTGCCGCCGATGGTGTCGGCCGCCGACGGCGCCCTGCTCGTCGCCCACCTGGCCCCCGGGCCGGGGCGGGTCACGCTGCTGGTCGCCTGCTACGCGCTGTTCGGGATGAGCCTGTTCGCGACGCTCGCGCTGCTCCCGCAGATCTGGAACCGGCTGGTCGTGCACGGGCCCGGACCGGCCGCGACCGTCCCCACCCTGTGGATCGTGCTCGGCCCGCTGGGGCAGTCGGTCACGGCCGCCGGGCTCCTCGCGAACGTCGCGCCGGGCACGCTGCCCGAGCCCTACGCGGCCGGCGCCGCCGTGTTCGCCGTGCTCTACGGCGTCCCGACCTGGGGCTTCGCGATGCTCTGGATGGCGCTGGCGGCCGCGGTGACCGTCCGGACGGCGCGGCGTCGACTGCCGTTCGCGCTGACCTGGTGGAGCTTCACGTTCCCCGTCGGCACCTGCGTGACCGGGACGAACCTGCTCGCGGCCCGCCTCGGGACCCCGGCCCTGGACGTCGTGGCGGTGGCGCTCTACGGGCTGCTCGTCGTGGCCTGGGCGGTCGTCGCGGCCCGGACGGCGCACGGCGCGCTGGTCCGCGGGCACCTGCTCGCCCCCGCACCCTGACCACCGCCGCCCTCCCGCCGCCCGCCCCGGCTGCTCCCAGGGGAACCCTCGGGGCTTAGAGGGCAACGAGGGTGCCCCTGGGAGCACCCGGAGGGCCGGAGAACCGCGACGACGCGGCCGGAGGGGCGGTCAGAGGGCGAGCAGGCTCTGCACCCCGACGAACAGCCCGACGGCGACGAGCAGCCCGGCGAACGCCCGGTTCAGCGCCGCACCGGACATCCGGTCGGCGACGAGCTTGCCGCCGAGCGCGCCGAGCACCGCGACGGCGGCGAACGGCCCGATGACCGCCCAGTCCAGGTCGAGGTGCCCGATCCGGGCGCCCATCGAGCTGATCGAGTTGAAGGTCAGCACCAGCAGCGAGGTGCCGATCGCCGCGGGCATCGACAGGCCCATGAGCATGGTCAGGGCCGGGACGACGAGGAATCCGCCACCGACCCCGAGGAACCCGGTCAGGAACCCGACGACCGAGCCGGCCCCGGCGATCTTCGCGACCCGGCGGACGGTCGCCCGGCGCCGGGTGGGGGCCTCGAGGACGGCGGTCGCGCCGGACGTCCCCCCGCCGGCCGCGGGAACCCCGGACCCGCCGTCGGGGGTCCCCGGCGAGGGGCCGGCGCCGTCGGTCCGCCGGGCCGACGACGACCCCCTGACCAGCATCAGCACGGCGATCAGGAGGGTGAGTGCGGCGAAGGACAGCAGCAGCACCGGCTGCGGCACGGCGCGGTTGACCAGCGACCCGGCCCAGGCCGTGGGCACGCCGACGACCCCGAAGCCGACACCGGTCCGCCAGTCGATGGTGCGCCCGCGCAGCCGGGCCAGCACACCGGCGGCGGAGATGATCCCGACGATGACGATGCTGCCGGTCGTGGCCGTGCGGGCGTCCTGACCGAGCGCGTAGACCAGCGCGGGCACGGCGAGCACGCCACCGCCCCCACCGAGGGTCCCGATGACGAGCCCGACGACCAGACCCAGCGCTCCGGCCAGGACGCCGGTCATGCGACGGTCCCGGGTCCGCCGTCGTCGTCGACGAACGGGAGGCCGGCCTCGGACCAGGCCTTCATGCCACCGGCCATGTTCCGGACGTCGATCCCGGCGTCGGCCAGCGCCGCCGCGGCCCGGCCGGACCGGTTCCCGGAGCGGCAGACGGCCACGACCATCCGGTCCTGGTCGAACGTCATCGGGTCCAGCTCCCCGAGCGGGGTGTGCACGGCGCCCTCGATGTGCCCGGCGCTCCACTCGGCGGGCTCGCGGACGTCGAGCAGCAGGGCCCCGCCGGCGGCGAGCTCCCGGGCGTCCACCGGGTCGGTCTGCGGGATCTGGTCGGGAGTGGTCATCGCCGTGGGTCCTTCCGATCGGGGGAGCCGAGCAGGTCGAGCTGGTAGCCGTCCTTGGCGGAGAAGTCCGCGCGCAGGACGAAGCGGTCGCCGCGGACGAGGGTCTGGCGCCACTCCACCGGGCGTCCCTTGGCGCAGCCGAGGCGCCGGATCGAGAACGCGGCGGTGGACGGGCTCCCGCCCAGCAGCCGGTGCTCGGCGGGGGTGGGCAGGATGGGCTGGATGGTCTCCTCGCCGCCGGTGAGGACGACCCCGCAGAGCTCGGCGTAGCGCTCGTAGAGCGCGCCGGTGGTGAAGTCGGCCTTCAGCAGCGGGGCGGCGAGGTCGTGCGGGAGCCACACCCGGTCCAGGGCGAGCGGGTCGCCACCGGCGAACCGCAGGCGTTCCAGGTGGACGAGCGGTGTGGACTCCTCCAGCCCGAGCCGGGCCGCGACGACGCCGTCGGCGCGGGTGTCCAGCGCCCGCACCACGCTCTGCTGTTCCAGGCCCATCGCGCGCACCGACGCGTTGAGGCTGTAGAGCGCACCGAGCCGCTGGGCGATCTCGACCGGCTCGGCCTGGCGCGACGGGCGTCCGCGCGTCCCGACGACACGGCCCTCGTCGCGCAGTACCTTGACCGCCTGCCGGACGGTGTGCCTGCTGACGCCGTACTCCTCCACGAGGGCCAGCTCGCCGGGGAACCCGTCGGTGAACGCGTCGAGGTCGAGGCGGCGCCGCAGGTCGTCGAGCAGCTGCTCCCAGAGCAGACGGCCGGGCTCGCGCCGGATCACGGCGGGGCCGGGGGCGTCGGTCTCGGTGTCGGACACCCCTTGAATGTACGGTCATTTAGCGTCGGTGAGCAAGTCCCCTCGGAGTGCCACGGACCACGCCGGAGTCATGGTCCGGCCCACAGGCGGGCGCCGGGCGGTCACCGGCCCGGACGGGGGACGGGCGGGGACGGGTCGCAGCCGGGGCGGGACGGCGTCCGGGCCGGAGCACCGGCCCCGAGGAACGTCAGAACGGCACGCCGGACCGGTGCGCGGCCCGCA
Organism: Pseudonocardia spirodelae; assembly: GCF_037727765.1. Taxonomy (NCBI): domain Bacteria; kingdom Bacillati; phylum Actinomycetota; class Actinomycetes; order Pseudonocardiales; family Pseudonocardiaceae; genus Pseudonocardia; species Pseudonocardia spirodelae. The sequence continues at coordinate 149,086 of NZ_JBBJUP010000005.1, read as the reverse complement.
CGGCCACGGCCATCCGGCCGAGCAGGCCGGATCGGGCGCCACCCCCCGGCCGGCCGCCGGTGCCGCCGTCGCCCGGGGTGTCCGCGGGCGGGGGCGCGTCCGCCGCGGACGGGCGGGCAGCGGCCGGCTCGGCGGCGGAAGCGGCCGGGGAGTCGGACGGGTGGGGACGGACGGAGGTGCGCACGGTCGCTCCGGTGATCCGGTGGGTCGGGACGGACGGGAGCGACTCCGGTACTACCGGGCCGCTCGGATTCCCGGGCGACAGTGACGGTCGTCGACCGACAGCTGGTCGGTGGCGATCAGGCACACGACGAAGCCGCGATCGACCGACGGAGCTGCGGGACACACGGGGACCACGAGACCACGCGGCCCCCCGTCGCGCAACAGCCCGGCCGGTCGCATGTGGCCCGCCGCCCTCGACGACGGACCGCGATGAATGTACGGTCATTTGTACAGCGTCAGATCCCCAGGAGGGCATCATGGGAGCGGACCCCGTCGAGGCCGGTGCGTGGCAGCGCAGCGGTGACCTCGTCTTCCGGCAGTACTACCTGGGCTGCCTGTCCCAGGCGTCCTATCTGATCGGCGACCGGACTACCGGCCGCGCGGTCGTCGTCGACCCGCAGCGCGACGTCGCGCTCTACCTGGCCGACGCCGAGGCCGAGGGGCTCCGCATCGAGCGGGTGCTCGAGACCCACGTGCACGCGGACTTCCTCTCCGGGCACCTGGAGCTGGCGACCGCGACCCGCTCCCCCATCTCCTACGGCGACGCCGCGCAGGTCGAGTTCCCGATGGAACCGCTCGCCGACGGGCAGATCCTGTCCCTGGGCTCGGTGAGCCTGGAGGTCCTGCACACCCCCGGCCACACGCCGGAGTCGATCTGCCTGGTCGTGCGCGACCAGCCCGGCGCCGCGCCCTGGGGCGTACTGACCGGCGACACGCTGTTCATCGGCGACGTCGGCCGTCCCGACCTGCTCGGCGGGGCCGGCTGGTCCGCCGAGGAGCTCGGCCGCGCCCTCTACCGGTCCACCCGCCGCCGACTGCTCACCCTGCCGGACGGGACCCGGGTCTTCCCGGCCCACGGCGCCGGGTCGGCCTGCGGGAAGAACCTGTCGACCGAGACCTCCAGCACCATCGGCGAGCAACGCCGCACCAACTACGCGCTGGCGCCGATGGACGAGAACGCCTTCGTCGCCGCCGTCACCGAGGGCCAGTCGGTGGCGCCGATGTACTTCGCGCACGCCTCGCAGCGCAACCGTGAGTCCCGGCCGGTGCTCGACGAGACCTCGCGTGTCCCCGCGCTGCCGCTGCCGCAGGTCGACGAGCTGGTCCGCGGCGGCGCCGTGCTGCTCGACACCCGCGATCCGCAGGACTTCGCCGCCGCGCACCTCCCGGGCTCGGTCAACGTCGGCCTCGGCGGCCGGTTCGCCGAGATGGCCGGTCAGGTCGTGCCGGCCGACGCCGACCTCGTGCTCGTCGGCGACCCCGGCACGGCGGTCGAGGCGCGCAACCGGCTCGCCCGCATCGGCTTCGACCGGGTGCGGGGTGAGCTCGACGGCGGGGTGTCCGCGGCACCGCCGGAGCGCCTGCGCTCGGCGGGCCGGGTGACGGCCACCGAGCTCGCCGCCCTGCCGGACGGGACGCAGGTCGTCGACGTCCGCGGGCCGGGCGAGGTCGCCGGGTCCGGGCTCGTCCCGGGAGCCGTGCCGATCCCGCTGCCGACCCTCGTCTCGCGGCTCGGCGAGCTCGACCCGGCGGCCTCCACCGTCGTCTACTGCGCGGGCGGGTACCGCTCCTCGATCGCCGCGTCGACGCTGCGAGCGCACGGTTTCACCACGGTCGACGACCTGCTCGGCGGGTTCGGGGCCTGGGCCGACGGCACCCGCCCGGTCACGGCACCGGCGACGACCTGACCGGTCCGAGCACCGACGACGCCCCGGCCGGATCCCCGGCCGGGGCGTCGTCGGAGTGCGGCCCGGGAGCGGTCAGGCGAGGCCGCGGAGCATCGCGTTCCAGTACATCGTGGGGAGGCCGTAGCGCTTGAGCAGCCACATGTCCCTCCGCTCCTTGATGGTGTCGATCCCGGGGATCGACGGCGTCGGCGTCATCGTGTAGTCGAACTCGGCGAGCAGCATGTGGTGCCGCGAGGTCGTCAGCGGGCAGGACGCGTAGCCGTCGTAGCTCGCCGACGGCGTGCGCCCCGCCATGACGTCGCGCAGGTTCCGGGCGACCACCGGTGCCTGCTTGCGGATGGCCGCGCCGGTCTTCGATTTCGGCGAGGATCCGGCGTCGCCGAGGGCGAACACGTTCGGGTACCGCGTGTGCTGCAGGGTGTGCTTGTCGATCTCGACGTAGCCCGCCGGATTGTTCGGGTCGGCCAGCGCGCTCTTCTTCACCCAGTCCGGCGCGCTCTGCGGCGGGACGGCGTGCAGCACGTCGTAGGACAGGGTCGAGGTCGTGTCGCCCGCCGCGTGGTCGACGACGGTGATCTCCTTCGCGCCGGCGTTCACCGAGGTCATCTCGCTCTGGAAGTGGACCTGGATGCCGTAGCGGGCGACGACGCCCTCGAGCACCTTCGCGAACTCCGGTACGCCGAACATGCCCGGCGTCGGCAGCACCAGGTGCACGTCGATGTCGCGCAGCACGCCCTGCTCCCGCCAGTGGTCGGCGGCGAGGTAGGCGATCTTCTGCGGAGCTCCCGCACACTTGATCGGGCCACCGGGCATGGTGAACACCGCGGTGCCCTTCCGCAGCTCCCGGATGAACTTCCAGGTCGCGGGCGCGAGCTGGTACTCGTAGTTGCTCGACACCCCGTCGCGCCCCAGGGCGTCGGACAGGCCGGTGACCTTGGCCCAGTCCAGCTGGATCCCCGGGCACATCACCAGGTACTCGTACTCCACGCTCGACCCGTCGTCGAGCTCGACCGAGCGGGCGTCCGGGTCCACCGAGACCGCGCCCCTGCGGATCCACGTCACGCCCTTGGGCATGACCGAGGCCTGCGGGCGCGCGCTCTGCTCCACCGGCGCCCGGCCGCCGCCGACGAGCGTCCACAGCGGCTGGTAGTAGTGCGTCACCGCGGGGTCGACGACGGCGACGTCGCGCTCCCCCGCCCGGCGCAACCGGGCCGCGACGCTGATGCCCGCGCTGCCGCCGCCCACGATGACGATCCGGTGTCCCGGCATGTTCGTCGCCTCCTCAAATGTACGTACATAGAGGTTATCGGCCGGCCATCCCCGACACAATGGTCCGAATTCGGGCCCATCACCGACCGACGCGGTCGCTGATTCGTGATCTCCGCCACGGCACTCGATGGAATGTACGATCATTTGATCGGGTTGACGCCAGTACCCCCGAGGTCACTGCCGAGAGGACCGGACATGATCACCGTTCTGACCGTCGAGACGCCCGGCCTGGGCGACCGCAGCTACCTGGCGCACGACGGCGAGGTCGCCCTCGTCGTCGATCCCCAGCGCGACCACGACCGGATCCGCGCCGCCGCCGACGAGGCGGGCGTCCGGATCACCCACGTGTTCGAGTCCCACATCCACAACGACTACGTCACCGGTGGTTTCCAGCTGGCCCGCGCGACCGGAGCGCAGTACCTCCTGAACGCGGACGACCCGGTCTCCTTCGAGCGCGTCGGCGTCCGCGACGGTCAGGTCGTCGAGGTCGGCACGATGCGCGTGCGGGTCCTGCACACCCCCGGGCACACCCACACCCACCTGTCGTTCGCCGTCTCCGACGGCTCCCTGCCCGGCGCCGAGCCGGCGGTCGTCTTCACCGGCGGGTCGCTCCTGTACGGCTCCACCGGCCGTCCCGACCTGCTGGGGCCCGACCACACCGACACGCTCGCCCACGCCCAGTGGCACTCCGCCCGGCGGCTCGCCGCGGAGCTGCCCGACGCCACCGAGATCTTCCCGACCCACGGCTTCGGCAGCTTCTGCTCCGCCACCCAGGCCACCGGGAGCGCGAGCACCATCGGCGCGGAGAAGGTGGCCAACCCCGCGCTGACCCGCGAGCAGGACGAGTGGGTCCGCGAGCTGCTGGCCGGGCTCGACGCGTTCCCCGCGTACTACGCCCACATGGGACCCGCCAACGCCGCCGGGCCGGACGAGATCGACCTGTCCGCCCCGGCCGAGGCCGACCCGGCCGAGCTGCGGCGGCGTATCGACGCGGGCGAGTGGGTCGTCGACCTGCGCACCGGGACCGCGTTCGCGGCCGGGCACGTCGCCGGGACGGTCAACATCGGGCTCGGCGGCCAGTTCGTGACCTATCTCGGCTGGCTCGCGCCGTGGAGGACCCCGGTGACGCTGCTCGGGGAGACCGCGGCCGACGTCGCCGAGGCGCAGCGCGAGCTCGTCCGGATCGGGATCGACCGGCCGGCCGCGGCCGCGACCGGCAAGCCCGAGGAGTGGGCCGGTGACGCGCCGCTGCACAGCTTCCGCCAGGCCACGTTCGCCGACCTCGCGGCCGAGTACGACCGGGGCGCGCGCCCGTCGGTCCTCGACGTCCGCCGGAACCCCGAGCGGGCCGGCGGGTGGGTGCGGGGCTCGGTCGGGATCCCGGTCCACGAGGTCCTGGACCGGATCGACGAGGTCCCGGCCGGACCGGTCTGGGTGCACTGCGCCGGTGGCTACCGCGCCGCCGTCGTGGCCGGGCTGCTCGACGCCCGCGGCATCGAGGTCGTGGCGATCGACGACGCGTTCGGCAACGCCGCGGCGGCGGGCCTGCCGGTCGTCGCCGGGTAGCGTGCCGCCGTGTCCACCGGTGAGCACCGCATCTTCGCCGCGCTGTACGACCGCGTCCTCGACCCCGTCGAGCGCCGGGTCCTCGGCCCGCGCCGGGCGGCGCTGGTCGGCGACCTGACCGGCCGCGTCCTCGACGTCGGCGCGGGCACCGGCGCCAACCTGCCGTACTACCGCGCCGCCGACGAGGTGATCGCCCTCGAACCGGACCCGGCCATGCGCCGCAGGCTCGACGACCGCGCCGCGGCCTGCGCCGTCCCGCTGACCGTGAGCGGGGCGGGCGCCGACGCGCTGCCCGCCGCCGACGGCTCGGTCGACGCGGTCGTCTTCACCCTGGTGCTCTGCACCGTCCCGGACCCGGCGCGGGCGCTGGCCGAGGCGCACCGGGTGCTGCGCCCGGGCGGGCGGCTGGTCGCGATCGAGCACGTCGTCGGGCACGGCCGGCCCGCGACCTGGCGACGGCGACTGGCCCCGCTGTGGGAACGCATGGCGGCGGGGTGCCGGCTCGACCGTGACACCGAGGCCGCGGTCACCGCCGCCGGGTTCGTGTCCGGCACCGTCGAGCGGTTCCCGGCCACGCCGTCGTGGGGTCCGATCGGGGCGATGGTCCAGCTGACCGCGACCCGGGCCTGACGGGTCAGGACGGGCGGCGGACCTGGACCTGGTCACCGACCTCGAGCGCGTCGAAGAACGCGACCGCGTCCGGCTTCCCGAGGTGCACGCACCCGGCGGACGGCCGTTCGAGCGACCCCTCGTGGAAGGCGATGCCGCCCGGGGCGAAGAACACCGAGAACGGCATGTCCGCGTCGAACTCGCGGCTGTGGTAGTTCTGCGCCTTCCAGTCGACCGCGAACGTCCCCACGGGGGTGGGACTGCGCGGGTCGCCGTCGAGGAACGGGACCGTCCGGGTCACCTCACCGTCGTCGAGCAGCCACGCCGTGTGCGAGGCCAGGTCGACGCAGGCATCGGCCGACGCGGTGCACGGCGTGCCGGGGACAGCGGCACCGGACGGCGTCGCCGTGCTCGCCGGGGGCGCCGGCGCCTCGGACGCGTCGCCGGCCGCGGACGCGAGACCGGCGCCTCCGACGAGGACGCCGCCGGTGACGACGACGGTCAGGGCACGGCGCAGCAGGGTGTTCACGGGATCTCCTCCGGGGATCGGGGTGTCGCCACGGGCACCGGGCAGGCCAGCGCCCCGCGCAGCCGGGCCCGCAGGGCCGCGGCCATACCGGCCACCGCCAGCACCGCCAGGAACGGCTGGACCGGTTCGAACCACGTCATGGCCCCGGCGTAGCCGAGCACCAGCAGGACGAGCTTGTTGCAGACCGGGCAGCCGACGGCGAAGAAACCGAGCAGCGCGCCTGCCGAGGCGCGGCGGCCGCCGGGCCCGTCGGGGCTCCGGACGTAGGTGGCCGCGACCAGCCCGGACAGGATCGCGACCAGCGCGAGGACCGGGTAGGCCCAGGCCGGGGTCGGGACCTCACGCCAGAACCACGGGTTCGGCAGCACGGCCGTCGGGACCGCCATGACCACGGCCGTCGCGACCGCGGACACCGTGGCGACGGTCCAGTGCCGGACGGTCCAGGCGCGCAGTGCGTCGAGCGCGTTCACCGGACCTCCTCGTGGTCCCGCTCGGCGGCGGTGCCGGCGCCGCGACGGGAGCGCAGCAGCCTGACCACCGCGACGACCAGCGCGAGCAGGACGATCGCGAGCAGGACGACGACGTCCGGCACCCCGCCGACCAGGTCTCGGATCGCGACCTGGGCGTCGGCCTGCTGGTCGACGGTGGTGGGCGCGATGATCCCGGCGGTCCCGTCGGTCAGCAGGAACAGCATCCCGATGCCGATGAAGAGCAGCCCCGAGACCAGGCTCGTCGTGTGGGTGCGCAGCGGGCCGAGGGTGATCTCACGGCCGCGCAGCCACGGTCTGCGCCCCAGCCCGAAGCGGTCCCAGAGCAGGGCCAGCACGAACAGCGGGGCGGCCATCCCCACCGCGTAGGCGGCGAGCAGCGCCGCGCTGTAACCCGGCTCGGCCCCGATCGCGGCGACCGTCAGGACGCTGCCGAGCAGTGGCCCGGCGCAGAACCCGGCCAGTCCGTAGACCGTGCCCAGCGCGAAGGTCGACAACGGGCCCGAGATCCGGATCCGCCCTGCGGCCCGGGCCGCGGAGGAGCTGGCGAACCCGATGCCGAGGACGGCGAGAACCCCGAACACGATCAGGAGCAGTCCCCCGAGGGTCGTGACGAGGCCGCGGTAGCGGGTCAGCAGGTCCCCGACCAGGGCCACCCCGGCGCCGAGCGGCACGAGCACCACGAGCAGGCCTGCCAGAAAGGTCAGCGTGCGGCCGATCAGGGTGCCGACGCGGTCGAAGGCGTAGGCGAAGAACGACGGCAGCAGCAGCGCCGCGCACGGGCTGACCAGGGAGAGCAGCCCACCCAGGAAGGCCGCCGGTAGACCGATACCGCTCACCGCGTGGCCGCCAGCGCCTGGTCGATCTGCGCCCGGAACTCGGCGACGGGCTGGGCCCCCATGAGCGGGTTCCCGTTCACGACGAAGGCCGGGGTGCTGGGCACCCCGAGCGCCGACCCCTCGTCGAGGTCGCGCTGCACCGCCTGCGCCGCCTCGGGCCCGTGCATGTCGGTCCGGAACTTCGCGATGTCGGGGACACCGACCTTCTCGGCGTAGGCGACGAGCGTGTCCTCGGGCAGGTCCGGGTGGGCACGCTCCGGGCTGTCGGCGAAGACCGCCTTGTTGAACTCCCAGAACCGGCTCTGCATCGCCGCGGCCCGACCGGCCTGGGCGGCCAGCGTGGACTCCGGTCCGAAGATCGGGAAGTTGCGCCACTCGATGCGCAGCCTGCCGTCCTGCACGTACTCGTCCACGAGCTGCTGCTCGGTGTCCCGGCTGAACTTCGCGCAGAACGGGCAGCGGTAGTCGGAGAACGCGACCATCACCACCGGGGCGTCGGTGCGGCCGAGCGCGGCGGGATCCCCCTCCTCGCGACGGGCGATATCGCCCAGCGGGCCGACGGCCGGCTGCCCGGCGTCGGCCGACTGACCCCGCGTCGCGGGCGGGGCGGCGTCGTCGCCACCGGTGGCCCCGAGAACGAGGTAGCCGATCAGCCCCAGGGCCAACACGACGAGGACGACGACGATCGTCACGTCCCGCTGCCGGCCCCGGCGCTCCAGATTGCCGGTCGTGCGTCCCATGCCGGCCCCCTTTCTACTATCCGAGTAGTAGCTGTCTACGAACACGGTAGTAGATCGAGGTGAATGTCCGGTCAATGGGCTCCGCAGGCCCTCAGGGGGCGAGGCAGGCCGCGAGCACCAGGGCGACCGCACCGGCCGCGGGCAGCAGCGCGGGCACCAGGGCCACCGCACCGGTCAGCAGCCGGGCCGCGGCGCCGTCGCTGCGCAGGAGGGCCGACCGGGGCGAGTCGAGCCAGGAGCGACGCACCTCGGGGAACGCGTCGAACCCCACCGCGCCGCGCGGCGTCACGGTCCGCCCCGCCGTCCCGGCGAGCGCGGCGCGGACCGCTGCGGGGCCGTGCCGGCGGACCGCCGCCGCATCGGCGGCGAGCTCGCACAGCACCCCGACCGCCCCCGGCGCCGCGCGGCACAGCGGGACCCGGGGCAGCGCGTCGGCGGCGGCGACGGCGAGCGCGACCGCCAGGTGGTGACGGCCCCGTACGTGGGCACGCTCGTGTGCGAGGACCGCGTCGACGACCCGGGGGCCGAGGCGGCGCAGACCGGTGGCGGCCACGACGATCCCCCGGCGACCGCCGCCGAGGGAGAACGCGACCGGGTCGTCGCACGGGATCCACCAGACGCCGTCGCGGACCTCGACGACGGCACGCAACGCTCCGGACCGTTCGGTCCGGTGCCGTCGCTGCCGACGCAGCGACGCCGCGAACAGGCCGGCGACCCGGGCCAGCAGGGCCAGCAGCGTGAACCCGACGAGGAGCCGGACCAGCAGCAGCCAGGGGATGTCGGTGCCCCGCGCCAGCGCGCGCCAGCACACGACCGCGACACCCAGCACTCCGTCGGGCACGGACGGGTCGGGCAGCACGAGCACCGCGGCGGCGGTGACCGCCGACCCCGCCGCCGCGAGCAACGTGACCACCCAGGCGGACAGGGCGAGGCCCGGATGCACCCGCGGGTCCGCGGTCGGCCGCAGGTAGGCGGGCCCGGTGACACCGAGGGCGACCGCGGCCAGCAGCAGGCCCAGGGCGACGGTCACGAGCCGTCCTGCTCGCGGGACAGGGCCCGGCGCAGGAACTCCGACTCCCCCTCGTCCATCCCGCGGGCGAAGTGCAGCAGGACCCCGCGCGGGTCGCCGAGCGAGTCGAGCATGTCGCGCAGCATCTCCGCGCCGGCCTCCTCGCGCGCCCGCGCCGGGGTGTAGACCCAGGCCCGCCCCGCGCGCTCGCGGCGCACCCAGCCCTTGCCGTGCAGGTTGTCCAGCACGGTCATGACCGTCGTGTAGGCGAGCGGCCGCTCCGCGGCGAGTGCCGTGTGGACGGCACGGACGGTCCGGGGACCGTCGGCGTCCCACAGGGCCGCCATCACACGGCTCTCGAGCTCACCCAGACCGGCCACCGCACCTCCCGCTACTGCAGGGCCAGGGTACGGATGACCGTGCGCGCCGCCTCGCCGCCCGACTCCAGCGCCGTCGCCACCGCGCGGGGGACGTCGAGGTCGTCGAGAAGCGCGTCGCGCACCGCGTCCACCGCGGCGGCCGAGCCGGGCTTGCGCCCGGCCGCGACGTAGAGCTCCTCCAGCCGGCCGGTCGCGAGCGCGAGGTCCTCGGACCGGTACTCCCACGGCTGTGCCCACGGCCGGTCCAGCAGGAACAGCCGGACCGCGGCCCCCGGGGTGCCGGCGAGCAGGTCCTGCACCAGCACGAGGTTGCCGGTGGACTTGGCCATCTTGGCGCCGTCGACGGACACGATCCCGGCCCGGAACCCGCGCCGGGCGAACAGGCCCGCGCCGGTCGCGGCCGCGGCCATCGCCGACTGGTACGCGTGGTGCGGGAACGCCAGGTCGGCGCCGCCGGCGAGCACGTCGACGACACCGCCGAGGGTCGCCAGGGCCATCGCGGCGCACTCGGCGTGCCAGCCCGGGCGTCCCGGACCCCAGGGGCTCGGCCACGCCGGGTGGTCGCCGTCGGCGGGCTTCCACAGCGGCACGTCGAACGGGTCGTCCCGGTGCGGGTCGCCGGGGTCGTCGCCGTACTCGGCGGACAGGGCCAGCGCGGTGTCACGGTCCAGGCCCGCCGCCCCCGGGACGCCGGCGCCGCGGAAGTACACCGCGCCCTCGCGCTCGTAGGCGGCGCCGGTCGCCAGCAGTGCCGCGGCCAGCGCGATCACGTGCTTCACGTGGTGGCGCGCGTGCGGGGCGTGGTCGGGTGCGACGACCTGGAGGTCGGCCATGGTGCGGTCGAACCAGAACTCCTGGCGCAGGCCGAACTCGTCGTAGTCGACCCGGCGCTCGGCGGCGGTGCGGCTGAGGACGTCGTCGACGTCGGTCACGTTGCGGGTCACCCGGGTCGCGGTGCCGGTCATCCGCACGACCCGGGTCAGCACGTCGGCCCACACGAACGTCGACGCGTGCCCCAGGTGGGTCACGTCGTAGGGGGTGATCCCGCAGACGTACACCCGCGCGGGCACCGAGAGCGGCAGCGGCGCGCCCGCCAGCGAGAACGCGGCCCCGCCCCCGATCTCGCTCCCGGTCACGGCGTCCGCCTCGAACTGGTCCATACCGGCATCCTCACCGATCCCACGACACCCGGGAAGGGCTCCCCCGGGCCGGTCGTCGAATCCGGGCGCCGGCCGGGTCAGCCGGCCGTCCAGGTGCAGCCCCCGGTGAGGACGACCGACTCGCCGTCGAGGAACCGGGCGGCGGCCGGGCCGTGCAGCCGGGCGCTGGCGACCTCGACGCCGTCGGCCGCGGTGCGCGTGTAGCCGCACTCGGCGCCGGACCCCGGACCGTCGGTGGTCCAGGTGCCGGGCTCGACGTCGACCCCGGCCCGGTGCACGCCCTGCTCCGCCTCGCGCGCGGGCGCCGGCGCGGCCTGGTGGGTCGCCGTCGCCTCGGCGGGCTCGTCGGCCACCACGAACGACCGGACCAGCAGCAACGGCACGACGAGCGCGAGCAGCGCCCACGGCCACAGCACGGTGCGCTGCCCGGAGGCCTCGCGCTCCGCGTAGTACCGCTCGTACGGTCCGTTCCCGTCCATGCACCCGCCTCACGTTCCGACGTCACTCTGCAGATCGAAGCGGACACGGCGCCGTGTTACCGGCGTCCCAGGATATGGTCGACCGATACCCCCTGGGGTATAGTGGGGACATCATCGAGGAAAGGGGGCGCCGTGCAGGTCCGGCCCACCGAGCTGAGCGACGTCCTGACCCGGCTGCGCCGGGTCGAGGGCCAGATCGCCGGGATCATCCGCATGATCGAGGACGGCCGGGAGTGCCGCGACGTCGTCACCCAGCTCGCCGCCGCGTCGAAGGCCCTCGACCGCGCCGGGTTCAAGATCATCTCGACGGGTCTGCGGCACTGCATGACCGAGAACGCCGACGGCGAGCGCGAGGTCGACGTGGCGCAGCTGGAGAAGCTGTTCCTGTCCCTCGCCTGAGGCTCCCCTCCCCTCCCGAACCCCGAGGAGCACCCCCATGACCACGACCCCGACCACGGGGCCGGCCGGCCGCACCGTCACCGCCTCCACCGTGCGCAGGTGGTCGCGCCCGTTCGTGATCGACGTGCGCAGCGCCGCCGAGTTCGAGGCCCGGCACATCCGCGGCTCCTACCACGTCCCGCTGGGCACCCTGGCCGAGCACTCGGCCGAGCTGGCCGAGCACCTCGACGACCCGGAGTCGCCGCTGGTGCTGGTCTGCCAGTCGGGGGTGCGCGCCGAGCAGGGACGGCGCCACCTGGCCGCCGCCGGGCTGGACCGGGCCCACGTCCTCGACGGCGGCGTCCCCGCCTGGGCCGCCGCCGGCGGCGAGGTCGTGCTCGGCCGCGTGGCGTGGGCGCTGGAGCGCCAGGTCCGCCTCGTCGCCGGGTCGCTGGTCCTGACCGGGATCCTCGGCGGGCGGTTCGTCTCGCCGCGGCTGCGCCTGCTCGCCGGCGGCATCGGCACCGGGTTGACCTTCTCCGCGCTGACCGACACCTGCGCGATGGGCGCCGCACTCGCGCGGCTGCCGTTCAACCGCGAGGTCACCGAGCCGGCGCCGGCCGCCGTCGTCGAGCGGGTCCGCCGCCGGGAGCCCGGCCCCGTCCGCTGACCCCGCCGCTCAGAGTGCGGGGTTCGCGAGCATCCCGGAGCCGAGGGCGAGCGACAGCTTCGCCGGCATCGCGAACAGCACGCCCATGAGCAGCCACGCCTCGCCCAGCCCCTGGCGCCGGGCCCGCCGCGCGACCGCGGCGCGCTCGGCCGCCGTGGCCACCGGCAGCGCGGCACGCACGCCGAACCGGGCGTCCAGGTCGGCGGCGGTGACGATCCCGCCGAGCACCTCGTCGACCGGCCCGTCGGCGACGATCCGGCCGCCGAGCAGGACGCCCACCCGGTCGCCCAGCGCGCGGGCCAGCTCCAGGTCGTGCATGACGACCAGCGCCGTCGCCCCCGACCGGGTGGTGCGCCGGCGCACCGACCGGACGACCGCGTCGCGGTTGTGCAGGTCCAGCGCCGGGCCGGGGTCGTCGAGCACCAGCAGGTCGGGCGCGGTGATCAGGGCCCGGGCCAGCGCCGCGCGGCGCCGCTGCCCCGCCGAGACCTCCGACGGCAGCGCCGTGGCGTGCCCGGCGAGCTCGAACTCGTGCAGGATCCGCCAGGTCTCGGCGTCGGCGGCGGGGTGCCGGGCGGCCCGCAGCGGGTAGGCGACGTTGTCGAACAGCGACAGCGACCCGAACAGCGACGCGTCGTAGACCGAGGACCCGCCGAGCAGGACGCCCGTCCGCCGGCGCAGCGCGGCCAGCTCGTCCGCACGCAGCGACGCGACGGCGCGCCCGTCGACGACGGTCTCGCCCGAGTCGGGTGCGTAGAGCCCGAGCAGGGTGCGGACCAGGGTGGTCTTGCCGGCGCCGGACGGTCCGAGCAGCACGGTCGTGCGCCCCGGTTCGAGCTCCAGGTCGACGCCCTCCAGCACCGGCTCCGAGTCGAACGCGAGGTGGACGTCGCGGAACCCCACCGCGGGAGCGGACCGTGTCGTGTGGATCATCGTCACCCCCTCGGGTGACGCACCCTACGGTCGGGTGGAGCAGCGTGTACGGACGTCCGCCACGCCGGCGGGGGCTACTGTGCCCCGCATGCCCTCCGCAGCGGGCGAACCGCGCCCGCCCCGAGCCCGCCGCACCCAGGGCGAACGCCGCGCCAGCAGCCGCGCGATCATCCTCGCCGCCGCACTGGAGGAGCTGTACGAGCACGGCTACGCCCACGCCACGACCGTCACCGTCCAGCGTCGCGCCGGGGTCTCGCGGGGCCGGCTGCTGCACCACTTCCCCAGCCGCGAGTCCCTGCTCATCGCGGCCGCGCAGCACCTGGCCGTCGAGCAGATCGCCGACATGGAGCAGTGGGTCGCCGAGTCCGAGTACGGCCGCAGCACCGGTGCGCAGCGCTGCGACCGTGCCGTGGAGCTGCTGTGGGAGACCTTCCGGCAGCCCTACTTCTGGGCGTCGATGGAGCTGTGGGCCGCGGCCCGCACCAACGCCGACATCCGGGCCGAGCTGTTCCCGGCCGAGAGGCGGCTCGGGACCGCGCTGACCCACGTCGTCGCGACGATGTTCGGCCCGGCCCTGTCCAGCCACCCGCAGTTCGACGAGTGCCGGGACCTGCTGTTCACCAGCATGCGCGGGGTCGCGCTCACCTACGCGATCAACCCGCGGGACCCGGAGACCGAGCCCCACCTGGCGAGCTGGCAGCGGCTCGCCCGGCGGATGCTCGACCTCACGCCCGGCTGACCTCGCCGGCGACCCCGGCGAACTCCAGCGCCTCGGCCCAGCTCGCGCGCTGCGCGATCAGCCGCTTGTACTTCATGATCTGGGTCGGCCGGTCGATCGTGATCGTGCCGACCAGCCGGTCCCCGCGCCGGTAGAGCGCGAGGAAGCGGTCGTCACCCTGCTCCGCGGACACGACGCGGATCTCGTCCGCGGAGGGTCGTCCGACGAACTGGATGCGGCTGTCGTACCAGTCCGACCAGAAGTAGGGGACGGTGCCGAGCTCGCGGGCGGCGCCCGGGTCCAGCGCGTTCTTCGCCGCGAGCGCGCCCTGCTCCGCGGCGGTGGTCCAGTGCTCCAGGCGCATGACCTCGCCGTCGAACAGGTGGTTCGGGAAGTGCACGACGTCGCCCGCGGCGTACACGCCGTCGGCGGCGCGCAGCGTGGCGTCGGCGACGACACCGCGGTCCCGCTCGTGCAGCGTCACCCCCGAGCCCTCCAGCCAGCCGGTGCACGGCGCGACCCCGATCCCGACCACGACGAGGTCGGCCGGGAGCACCTCGCCCGACCCGAGCCGCACGCCGGTCACGGCACCCCCGGCGGACTCCAGCCGGTCGACGGTCTCGCCGCAGCGCAGGTCGGTGCCGTGGTCGCGGTGCAGGTCGGCGCAGGCCCGGCCCATGTCCTCGCCGACCGAGCGGACCAGCGGGACCGGCAGCGCCTCGACGACCGTCGCGGACAGGCCGCGCTTGCGGGCGGCGCTGGCGACCTCGGAGCCGATGAACCCCGCCCCGACGACGACGGTACGGGCACCCGCGTCGAGCGCCGCGCGCACGGCGAGCGCGTCGTCCCAGGTCCGCAGGGCGTGCACGCCCGAGAGCCCCTCGGAACCGGGGAGCGTGCGGGCCGCCCCGCCGGTCGCGACGACGAGCGCGTCGTAGCCGAGCTCGGCGCCGTCGTCCAGGCCGATCAGCTTCGCGCCGGTGTCCAGCGACGTCGCCGGGACGCCGAGACGCAGCGCCACCCCCAGTTCGTCATGCAGGTGCTCCTCGGTCCGGAAGCGCGGGTCGGCCGGCTCGCAGCCGGTGTCGTCGAGGAAGGCCTTCGACAGCGGCGGCCGGTCGTAGGGCAGGTGGCGCTCGGCCCCGACGAGGGTCACGGCGCCCTCGTGCCCGGCCCGGCGGGCCGCCTCCACGGCCCGGATGCCGGCCAGCGACGCGCCGACGACGACGAGGTGGTCCACGGTGTGCTCCTGATGCGGAAAAGGAGGTGGGGACGCCGGGGTGACCCCCGGCGTCCCCACGGTGAGGGTGCGTGCGGTCAGCTCTCCACGAGGCGCAGCGCCTCGGTGGGACAGGAGGCGATGGCCGCCTCGCACGCCTCGCGGTGCTCGTCCGAGGGGGTCGCGTCGAGGACGGCGAGCGAGCCGTCGTCACGCACCTCGAACAGCTCCGGCGCCTCGGCCTCGCAGAGGCCCAGGCCGCTGCACTTGCTCTCGTCCAGCTCGATACGCAGACCCATCACTTCTCCAGCGAGAATCGGAACGGCATGCGCTTCACACCGCGCATGAAGTTGGTGCCCAGCAGCTCGGGCTCGCCGGCCTCGAACTCCGGGATGCGGAACAGCAGCTCACGGAACAGCGCGCGCAGCATGGACTTGGCGAGCTGGTTGCCCAGGCAGAAGTGGACGCCGCCGCCGCCGAAGCCGGTGTGGTCCTTGGCGTTGGCCCGGGCGAGGTCGAACCGCTCCGGGTCCTCGAAGACCTTCTCGTCCATGCAGCCCGACGGGTAGAACATGACGACCTTGTCGCCGGGGACGATCTTCTGCCCGCCCAGCTCGGTCTCCTTCACCGCGGTGCGGCGGAAGGTCATGACCGGGCACGCGTAGCGGACGAACTCCTCGATGGCGTTGTTGATGCGCCCGTCGTAGTCCTCCATGAGCCACTGCTTCTGCTCGGGGAAGTGGGTGAAGGCGCGGACGGTGAACGCCGAGGTGTGCCGGGTGGTGTCGGTCCCGGCGACGGCCATGAGCACGAAGAACGAGCCGATCTCGAACTCGTCGAGCTTGCGGCCGTCTACCTCGGCGTTGATCAGCGAGGTGATCAGGTCGTCCGAGGGCTCCGCGGTCTTGAGCTCGATCAGCTCGGTGGCGATGTCGTGCAGGTTGGTCGCGGCCTGGACCTGCACCTCGTCGGCGGCGCGGCCGGCGAGCACCTCGTCGTCGGCCCAGGCGACGATGTCCGCCGCGTTCTTCTCGGTGGCCTCGCGCAGGTGCTCCGGGATGCCCATGACGTCGCAGAAGATGCGGGTCGGGAGGACCTTCGCGACCTTCTGCACGAAGTCGATCTCACCCGACGGCTCGGCGACGACGTCGTCGACGATCTCCTTCGCCGCCAGCGCGATCCGGTCGTCGATGAGCTTCACCTGCTTCGGCGTGAACGCCGAGGCGACCAGCTTGCGCAGCCGGTCGTGCTTCGGGTTGTCCATCGCCAGGAACGACTGGGTCAGCTCGAGGAAGATCGGCGGCAGCAGGTCGAACAGCACGCCCTGACCGGAGATGTAGGTGTCGTTGTCGCGGGACACCTTCACGATGTCGGCGTGGCTGACCACCGCCCAGTAGCCCGGGTCGTCCGGGTCGGGGGTGACGGCGTCGTCGACCGGCCGCTGCCAGGACACCGGCTGCTCGTGGCGCAGGACCTTGAAGGTCTCCTCGCGCTGCTCCGAGGTCTGGCCCCAGAACGCCTTCGTCGAGATGTCGACCGGGTAGTGGTCCGGCTTGCCCTCACCGGTGGCCGGGATCATCTCCACGGCGTCCGGGTCGAACATCTCCGACTCGAAGTCGGTGGCGTCGAAGGTGGCGGTCATCGGTCCTCCTGATGGCGTCGCCCGGGATCGGCGGGCCGAGTGCTGGTGACGCACGGTCACGGATCAGTGTGCGAGAGGGAGCGGTGGGTCACATCTCCCCCGGAGGGGGTCGTCATGCCTCCTCCGGGGGAGACGTGACCGGGGCCTAGTCGTCGGCGTGGCTCAGCAGGACGTCGTAGGGCCGGGCCTCGCGGGTGCCGGACAGGTCGAGGTGGACGTTCTTCTCCTCGACGTAGGGGTCCAGCGCGCGCGGGCCGAGCTCGCGGCCGACACCGGACTGCTTGTACCCGCCGAAGGGCACCTCGCAGTTGATCTGGTGCGCGTCGTTGATCCACACCGAGCCGGCCTGGATCTTCTCCGCGACGTCCAGGGCGCGGGAGTTGTCGGCGCTCCACACCGACGACGCGAGGCCGTACTGGGTGTCGTTGGCCAGGGCGATGCCCTCGGCCTCGGAGCCGTAGCGGATCACCGACAGGACCGGGCCGAAGATCTCCTCGCGCGCGATCCGCATGTCGTTGCGGACGCCGGTGAAGATGGTCGGCTGGATCCAGTGCCCGTTCTCGTGGCCCTCGACGCGGGCCTCGCCGCCGCCCAGGACGGCGGTGGCGCCCTCGTCCTTGCCGGAGGCGATCAGCTCGAGGATCCGGTCCTTCTGCTTGCGGGACACGACCGGGCCCATGTCGGTCTCCCAGTCCCGGGTGTCCCCGAGCCGGATCGTGGACGCGCGGGCGACCATCCGCTCCACGAACTCGTCGTGCAGCGAGTCCGGCAGCAGCAGCCGGGTCATCGACTCGCAGACCTGGCCGGAGTACAGCATGCAGCCGTACAGCACCCCGTCGACGGCGACGTCGAGGTCGGCGTCGTCGAGGACCAGGGCCGGCGACTTCCCGCCGAGCTCCAGGGTCACCGACTTCACCGTGCCCGAGGCGAGCCGCATGATCTCGCGGCCGACGTCGGTGGACCCGGTGAAGCCGATCTTGCCGACGCCCGGGTGGCTCGCCAGGCGCGCACCGGCGTCCGGGCCGGGACCCGGGACGACGTTGAACACGCCCGGCGGCAGCCCGCACTCCTCGGCGATGCGGGCGAACTCCAGCGCGGACAGCGGCGTCTTCTCGTCCGGCTTGAGCACCACGGAGTTGCCGACGGCCAGGGCCGGGGCGAACTTCCACAGCGAGAGCAGCAGCGGGAAGTTCCACGGTGCGATCGCGCCGACCACGCCGATCGGCTCCTTGCGGAGCGTCGACTGGCCGAGCACCGGGAACGTGGCCCGCGGCATGGGCGTCTCGAACTCGTAGCGCTCCGCCAGCCCGGCGAAGTACTCCAGGTGCGGTGCGCAGTAGCCGACGTGGAAGCCGGTGGCCTGGCGCACGGTGGCGCCGTTGGCCATGATCTCCAGCTCGACCATCTCGTCGAGCCGCTCGCCGAGCCTGTCGGCGATGGCCCGCAGGACCGACGCGCGGTGCTCGCGGGTGGCCCGCGACCAGCTGCCGTCGTCGAAGGCGGCGCGGCCGGCGTCGACGGCGGCGTCGATCGCCGAGGCGCCGCCGGAGGCGGCGGTGGCGACCAGCTCGTCGTTCTGCGGGTCGCGGATCTCGAGGACCTCGCCGGTGTCCACGTCATGGCCACCGATCCGCATCGGGAAGTGGCGGACGGTCGTCCCGGCGGTCATGCGCGCGGGTCCAGGACGATCTTGGTGGCCTCGCGCTCCTCGAACATCCGGTACGCCTCGGCCGCCTCGGACAGCGGCATCCGGTGCGAGATGAACCGGCTCGGGTCGAGCTTGCCGGCCGCGATGAGCGCCAGCGTCTCGTCCATGTAGTTGGTGATGTTCGCGACGCCCTGGGCGATGGTGACGCCCTTGAGGTACAGGTCGCCGAACGGCAGCTCGATCGTGTCCTCGGTGTACACGCCGGGGATCGAGATGGCGCCGCCGGAGCGGACCAGGGTGCACGCCGACAGCAGCGCCGACGGGTGCCCGACCGCGTCGACGACGACGTCGGCCCCGCGCCAGTCGGTGAGGTCCTGCACGGCGTCGGCCGGGTCGGTCTCGTCCGCGTTCACCGGGATCGCCCCGATCGCCTCGGCCTCCTTGAGGCGGGCCGGGACCTTGTCCACGACGACCGTCTGCGCGGCACCCAGCACGTTCGCCGCCATCGCGGCGCACAGCCCGACCGGGCCGGCGCCGACCACGGCGACGGTGTCGCCGGGCTGGACGAACTTGCGGACGGCCTCGTAGCCGGTCGCCATGATGTCGCCGACGAACAGCTTGTCCTCGTCGTTGCCCCTGCCCTCGTCGGAGAGCGTGCGCAGCGTGCGGTCGGCGTTCGGGACGATGACGTACTCGGCCTGGCCGCCGGAGAGGCTGCCGAAGGTCAGCCCGAGTCCGAAGATCATCGTGCCGAAGCACTGGCCCGGCCGGTTGCGCCGGCAGTTGTAGCAGTTGCCGCAGCTCACGACGCAGGAGGCGACGGCGCGGTCGCCCTCGGAGACGAGGTTGACGCCGGACCCGACGGCCTCGACGGTGCCGAGGAACTCGTGGCCGAGGATCACGTCGTCCTCGATCACGATGCGCCCCTCGTAGGGGTGCAGGTCGGTCCCGCAGATCGCCGTGAGGTCGACCCGCAGCAGGACGTCACCGGGGTCGGTGATCTCCGGCTTCGGGACCTCCATGACCTCGATCTTGTGCGGCTCGCGGAGCACGACCGCCTTCATGGTCGCCATCGGATCGGCGTCCTTCCTCTGCTCTGGGGTGGGGGCGGTCAGGCGTTCGCGGAGGCGTCCTTCTCGGCCACCAGCTCGCGGTACATGGGGAACAGCGGCTTGGTCAGCGGGACCAGCTTCAGGATCTTGTTGACGGGACCCTTGGCCTTGACCTCGCCCTTGGCGAGACCGACGGCGAGGTTGTAGTCGCCGCGCCAGAACTTGTCGCCGGTGTCGGCGCGCATCATCAGGGTGATGTCGGCCTTGTCGTCGTCGGCGCCGGTGTGCACGTCCATCGCCGGCTCGTGCATCTTGACCCACATCTCGGTGTCCGGGTCGGTGTAGAGCACGCGCAGGTTGATGCCCGCGGCACGCATCTTCGGGCCCGACTCGGGGTGGTCGTTCGCGGCACGGAACACACCGCCGATGTAGGTGTCGACCTCGTTGCTGTCGGCGAAAAAGCCCATGGGTCCGTCTCCTCGTCGAGAGAGTGGGTGGTGCAGGAATGCTGTCCGCGGGGCGAGGGGGGTCACATCGCTCCCGGGGGGTGGTTCCGTGCTCCCTACGGATGCACGGAGGGTGATCAGCGCGCGGGGACGGCGGCGTCGGTGTAGCGCCTGCGCAGCTCGCCCTTGACGAGCTTCCCGGTGGCGCTGCGGGGCAGCTGGTCGACGAAGTCGACGCTGCGCGGGGCCTTGTAGCGGGCGATCCGCTCGCGCACGAACTCCAGCAGCGCGGCCTCGAGCCCGGGGCCGCCCTCGACGCCGTCGGGGGTCTGCACGACGGCCTTGACCTGCTCCCCCATCTCCGGGTCCGGGACGCCGATCACGGCGACGTCGTAGACGTCGGGGTGCAGGGTGAGGACGTCCTCGATCTCCTGCGGGTAGATGTTCACCCCGCCCGAGATGATCATGAAGGCCTTGCGGTCGGTGAGGAACAGGAAGCCGTCGGCGTCGAGGTAGCCGACGTCGCCGGTGGTGGACCAGTTCTCGTGCTCCGGGTGGCGTCCGGCGCGGGTCTTCTCCGGGTCGTTGTGGTACTCGAACGGCGGCACGTCGCGTTCGAAGTAGACGGTGCCGACCTCACCGGTGGGCAGCTCGCGGCCGTCGTCGTCGCAGATCCGGATGGTGCCCAGGCCGGCCTTCCCCACCGAGCCGGGCTTGGTCGCCCAGGTCGCGGAGTCGATGAAGGTGACGCCGTTGCCCTCGGTCGAGGAGTAGTACTCGTGCAGCACCGGGCCCCACCAGTCGATCATCGCCTGCTTGACGTCGACCGGGCACGGCGCGGCCGCGTGCACCGCGACCCGCAGCGACGAGACGTCGTGGGAGTTCCGGACCTCCTCGGGCAGCTTCAGCATCCGCACGAACATCGTGGGCACGAACTGGCCGTGGGTGACGCCGTGGCGCGCGATGTGCTCCAGGGCCGCCTCGGCGTCGAAGCGCTGCGCCATGACCACGGTGCCGCCGAGCGCGTGCACGATGCCGCCGAACCGCAGCGGGGCGGCGTGGTAGACCGGGGCAGGCGAGTAGTAGACGGTGTCGGTGCCGAAGCCGTACATCGGGCCGAACACCGCGGTGTAGAGGTCGCCGGGCTCGTCCACCCGGATCGTCGGCAGCGCGGGCTTGATCCCCTTGGGCCGCCCCGTGGTCCCCGACGAGTAGAGCATGTCCGCGCCGCGCGGCTGCTCGGGCAGCGGGCCGTCCGGGGCGGCGTCGACGGCCGCGGCCATGTCCTCGTGGCCCTCGACCGCGCCGCCGAAGGCGAACCGCCGCTCGACGCCCGGGGTGCGGCCCACCAGCGCCGCGGCCAGCTCGCCCGTCGCGGCGGAGGCGAACACGACCCGCGCGCCGCAGTCGGTGACGATGTAGGCGGCCTCGTCCGGGGCGAGGTGGTGGTTGATCCCGGTGACGTAGAGCCCCGAGCGCAGCGCGGCCCAGTAGATCTCGAAGACCTCGGGAGCGTTGTCGGACACGAACGCGATGTGGTCGCCGCGGCGCAGACCGGCGTCGCGCAGGACGTGCGCGAGCCGCCGGGAGCGGTCGTCGAGCTCGGCGTAGGTGGTGGTGCGCCCGGTCTCGGGCTGGATCACCGCCGGGTGGTCGGGCCGGCTGCGCGCGTGGGTACCAGGGAACACGGCTGCTCTCTCCTTCGAGGCGGGTGCTCCCGATCGTGTCGAGGCCGCCGAGCGGCGGCATCGCTCCTGCGGGGTGGTTCCCTCCCTCTAGCGGGCCGCCCCGCGACGGTCGCGGTTCCCGCCCGCCAGGTGCCCCGCCAGCGCGCCCATGACGACGGCGGTGAGCAGCGTGAGCACCACCTGCAGCGGGTCGAGCCCCCCGGTGCCGAGCACGACCAGCGGCAGCACCAGCACGTAGCCGGCGACCGCGGCCCCGGCGCCGTGCACGCGCGGGTCGGCGGCGTCACCGATCCGGTAGCCCGCCAGCACGAAGGCGACGACCGCGGTGAGGATCAGCCACGCCGGCCCGACCACCGGGATCCGCGCGCCGAGCGGCGCGGCGAGCCCGCCGACGACGAGCACGCTGAACGCCAGCGACGCGCCCCGGACCAGGCTCACCCAGTCCACGCGGTCGGAGAACCAGTCGAATCCCGGTACGGCCACCGGAGCCTCCTTCGGTCGGCGTCAGCGCAGGTGACGCAGCGCGGCGGGGGTCAGCAGCGGCAGCGTCCCGACCACCAGCAGCACCATCGCCGGGATCGTCTCCCAGCGGCCCGCGACGGCGAGCGCCACCACCGACACAACGCTCAGGACGACCGCCGGGTAACGACCCGCCCGCCGCCGCAGGGCCAGCGCGGCGCCCGCCGCGACGAGCAGCACGGCGAGGACGAGCAGCAGCCAGGCCGGGTACGGCGCCGTCGTGCCGACCTCGACGACCGGTGCGCCCTGCCCGGACAGCGCCGTCGCCGTCGCGTCGTCCACGGTCGGCTCGGGCCGGAGCCCCGCCCAGGCGACGGCCAGCAGCACCGCGGTCAGCATCCACGCCGCGGCCGAGACGACCAGCGCCCACGACGTCCCGGTCCGGGTCCGCACCTGCTCGCTCATGGCCGCAGGCTAGGGCCGGCACCCGCCGGAAGGACCCCTCCGGCGGCGGGGACACCCACTACGGGAGAGGCAGTCACCACCCCCGGGGGACGAGCCGGCCCGTCCCGCGCGCGTCCACTGGTGCGATGACGGGCCCCGTGCCGCACGAGCCGCCCCGCGGTCCCGCGATCGACTTCACCGACGTGACGACGATGATCGACGACACCCCGGTGCTGTTCCGGCTCGGGCTGCACCTGGAACCCGGCACCGTCACCGTCCTGATGGGTCCGTCGGGCGCCGGCAAGACCACGATGGTGCGCCACCTCGCGGGCCTGTCGGCCCCCGGCCGGGGCACCGTCACCGTCGGCGCCGTCGACGTGCACGCCGCGGGCGAGACCGAGCTGCGCCGGCTGCGTCGCGGCATGAGCGTGCTGTTCGGCGGGCCGTCGGTGTTCGAGTCGTCGCTGTTCGGGTCGCTGTCGGCCTACGACAACCTCACCTACGCCCTCGACGGGCGCGGCCTGTCCCCCGAGCGGATCGAGCGGGTCGCGATGCACCGGCTGCGGGAGATGGGCCTGCAGGACCGGGCGACCGCGCTGCCCGCCGAGCTGCCCGCGCACGGGCGCAAGCGGCTGGCGATCGCCCGTGCACTGGCCGTGGACGCCCCCGTGCTCGTCCTGGACGAGCTGGAGACCGGTCTGGACGCCGCCCACGCGGGGACCCTGGTCGCGGCCGTCCGCGAGCAGCACGAGCGCTCGGGCGCGACGGTGCTGGTCACCACGCACGACATCGCGCTGGCCCGGGCGCTCGCCGACACCGTGGCGATCCTGTGCCACGGCCGGATCGTGGCCTGCGGGCCGCCCGCGGAGCTGCTGTGCGGCGTCGAGGACGCCGACGACTTCGACCGCCGGTTCCGGATCTCGGACTTCCTCGGCCCGCCCGACCCGGACGCGACCCGCGCCGAGCTGGACGGGCCCCGCCGCGGCTCCCGCTCGGTCGAGCTGGACCCCCGGCTCGTCGTCCCGGCGCTGGTGGTGCTGGCCCTGGTCACCTCGTACTGCCTGTTCCTGCTGCTCACCCGCTGAGCGGGGTCAGAGCAGCGGGGACAGCACACCGAGCGCGAGGAACACGACGCCGACCACCAGGCAGGCCGTCGCGCCGCGGCGGAGGACCGCGACGCGGTGCTGCTGCATCTCCGCGGGCATCCCCGGGACGGCACCCAGGCCGGCCGCGTGCCGGCGCCCCGCCCACCCCATAAGGGCGAGCAGGACGCCGAGACCGGCGAGGGTCAGGACGGTCCAGGCCGGACTCATCCACCACCACCGGGCGCGGGCGGGACCGTGTTCGGGGTGCCCGAGGGCAGGCCGGGGCTCGCGCCGGTCGGCGCGGTGTCCGGGTCGGCCGGCCGGTAGTCGTCGGCGTAGCGCACGTCGCCACCGGACAGCGAGTCGGTCATCCACTGTCCCCAGACCGCGATCCGCCGGTCGAACAGCACCATCTCGCGCAGCCTGTCCTCGACCTGGTCGAAGATCGCCGGGACACCGGGGGTGACCGCGCCGGACCGGCCGACGTTCCAGCCGAACTGGTTCTGCACCGGGCCGAAGACCTGCCCGGCGGGCGCGCCGAAGGCGGCCCTCGCGTAGTCGGGCTGCAGCTGGGCCGCGCTGACCTGGCCGAGCGCGCCGCCGGCGGCACGGGTGGCGGTGTCGATGCTGCTCGCCCGGGCGACGGTGGCGAAGTCGGCGCCGCCGCGCAGCTCGGCGGCGACCTTGTCGGCCGCCTCCTTGCTGGTCACGACGATGTTGGACAGCTCCCGCTTCTCGGGGGTGCCGAGCCGCTCGGCGTAGCGCGGGAACTCGGCGCGCAGGTCGTCGTCGGTGACGGTGACGTCCTTGGTGACGCGGTCGAACAGCTCACCGACCAGCATCTGCTGGCGGACCTCGTCGAGGACCTTCGCCTCGGTGGTGCCGACGTTGCCGAGCACCGTGACGAAGTCGTCGCGCGCTCCGGGGCCGTTGCCGAGCTGGGAGGTGATGTACTGGTCGAGCGTCTGGCGGACCTTCGCGTCGGCGACGCCGACGCCCATCCCGGTCGCCCGGTCCTCCAGCACCATGCTCAGGGCGACGGCCTTGGCCGCGTCCCGGCGGAAGCCGTCCATCTTCGCGGGGTCCTCGACCGGTGGCTGGACGCCGTAGAGCGCGCGCAGCGTCTGCACGCGGTCGTCGAGGTCGGTCACCGACACGACCCGGTCGCCGACGGCGAGCGCCGCTCCGTCGGGGACCTGCTGCATCTTCCACCAGACGCCGCCACCGATCCCGGCGACGAGGGCGAGCACCAGCACGCCCGCGACGATCCGGCCGGACCAGGTGGTCCGGACCCGGTGCAGGGCGGCGCCGGCGATCCACGCCAGTGTGGCCTTGACTCGCATCACATCACTCCAACGAGCTGCTCCCGGGCGGGGGTACTCCGGGAGTCGCCGGCCGCGGCCGGTGCGGGCGGGAACGCCCGCACCACGAGGCGCGCGGCCAGGTAGGACAACAGGACGGACAGCGCCAGCAGCAGGCCGAACTCGCGCATCAGGGCGAGGTCGGACAGGGCCAGCACGGCGAACCCGGTGCCCGAGGTGAGGGCGGCCAGGGTCACCGCCGTGCGCAGGCGCGGGTCGCGCGTGCGGACGGCGTCGCAGGTCATGACGGTGAACTCGCAGCCGACGGCGGCCGTCAGCGAGCCGAGCGCGACCGTGAGCGGGTTGAGCGGGATGCCCAGTGCCCACAGCAGGAACAGGTTCGTGCCGGTGGCCAGCACCGCGGCCGTCGCCGCGCGGGCCGCGTCCCGCCGGTGCCGCAGACCGACCGCCAGCACCAGCGCCGCGGCGACGAGCCCGGCGGTGCCGGCGAGGTAGCGGTCGGCCGAGACGAGCTCGTAGCCCTGCACCGCGACCGCGGGCAGCCCGGACACCTCGGCGACGAAGCCGGGCGGGGCCGGGGGCAGCTCGGCGGTGATCGCGCCGGTCAGGTCCCGGAGCCGGTCGAGGTCGTCGAGCCGGACACCGAAGGACAGCACCGCGACCTGCCCGTCGGGCCGCAGCACGGCCCCGGTCAGGTACGGCGGCAGCAGCCGGACGCCTGCGCGGATCTGTTCCCGGTCCGGTGTGGCCCCGAGGAACGACAGCAGCGTCGGCGCCGAGAGCGCGGGCCGCGCCTCGTCGCCGTGCCGCCGCACGATCTCGCGCTGCGCGGTCGTCATCCACTCCCATGCCTGCGGGGTGAGGACGTCCGCGCCCGGGTCGGTCGCGCGCAGGACCACGGCCAGCTCGCCGCCGGACCCGAGCACCTGCTCCACCCGGGTGGCGTCCTCGACGGCGGGCAGCCCGGCCGAGAGGGAGTCCACGCTGGTCTGCAGGGGCAGGAACGGCAGCGCGGCCCAGCCGCCCAGCGCGACCAGCCCGGCGAGGGCGACCGCGACGAACCGGGCCCGGCCCGGCCGGGCGACCGGCTCGTGCTCCTCGTCCGTGCCGGTGCCGGCAGGGGGCTCGGTGGGGGCGTCGGGGCCGGCCCAGCCGCCCGGCCGGTACACGAACCAGCCGATCGCGACCGCGAACGCGACGCCGATCGCGAGCGTCGCGCCCAGGTCGCGCACGAACGGCAGCGGCGACAGCAGCAGCGCGCCGAACCCGGCCGCCGTCCCCGCCGCGACGACGACGACCGTGCGCGGGCGCGCCCCGCGGGCGAAGTACGTCGGGTAGTAGCTGCCGAGCCCGACCAGGACCGGCAGGAACGCGACCACGCCCAGCGACACCGGTCGTCCGGCCCAGCCGAGCACCGCCAGCGTCGCCGCGGTCGCGGTCAGGGTCACCGCGAGCGGGACCAGCCGCCGCCGGCGCCGCGTCCAGGGCACGAGGAACAGGCACAGCCCGATCGCCGCGACGGCGACGGCGCCGAGCAGCGGCGCCTCGCGGTCCACCGCCGTGCCGAGCGACGCGGTGATCGCCGGGACGCCGGACACGGTCGCCTGCGCCGGCAGCCCCGCCTGCGCGACGGTGTCGTTCACCGCGGCGACGAGCTGCTCGGTCCCGGCCTGGTCGAGGCCCTCGCGGGGCCGGACGAGGATCGCCAGCGACCGGTCGTCGGGCACCACGTAGCGCCACTGCGGCCGCGGCTGCCCGCCCGACCCCATGATCGAGTGGTCGATGAAGCGCTGGTTGCGCAGCGTCGGCAGCCCGACGGGCAGGCCCTGCACGATCAGCGGGCCGTAGCGGGCGTCGAACGCCGCGACGGCGGCGGCGCCCGCGGCCGCCGGGTCCTCGCCGCGCTCCTGCGCGCTGATGGCGGCGGCCCGCTGCAGGCCGTCGCGGCGCCCGGTGAGCTCGGCGAGCAGCTTCTGCGACTGCGACGCCAGCTGGTTGAGCGTGGTCGCGGGCCCGTACACCGAGGCGACGTCGGCCAGCTGCGACAGCGAGCCCTCCAGGCCGAGCACCGACGGGAGCACGTCCCGCTCCAGCAGCCCGGGGGCCTGCGGGGCGCGCAGCAGCACGACGATCGGGTCACCGCCGAAGGAGCGGGCGAGCTCGTCGTAGCGCTCGACCGACGGGTCCGACGACGGCAGGAACGACTCGACCCCGGTCTCGACCCTCACCCGGGACACACCGGCCACGGTCAGCGCCACCAGGGCGAGGACCACGACCAGCCCCAGCGCGGAACGCCCCGAAGGGCGCAGCGCCGCGCGTGCGGCCCTGCGCCCTTCGGAGATGGTGCGGGACAGGCGGGTCATCCGCCCAGCCCCAGGAGTCCACCACCGGACGGCTCCTGCGCGGGAGTGTCCGTGCGGGCGGCGTCGCCCTCCGGCTGCGGGCCCGCGGTCGGGGCCGGTCCGGGCGGCGGCGCCTGGTCCGCCGGACCCGGGTCGGCCATCTGCGGCGGCGGGGCGTCGTCCTGCGCGCCCTGCTGCGTCCCCGGCCGGGGATAGGGGTTGTTGTCGTCCAGCGGCGGGACGTCGTTGAGGGGCACCGGGTTGCCCTTGAACGACTGCGCGTGGAACACCAGCATCACGCGGAGCAGCGTCCCGTTCGCGTCGCCGCGCGACACCGCCTCGCCGAAGTTGGTGAAGAACGGGGCGATGTCCGACCCGTAGGGCTTCAGGTACTCCAGCATCGGGTTGAGCTGCAGCAGCGCCCGGTCGGCCTCCGGCAGCAGCTCCTGCAGGTCGTCGGAGAACTGCGGCACCCGGTCCAGCGTGGTCGGGGCCTTGCCCAGCGTCGCGTCCAGCGAGGGCAGCAGCCCGCGCAGGTCACGGGTGGTGGCCGGGAGCTCGGTGAGCGCCGCGTTCAGCGCCGGCGCCGCCCGGTCCAGGTTCGCGGCCACCGGGCCGAGCCCGCCGGCGAGGCGCGACAGGTCGTCGCTCGCCTCGTCGGCGGCCTTCAGCGTCGGCGGCAGCTCCCGGATGGTGTTCTCCAGGTCGGTACGGCTGTTCGCGGTGACCTCGGTGACCAGGTTGGCGTCGGTCACGAGGTCGGCGATCCGCCCGCGCTGGGTGTCCAGCGCGGCGAGCACGGCCGCGGTGTTCTGCGACAGCTGCTCGAGGTCCTTCGACTGCGCGGCGAGCGCGTCGAGGGCGGTGCCGCCCTCACGGCCCAGCGCGCCGAGGCCGGCCAGCGCCCCGTCGACGCCGGCCCGGGTGTCCTTGGTGGCCGCGCCCAGCGACTGCAGGGTCGAGGCCAGCGCGACCCGGCGGTCCTCCGGGAGGGTCCGGATCAGGTCGTCGAGCAGCACCGCGGGCTGCACGGCACCGTCGGGCAGCGTGGTGTCGCGCGGCAGCTCCGGGCCCGAGCCGTCGACGAAGGACACGTAGGTCTCCTCGACGAGGGTCTTCGAGTTGATCCGGCCGGTGACGCCCTCGTGCAGCGGGATGGCGTTGTCGTCGGTCAGGTTGACGAGCACGTCGGCGCGGCCGTCGGGGGTGGCGGCGATGGTGAGGACCTTGCCGACCTTCACGCCGTTGAGGGTGACGTCGGACTGCGGGACCAGGTTGTTGACCTTGTCCACGCTGAAGCGGGCGGTGTACTGCTCCTGGGTCCAGCCGGGGACGTAGCCACCGACGGAGGTCCAGAAGAACAGGAACACGAACGCCGACGCCGCGGTGAAGGCGAGCAGGATCGTCGTCCGGATCGCGGGCAGTGCGGAGTGGGGGATCTTCATGCGGGTGTCACCTCCTTACCGGGGCGTCCGGGTGAGCTCGTCGGCGCCGGGCGCCGGGATGCTGGTGGGGCCGAACTGGAGCAGACCGCGCAGGATGCCGCCGTTGGCGTCGCGCAGGCTGGTGACCGACGACGTCTGGTAGACGAAGGCGTTCAGGTCCGGCAGGTACTGCTGCAGGCCGGCGGTGACCGGGTCGAGCCGGCCGCTGATCTCCTTGAGGTCCGGCAGCGTGGCGTTCAGGTCGTTCACGAACGGGCGCAGGTCGGCGGCGACCGGCCTGAGCTTCGCCGCGACCGGGCGCGCCTTGTCGACCGTGGTGTCGAGGGTGTCGACGGTGTCGGTCAGGCGGTCCAGCGCGTCGGGCAGCTCGTCGGAGGCGGCCCGGACGTTGTCCAGGGTCGGGTCGAGCTGGTCGGAGAGCTGCTGGACGTTGCCCGTCGCGGCACCCAGGTTGTCCACCACGCCGGGCAGCTGGTCGAGCGAGTCGCGCAGCGCCTGGCTCTGCGCCGACACCGTCTTCAGCGTGGTCGACAGCGAGTTCGCCAGGGTGGTGAGGCGCTTCTCGTCGCCGCCGACGGCGGTGGACAGCCGGCCGACCGAGGTGACCAGGCGGGCCAGGTTCTCGCGCCGCCGGTCGAGCTGGTCGACGACCGGCTTGAGCCGGTTGACGACCTCGGTGGTGGCCCGCACGCCGTCGGGCAGGGTCTGCGGCGCCGTCGCCAGCGCGACGTCGGACGCCTCCAGCAGCGACTGGACCGCGGCCAGCGCGTTCTGGTCGAGGTGGGCCAGGGCCGCGTCGACCTGCACCGGAGGCTTCGCGTTCGCGACCGGGAGCACGCCGTACTGGTCGAGCGGCCTGCCGGCGGGGGTGCCGGGGTCCATCTCGATGTACATCTCGTTCAGCGGGCTCTTCGGCCGCAGGACCACGGTGGCGTCGTCGTAGACGGGGCCGTCGTAGTCGTTGCGGTCGATCGCGAGCAGCACCCGGGCGGTGCCCTCGGGGGTCAGCTCGGAGGAGCGGATGTCGCCGACCGGGACGCCGGACATCCGGACCTCCTGGCCGCGGCCCGGCGCGAGCGCCGGGGTCTCGGAGAAGGTCGCGTAGACCATCGTCTCGTCCGCCCACGGGGTGACGAACCGCTGCTGGGACAGGATGTAGCCCCCGCAGACCAGGCCGAGCACCATGACCGTCGCCAGTGCGACGACGTTGCGGCCGAGGCCGGGTTCGTTGCGGATGCGGTCCAGGCCGGACCGCAGCCGGGCCCGCAGGCCCCGGGGGGCCTCCGGCTGCGGCTGGGGAGTTGCGCTCATGTCAGCCACCCGTCCCGTGGAAGATCTGCTGGAACATGTTCTCGAGGCTCACCGAGCCGAGCCCGGGGACCGAGCCGAGACCCGGGCCGGGGTGGAAGGCCACCGCGTGACCGTTCGGGTCGACGTAGGCGCCCGCCTTGTTCAGACCGCTGAACATGTGGCCGATCTCGTCCTTGAGCGGCACGCCCTTGGCGTCGACGGCCGAGTACGGGCCCTCGCCCACGAACGGCGTGTTCAGCGAGTCCAGGACCGGACCGTTGAGGCGCTCGAGCGGCGCGGGCAGGTCGTCGAGGACGCGGGTCGTGCCCTCGCTGGCCGGGACCAGGCCCTCGACCAGCGGCCGGGTGTCGACGAGCGCGGCGCGCAGGTCGGCGACCAGCGGCCGGGCGTCGGCGAGCACCGGCTCGGCGCGGCCGAGGAAGGCGTCGAGCTCCTGCACCGACGGGCGGGCCGGACCCGCGGTGTCGCGCAGCTTGTCCAGCGACACGTTCAGCCGCTTCAGGCCGGCGTCGGTGGTGTCGAGGACACCGGGCAGCCTGTTGATCGCGTCGGCGACCGGCCCGGAGGTCTCGGCGAACACCTGCGTGGTGTCCTGCAGGTTCGCCGCGATCCCGTCGAGCTGGCCCGGCTCGCGGTTGAGCGTGCCGGTGGTCTTCTGCAGCCCGCGCACGACCTCGGTGAGGTCCCGCTCGGGCGCGGTGCCGCGCAGCGACTCGATGACCCCGGCGCCCGGGCCGAGGGTCCCGGGCGCGGCGGCGAGGAGCTCGTGCAGCGCGTCGTTGCCGCCGGCGTTGCCGAGGGTCTCGTCGAACTGGGTGACCGCGGTCTTCGCGCCCTCCAGTGCGTCGGGCTGCAGGCGCTCGGCGACGTCGTCGAGCTCGGTGGGCAGCCGGGTGCGGTCCACCGGGATCTGCTCGGTCCACTCCGCGGAGCGGTCACCGCCCGGGACGATGTCGATGTAGAACAGGCCCGACAGCAGGGTCGTGGGCCGCAGCCGCGCCGACGGCTGGTCGCCGACGGTGTCCACGACCTCCGGGTCCACGACGACGGTGACGATCGCGCCGCCGTCGTCGGCCGGGTCGACCGAGCTGACGACCCCGGAGTCGACGCCTGCCACCTTCGCCTTCGACGCGTCCTCGAAGAGGAACTGGTTCGCGGCGAAGTGGATGGTGCGTGTCTGCGAGCCGGTCAGCTTCATCAGCAGCGTCGTGACCTGGGGCTTGAACAGGCCCAGGACCAGCGCCAGCAGCATCAGGCCGATGACGGCGAGCGCCGCGATCCACAGCGGGAGGCGACGCCGCACCCGTGGCGTGGCGGTGGCGCCCTGTGCGGGGGCGTTCATCAGTTACCTCCCAGAAGGGCACCGGGGCCGCCGCCGGCGGCGCTGTCGCCCTGGCCCGGCTGCTCCTGCGGGGTCCGGTTGGACTCGCCGGGAGCGGGGACCAGGCCGAGGGTGGCGTCGTTCGGCGCCTGCCCCGGGGCGGGGTAGGCGTCGGTGCCGCGGAGCGGGTCGGCGATGCCGGCCGCCCCGGAGAACGACTCCGGCCGCAGCATGAGCGTGAACCGCAGGTGGTGGCCGGCGGCGTCGCCGTCGGACAGACCCGAGCTCGCGTTGGTGAACCACTGCGCGATCTCCGGCGCGTAGGGCGCCAGGACCTGCAGCGGGGTGTTCGCGAAGCCGACGCCCTGGGTGAGCTTCGGTGCCACCGGGCGCGCGTCGGCGACGGCGTCGGTGAGCGAGCCGAGCGCGGGCTGGGCCGAGTCGGAGACCCCGGGCAGCTTGTCCAGCGGGCGGGGCGCCTCGACCAGCACGCCACGCAGGTCCGGGGTCGCGTCGCCGAGCGAGCGGGCACCGGTCTGCAGCTGCGTCATGGCCGAGGTCGTCGACGCCAGCGGCTGCTGGAGGTCCTCCAGCGCCGTGCGGGTGTCCGGCAGCGCCTCGGGGGCGATGTCGAGGGTGTCACCCAGCGCCGCGCCCTTGTCCGCGTTGATCGCGGCGAAGGTGGTGTCGAGCCGGCCGACCAGCGAGGAGATCTCCTGCTCACGCCCCTGGAAACGGGACGACAGGCTCTCCAGCGACTGGAGCATGCTGGTCAGGTCGCGACCGCCGTCGACCGACAGCGACCGGGCGGTCGTGCCGAGTGAGGGCAGGATCTGCGGACCGGCCTCGGCCACGTCGTGCAGGTCCTGGCCGTGCCCGGCCGCGCCGTCGCCCAGCTGCTGCAGGGCCGAACGGGTGCCGTCCTGGGTGGCCGGGTCGAAGACCCCGGCGAGGTCGAGCAGCTGCACCGCACCGCGGGAGCGCTGCACGGGCAGCACCTCGTCCTCACCGAGCACACCGGACTGCTCGTGGCCGATGTCGAGGTCCAGGTACTGCTGGCCCAGGCCGGACCGGCCCGTGACGGCGGCCGAGCCGTCCTTGAAGACCTTGGTCGCGGCGTCGTCGAGCTGCATCCGGACCTGCGGGACGCCGTCGGCGAGGGTGATGTCGTCGACGCGCCCGACCCGGACCTGGCCGACCCGCACGTCGTTGCCGACGGCGAGGTCACCGGTGTCGGTCACCGCCGCGGTGCGGAACTCGTGCTGGGCGAAGGGCAGGCCCTTCTGGGCGTTCAGCGCGACGTAGAGGAAGAAGCCGGCGGCGACGAAGATCAGCAGACCGATCACGCCGGACCGGAAGCGGGCGCCCCGCTTGGGCTTGCCGTTCGCCATCACTGGCCTCCCAGCAGGGTTCCGAGCGCGCCCTGCTCCTGCTCGGGCGTGAGCCCGGTGGCGCTGCTCTCGGGGGTGGGCTGGCTCTGCAGCAGGGTGTTGGAGTCCTGTCCGGGCTGGGCCGCGGTCCCCGGTCCCGGCTCGGCCGGGGCGGGCTGGTTCACCTGCGGGTTCGGGCTCGCGTCCGGACCCGGCGCGGGCGCCATGTCCGGCAGGCCGCCCGGCGCGAAGCCGCTGACGGCGTCCGGCGAGGCGACGTAGCTGGCCCGGAAGTAGTGGGACAGCCCGTCCTTCTGGTTCGTGGTCAGCGCCCAGTTGCGGATGAAGCCGAGGACGTTGCCCAGGTTCCCGTTCAGGTCCCGGACGATCGGCTCGGCGCCGTCGACGGTGCGCTGCAGGTCCGGGCCGGCGGCCCGGAGCTGGGCGGCGACCGGCTGGGCCTGGTCGAGCAGCTCGCCGGCCCGGTCGAGGACCGGGTCGGCCGAGGCCAGCGCCGGGTCCGCCGAGTCGGCGAAGCGGTGGAGCTCGCGGCTGATGTCGACCAGGTTGTCCGTGGTCGGTCGCAGGTTGCCCAGCGTCACCGCCGTGGACTGCGCCGTGCCGGCGAGCTCGCCGAGCGTGGCGCGGGCCGCCGCGAGCGTGCCCGGCAGCTCGGCGAGGGTGCCGCGCAGCTGCGCGTCCCGGGCGGCCGTGGTGTCGAGCAGCGAGGTGGTCGAGGCGACCAGCCCGTCGAGGCGCCTGCCCTGGTCGACGGCGAGGGCGCCGGTGACCGGCTCGACCTGGTCCACGACCCGGCCGAGCAGCTCGTTCTGGTCGGACAGCACGCCGACCAGCTGGTCGGTGTCGCGCATCGCGGGGGCGAGCGCGGCGAGCGTCTTCTGGATGTTCTCGCCGTTGCCGTCCGCGCCCTGGCCGAGCGTGGTGACCAGCGCCGCCAGCGCACCGGCGGTCGGGTCGTCGAGGGTGTCCAGGATGTTCTGCAGGTCGGCCTGCCGGCCCGTCTGCGCGGCGGCGATCGGCCGGTTCATCGGCAGCTCGGGCGAGCCCGGGGTACCGGTGTCCAGGTTGATGAACCGCTCGCCGAGCAGCGAGACCGGGGCCACGGTGGCCTTCGCGTCGCTGTGGATCGGCAGCGCGCGGGCGTCGACCCGCAGCGGGACCTCGGCGATCTTGCGCTGCGGGTCGAACTGCAGCTGGCCGACCTCGCCGACCGTCACGCCGTTGATCTTGACCTGCTGGCCCGCGAGGATCGGGCTGACGTCGGCGAACTCGGCGATCACGATCCGGCCCGACTCGGCGTTCGAGACGCCGGCGGCGGCACCGGTGCCCGCCAGCAGCGCGACGACTCCGACCGCGAGGATCCGCCAGCGGGAGACTCCGAGGCTCATCGGGGACCCTCCCCGCTGGCGTCGCCGAGCTGCGGCAGGACCGGCGCACCCGGGTTGGGGTCGCCGTTGCCCGCGGTGTCGTCGGCCGCACCGGGGGCCGGGGCGGTCTCGGGCACGATCCCCGGCGGGGTCACGCCCGGCGGGTAGATGACCGGCGTGGCGGGGCCGGCCTGGGCGAAGATCCGCATGTACCGGCCGTTCGAGTCGAAGTTCTGGGCGGCGGAGCCCCAGGTGGTGAGGAAGCCGGCGGCCTCGGGGGTGTACGGCCGCAGCGCCTCGAGCACCGGGGCGTAGCCCCCCGCGGTCTCGGCGAGTCCCGGCAGCGCCCCGTGCGCCGAGTCGAGCAGGCCC
Organism: Pseudonocardia spirodelae; assembly: GCF_037727765.1. NCBI lineage: Bacteria > Bacillati > Actinomycetota > Actinomycetes > Pseudonocardiales > Pseudonocardiaceae > Pseudonocardia > Pseudonocardia spirodelae. The sequence continues at coordinate 114,855 of NZ_JBBJUP010000005.1, read as the reverse complement.
GGGGTCCGGTCGAGCAGCGCCGACGCGGCCTCGAGGGTGGGCTTGAGCTCGGCGGTCAGCGGCCGCAGGTCGGCCAGCAGCGGGGCGAGCTGCTCGGACACGCCGGGCAGCTTCTCCGTCGCCGGGCGCAGGTCCTCCAGCAGCGGCAGCGCCTCGTCGGTGACACCCGGGACCTTGCCCAGGGTGCCCTGGGCGGTCCGCAGGGTCGGGGGGAGCTTGGCGAGCGCCGCACGCAGCTGCTCGCGCTGGGCGGCGGTGGCCCGGGTGCTGGTGGCCAGCTCGTCGACCACGGCGCCGAGGTCCTGCTGGCGCTTCGCGAGGGTGTCGACGGTGCCGTTCAGGTCGGTCACCAGCGTGGAGATGGCCGGGCCGTCGGTGCCGATGCCGCGCAGCACGTTGCCGACCGCGGCGAGCGCGGGCCCTGCGGTCTGCACGGTGGCGTTGAGGTCCTGCTCGTGGCCGGTGACGGTGTTCTGCAGGGTGCCGACCAGGCTGGTCAGGCGGTCCCGGGTGGGCTGGTCGAGGGCGGCGAGCACGTCGGCGACCTCGGTCGGCTTCGGGAAGTCGCCCTGGACCATGCCGCCGGAGGGGATCTCGGCGTAGTCCTTGTGCCCGTCCTGCACGAACAGCAGGCGCTCACCGACGACGGCCTTCCACTGCACGTGGACGAAGGCGCCGGCGTGCAGCGGGGCGAGGTCGTCGTCGATGGAGAAGTCGACGACGGCGTGGCCCTCCTCCGGGCGCACGGACTCGATCTTCCCGGCCTGGAAGCCGTCGATGTAGACCGGCGCCCCGGGGATCAGGTTGGGGTTGCCCGCGGGCAGGACGGCGCTGACCGTGTAGGGCTGCGTACCGCCGACGGCGACGAACACACCCCCGACCACGAGCAGCGCCACCAGACCGGCGGCGAGCTTTCCGACGATTCCGCCCATGTCAGTCCATCCCCAGGGGACCCGCGGACTGGCCGGCGAGGAACTGCTTGACGAAGGGGTCCTGGTGCTCGAAGGCCTCGTGCGCCGGGCCGTAGTGCACGACCTCGCCCTTCCAGATCAGGCCGACGTAGTCACTGACCTTGCGGGCGGTCTTGATGTCGTGCGTAACCAGCAGGTAGGTCCCGCCGTGCTGGTTGTGGACGTCCATGATGATGTCGCACAGCAGGCTCGTGCGGACCGGGTCCAGACCGGAGTCGGGCTCGTCGAAGAGCACGATGTCGGGGTTCATCACCAGCGCGCGGGCGAAGCCGGCGCGCTTCTTCATGCCGCCGGAGACCTCGTTGGGGGCCTTGTGCGCGGCCTTGGCGAGACCGACCTCGTCGAGCGCGGTCATGACCGTGCGCTCGACCTCCTTCTCCGTCATGCGGGTGTGCTTGCGCAGCGGGAAGGCGACGTTGTCGTAGAGGTTCATCGAGCCGAACAGCGCGCCGTCCTGCCAGCAGACGCCGAACCGGGTCCGCATGTCGTACCGCTGGTTCTCGGTCATCGACCAGATGTCGGTGCCGTCGACGTACACCGCGCCGCGGTCCGGCGCCAGGAGGCCGACCAGGTGCTTGATCAGCACGGACTTGCCGGTACCCGAGGGCCCCAGCACGGTGGTGATCGCGTTGTGCTGGAAGTTGAAGTTGATGTTCTTCAGGATCTGCATGCTCCCGAAGGACTTCGCCAGCCCCTCCACCTGCAGGATCGGGTCGGTGCCGGGCTGGAACTCGCGGGTCTCCATCGACCAGCCGGGACCCCGGGTGGCTGTGGCCTGCGTCTCACCCACGGATGGCATCTGCTGGGTCGGGTACTCGGATGCCGGTGGCGGGTAACCGGACGGGTTCGGCGAGGTCACTGATCCTCCTGGACGACCTGCCGCGCCACCGGAGGGAGCGCCTCGGTGCGCGGTTCGCGGGGTTCGGGGTCCCCTCCCGGCGGTGCCGCGGAGGCGGCGGGAGATGCCGGTCGGAGCCGTACCGCGGCCGGGGAGCGGGCGCGGTCCGGTGCACCGCTGCCGGGTGGGGGCCCGGCGGCGGACGGGGAGCTGGCGGGGGAGCTTCGGGGGAAGCGGTTCGGGGTCGGGGCTGTCGTGCCGGTGGGGGCCGGCGTGGGAAGGGGCACCGGGGCCCGGCCGCCGGGGATGGTGCGGCGCGGGCCCCGGGCCGGCTCAGTTGGCGATCGGGGAGTTCGTGTCGAGCCCCCAGAAGGCCAGGGTGCCGATCGCGCCGATCGCGGAGATCAGCACCAGATTGATGATCATCGACTTGGCGGTGGCCCGGCCGACGCCGACCGACCCGCCCGTCGCGTTGTAGCCGTAGTAGAGGCCCACGCCGACGATCACGATGGACTCGACCATCACCTTCGACAGGGCGGCCAGCATGTCGTAGGGGCTCTGGTACAGCCAGAACAGGTACAGGAACCCGCCGGGTGAGACGCCGCCCAGGTTCACCACCGTGACCAGGTACATCGCCAGGTAGAGGATGGCCAGGCCGACGAAGTACATGAACGGCACGGCGATCACGGTGGCCGCGATGCGGGTGCCGACCAGGAAGGACTTGGACTTGATGCCCATGACCTCCATGGCGTCGATCTCGTCGGAGATGCGCATCGAGCCGATCTCGGCCACGTAGCCGCAGCCCACCTTCGCCGCGAGGATCCAGCCCCACATGTACGGCGAGAGCTCGCGCAGGCCGCAGTAGGCGTCGAACACCGCGGAGTACAGCGGCGCGCCGATCTGCTTGAGCGTGTAGCTGGCCTCCAGGCCGCACTGCCCGCCCATGATGAACATCATGAACCAGATGATCAGAGCGGAGCTGAAGATCAGGATGCCCGCCTGGCGGAAGACCTCGGGCACGTAGCGGCGGAACATGTCCGGGAAGTCCCGGACGGTGTCCGCGGTGAACCGGCCGATGTCGCCGGCCTCGTTCAGGCCCTGCTTCAGCTTCCCGGTGATCGAGGAGAAGCTGACGTCCACGCCCTGCTTCTCGGGAGCCCGGAGCTCCTCGGGTTCGCGGCCGGGACCGCGGTCGTCGAGCTGTGTCATGTCACCCTCCCCTACTTGTAGACGCTCATCTGCGGGTTCAGGCCGAGCATGGTCAGCGTGAACACGAAGTTGATGACCCAGACCCCGGCGAAGGAGATGACGACGGCCTGGTTCACCGCCCGGCCGACGCCGATCGCGCCGCCCTTGGCGTTGAGGCCGACGTAGCAGCAGACGACGCCGATGATCAGGCCGTACAGGGCGCACTTGGCCACGCTGCCCCAGAGGTCGACCGTGTTGAGCAGGTCGAACAGCGAGCCGTAGTAGCCGGCGTAGCTCGCGTCGAAGATCGGGCCGGCCGCGACGTAGCCGCTGACCAGGCCGACGACCAGCGCGAGGATGTCCAGGACCGCGGTCATGATCGTGCAGGCGAGCACGCGGGGCAGCACCAGCGTCCGGATCGGGTCGACGCCGAGGACCTCCATGGCGTCGATCTCGTCGCGGATGCGCCGGGCGCCCAGGTCCGCGGTGATCGCCGTCCCGACGACGCCGGCGACGACCATGCCGTTGATGAACGGCGCGAACTCGCGCACCGAGGCGAACTCGAAGAACGCCCCGAGCCGGTACGGGATGCCGAAGGTGTAGAAGATCGCGCCACCGGTCAGGCCCGGCGCACCGAACCCGAACCCGAACGCCGCGAGCGACATCGGGAGCCAGGTGAGCTTGAGGATGTCGTAGCACTGGTCGCGGGTGTCACCCCAGAAGCCGACCGGCTTGCGGACGGCGAGGACGAACACCTTCACCATCAGCTGCCACATCTCGCCGGCCGTGACGAACGGCTCGGCGACCTTCCTCAGCACGCCCGGCCCGCCGGCGCCCGCCGTCCTGCGCGGTACCTCGACGGTCTCGTCGGGCGACTGGGTGAGGGTCCCAGGCGTGGTCATAACTCTCCTTCGAGTGCGGGGCCGGCGAGGATCCGGATCCACCGGACAGCAGTCTCGATCCGTGGGACGGCGATCACACCTCCCGTGGGGGGCGGATCAACCTCCCCCTGGGGGGGTATCGGTCTCCCCCGTCCCCGGGCCCGTGTCCTGCTCCGAACGGAGTGCCCTGCGGTGGGCCCGGCGCTGGATCAGCAGCACCGCCCCCAGGACCAGCGCGGCCAGCGGGGCACCGGCCCCGAGGCCGCCGAGCAGCGCGGCCGCGACCGGGTGCACCCCGGTCGCCACCGGCAGGGCCACGGCGCCCGCCACCACCAGGACGGTGGCGGCCAGCGCGTCGCGCCGCGGCCAGGTCGGCGCGCGCCAGACGCGCACCAGGCCGACCAGCCCGGACACCCCCACGGTCAGCAGGGAACAGCCGAGCAGGTGCACCACCGCGGGGTCGCGCAGCGTCCGGGGCGGGGTCCCCGCGGGGGCGGGGACGAGGCCCTCGGGCGGGCCGAGATCGTCGAGCGCACGGAGGAGCCGCTCGTGCGTCGGCGCCGGGCCCGTGGCCCGCGCGACGTCGGCCCACACCCGCGAACGCAGGTCCTGGCGCTCGGTGAACGGCAGGTCGCGGGCGGCGTCGTCGAGCCGGCGGAGGTAGTCGCGCAGCGGTGCGGGCACCGCGCCCCGCCCGGACGCGGCGACGGTGCTCACCGGTGTCCGGCCGGGCCGGACGCACCCCGCCCGGCCCGGTCGTGCTCGGCGCGCAGCCAGTGCGAGACGGCCTCCGCCCGGTTGGCGGCGCCGAGCTTGCGCAGGATGTGCTTGACGTGCGACTTCACCGTGCCCTCGCTGATGACCAGGCGGGTCGCGATGCGCGCGTTGGTGTCCCCGGTCGCCATCAGGCGCAGGACCTCGACCTCGCGGCGGGTCAGCGACGGGTCGACCGGGGCCGACCGCAGGAAGCCGTCGACGACACTGCGCTGCGGCGTGGCGACCGCGTGGGCGGCCGGATCGCCCTCGGTGACCCGCCCGTTCTCGCCGTGGCCCCACCAGCCGTCACCCAGGTCGCCCTCGCGGGCGTCGGTGACGCGCCGGGCCAGCCGGTCGACGTCGGCGCGGATCTGGTCCATCTCGTCGAGCACCATCGTGCGGGACAGCGCCTGGCCGAGTCCCTGGGCGTAGAGGGTGACGAGGTGGCGGTCGAGCACGTCGACGTTGCGCTGCTGGTAGTAGCAGTCGACGTGGACGAACCCGGCGACGACGCCGTGCACCACGATCGGCGCGGCGCAGTAGCTGCGCGACATCGAGGCGTCGGCGATGGGCTTGTTGACGCCGGGGCGCTCCTGCACCTCGTCGACGAGCAGCGAGGTGCGGCGGCGGACCATCTCGGTCTCGACGATCCGGCCGTCGAGGTTCTGCGGGTGCGTCCGGCCCAGCGCGAGGATCTCCTCGGCCCAGGCGGGGTCGCGCTCGACGTGGACGCGCTCGGGGATCCACAGCGAGCCCGCGACCCGGGACACGATCGACCGGTCGAAACCCATGCTGCAGGCGGTCGAGGCCGCCGTGTCGAGCAGCGCGGTGCTGGTGCGGGCCTCCCCGAGCCGGCCGAGCGCGCTCCGGACGCGCTGCAGCGCGCGGTCCTGGTGGGCGAGCTGGTCGAGCAGCAGCTGCTCGTCGAGCGCCTTGGTCTCGGCGAGCAGGGAGACGAGCTCCTGCGACGGGGTGCCGCCGCCGGTGAGCGAGGCGAGGGCCTCGGCCCACACGGCGCGCAGCACGGCGCGCGCCGAGCCGAGGTCGACGACGTGCTCGGGGTGCGGCAGCCGGCTGTCGTCGACCAGCCTGCGGGCGGCCAGCAGGACGTCCACCACCCGTGACGACTGGGGGCGGGGCATCCTGCGGCCCTGTCCGGGCCACCGGTCACCGGAGTCGCAGCGGCGCATGAAGGCAATACGGCTGGCGGTCTCCGCCATATCGTCCTCCTCCTCGAGGTCGACGTACCGACATCCCCATCGGTGCGTGCGTGTCCCTGCAACGACACGGAAGTACCGGGGGATGCGGGGCCCTCGACCGCCGCATCCGGCCGCACTTCCGGTCATGCGTGACGGTTTCAGGGTGCGACGCGCGTCACGCCAAAAGCAAATCGGACCGTCGCCGACCACCCGAACACGCAGGTGGACAGCCCTGCCGGCGGCAGGATCCGGTCACCGCGCGTGGCCGATGCGGGCACCCGGACCGTTTCTCGACGCCGCCCGGAGCGCGACCGGCCGTCGCGTCGAAATCACCCGTACGACGTAGGCGTGTCGGGACGGTCACTCCCCGGCGGGAGACACCGGTCACCCCGTCATGTGGAGTCGGCCGTCACCGGATTAGGGTCGCCGCGTCGCGCGGGCTCCGCGCCCGCGCGCCGTCCACCCTCGTGAGGAGCCCGACGATGAAGTCCTTCTCCGGCCGCACCGCGGCGGTCACCGGCGCCGGCTCGGGCATCGGCCGCGCACTGGCGCTGCGCCTGGCCGCCGACGGCTGCCACCTGGCCCTGGCCGACCGCGACGCCGCGGGCCTCGCCGAGACCGCCGCGCTCGCCGGGTCGTCGGTGCGGGTCACCACCACCGAGCTCGACGTCGCCGACGAGAAGGCGGTCTACGCCTGGGCCGACGCGGTCGTCGCCGACCACGGCGCGGTCCACCTGGTCGTCAACAACGCCGGTGTCGCGCTGTCCGGGACGGTCGGCGGCCTGTCGCTGGAGGACTACCGCTGGATCATGGACATCAACTTCTGGGGCGTGGTGTACGGGACGAAGGCGTTCCTGCCGCACCTGGAGGCGGCGGGTGAGGGCCACGTCGTCAACCTGTCCAGCATCTTCGGGGTCGCCGCGCAGCCGCTGATGAGCGGCTACAACGCGAGCAAGTACGCGGTCCGCGGGTTCACCGAGTCGCTGCGCCAGGACCTGGAGCTGACCGGCTCGCCGGTCTCGGCGACGTGCGTGCACCCCGGTGGCATCCGGACGAACATCGCGAAGGCCGCCCGGGTCGACGAGAGCGTCGCGGCCGCGACCGGCAAGCCCGCCGCCGCGGCCACCGCCGAGTTCGAGCGGATGCTGAACACGACCCCCGACCGCGCCGCGCGGACCATCCTGGACGGTGTGCGGCGCGACCGGCGCCGTGTCCTCATCGGACCCGACGCGTGGGCGATCGACTCGATGGTGCGGCTGCTGCCGACGGCCTACCAGCGCATCGTCACCGGGGTGGTCCGCTCGCGGCGGGGCTGAGCCCCGGTCACCAGCTGGTGAACCCGCCCTCGACGAGCAGGTCGGCCCCGGTGGTGAAGGCGGCGGCGTCGCTCGCGAGGAAGACCGTGGGTCCCACCAGGTCCTCCGGGGTGCCGAGCCGGGCCATCGGCGTCTGGTCGGTGAAGCCGGCGACCCGGTCCGCCCACTCCGGACCGCTGATCATCGGCGTCATGATGTAGCCGGGGCTCAGCGAGTTGACCCGCACGCCACGCGGCGCCCACTCGGTCGCCAGCGTCGCGGTCAGGTGCTTCACCCCCGCCTTGGACGCGTTGTAGTGCGCCTGCAGCAGTCCGCGGTTGGCGATCGTCGCCGACATCGAGGCGATGTTGACGATCGCGCCGCGCCCGGCGGCCAGCATCCGGCGGCCCTGCGCCCGGCAGCAGTAGTAGACGCCGTCGAGGTTGACCGACAGGACCCGCCGCCAGTCGGCGGGGTCGAGGTCCTCCGCGGCCCCGCCGTGGTTCACCCCGGCGCAGTTCACCGCGATGTCGAGGCCGCCGAACTCCGCCCCGTGCGCGGCGACGGCGGCCTCCACCGAGTCCGGGTCGGTCACGTCGGCGGGCAGCGACACCGCGCGCCGGCCCTGTCCGCGGACCCGGTCGAGGGTCTGCGCCACGCCGTCGGCCCGGGCGGGCAGGTCCACGACGGACACGTCCGCGCCGAACTCGGCCAGACCGGCGGCGAGACGCTGCCCGATCCCGCTGCCCCCGCCCGTCACGAGCGCGGAGCGGCCGTCGAGCCGGAAGAGGTCGGCGGTCACGGTGGCCTCCCGTCGTCGGTGCCGGTGCGTCCGCATCGTCACATGCGAGCAGGGGTCGCGCCGGGTGTGCGGCCGCCCGGGCCCACGGGCGGGCCCGGGATGACTAGGGTCACCCCGCCGGGTGACCCCCGCCGTCGTACCCGAGGAGCCCACCCATGCCCCCCGAGCTGCCCCCCGTCACCGCGTTCGGCCCCGACTTCCCCTTCCCCTACGACGAGTGGCTCGCCCACCCGGGCGGCCTCGGCCGCGTGCCGCCCGAGCGGCTCGGCACCGAGGTCGCGGTCGTCGGGGCCGGGATCGCCGGGCTCGTCGCCGCGTACGAGCTGATGCGCCTGGGCCTGCGTCCGGTGGTGTACGAGTCCTCCCACCTGGGCGGACGGCTGCGGTCGCAGCCGTTCGAGGGGGCCGACGGGATCGTCGCCGAGCTCGGCGGCATGCGCTTCCCGCGGTCCTCGACGGCCTTCCACCACTACGTCGAGCTGCTCGGCCTGCGCACCGAGCCGTTCCCCAACCCCCTCACCGAGGCCGCCGGCAGCACGGTGATCGACCTGCACGGCGAGACCCACTACGGCCGCACCCTGGCCGACCTGCCGCCGTTCTTCACCGAGGTCGCCGACGCCTGGGCGAGCGCACTGGAGGAGGGCGCCGGCTTCTCCGACCTGCAGGAGGCCATCCGCGAGCGGGACACCGCGCGGGTGCGGGCGCTGTGGGCCGAGCTCGTCCCGGTCTGGGACGACCGGACGTTCTACGACTTCGTGTCGACCTCGAAGGCGTTCTCGGAGCTGTCCTTCGCCCACCGCGAGGCGTTCGGCCAGGTGGGGTTCGGCACCGGCGGCTGGGACTCGGACTTCCCGAACTCGATGCTGGAGATCCTGCGGGTCGTCCTGACCGGGTGCGACGACGACCAGGTGCTCGTCGTCGGCGGGGTGGAGCAGGTCCCGCAGGGCCTGTGGTCGCGCTCGCCGGACCATCTCGTGCACTGGCCCCCGGGGACCAGCCTCGCGTCGCTGCACGGTGGCGGCACCCGGCCCGGGGTGGCCCGCATCCACCGCGTCGACGACGACACGATCCGCGTCACCGACGTCTACGGCGGCACCCGCGACGTCCCCGCGGTCCTCACGACGTGCCAGAGCTGGCTGCTGTCCACCCAGATCGACACCGACGAGTCGCTGTTCGCCCAGGACCTGTGGATGGCCCTGGACCGGACCCGCTACATGCAGTCGACCAAGACGTTCGTGATGGTCGACCGGCCGTTCTGGCGCGACGTGGACCCGGCGACCGGGCGCGAGGTCATGAGCACCACCCTGACCGACCGGCTCACCCGCAGCACGTACCTGTTCGACAACGGCCCGGGCCGGCCCGGGGTGATCTGCCTGTCCTACTCGTGGATGAGCGACTCGCTCAAGATGCTGCCCTACCCGGTGGAGAAGCGGGTCGCGCTCGCGCTCGCCGCGCTGCGGCGGATCTACCCCGGCGTCGACGTCGCCTCGCACGTGATCGGCGACCCGATCACGGTGACCTGGGAGTCCGACCCGCACAGCCTCGGCGCGTTCAAGGGGGCGCTGCCCGGCCACTACCGCTACAACCGCCGGATGTACTGCCACTTCGTGCAGGACGACCTGCCCCCCGCCCAGCGCGGGATCTTCATGGCCGGCGACGACGTGTCCTGGACCCCGGCCTGGGCCGAGGGCGCGGTGCAGACCGCGCTGAACGCGGTGTGGGGGATCGTCACGCACCTGGGCGGGTCCACCCCGCCGGACAACCCCGGCCCGGGCGACCGGTTCGCCGAGCTCGCCCCGCCCGCGCTGCCGGACTGAGACCGGTCAGGCCGGCCCGCCCGGCCCGTCGAGCAGCATCCACTCCAGCCGCCCGCCGGGCCCGGCGCCGAGCAGCTCCACGCGGTGCGCGTGCCCGCGTCCGACGTGGACGACCTCGTCGGCGGCCAGCTCGACCGAGGGCCCGCCCGGGTCGACCGCGACCCGGGCCCGGCCGGCCAGCACGACGAGCAGGCGGTCGCGCGGACCGCCGGGCGCGTGCCAGGGGCCGGCACCGGGCGCGAGGCCGAACCGCTCCAGGGTGAGGTCGCCGTAGCCGTCGTCGCGGCCGACGAGCAGCTGGCGCGCGACCGGTGCGGGGCTCCCCGCGTCGCCGCGGGTCGTGTCCGGGGTCGTGACGGTCATCGTCGGCCTCCCACCCGTCTACCACTCATCTGAGCGCAGATCACGGGTCGAGTAGACGGTGTTCGCGTCGCAGAGGTCAACGCGGTCGCCGGATGGCCCGGCTACGCTGCTCATATGAGCGCGGACGAGTCCGAGCGGGACACGTGGGGTCCGGCCCGCCGGGCCCTGGCCGCCGAGGTCGCCGAGCGCTTCTTCCTGCGCGGCCAGTCCAAGATCGCCGTCGGCGCCGAGCTCGGGCTGAGCCGCTTCCAGGTGGCCAGGCTGCTGGAGGCGGCCCGTGAACGGGGCCTCGTGCGGGTCGAGGTCTCCCCCGGCCCGGACGTCGACGCGGCCCGCTCGGCCGCCGTCCGGGACGCCTTCGGGCTGCGTCGCGCGCTCGTCGGCACCGGCGGCGGGGACGGCGTGGCCGCGCTGGCCGCCGCGCTGCTCACCGAGTCGGTGTCCACCGGGGACGTCCTCGGCCTGGCCTGGTCGCGCACCGTCAACGACGTGGTGGGGCACCTGTCGCGGCTGGCCCGCTGCACCGTGGTGCAGCTCTGCGGGGCCTACTCGCTGCCGTGGCGGCGCGACGGCTCGGCGACCGCGGTGTTCCGCGCCGCCGCGCTGTGCGGCGGCGACGCCTACCCGGTCTACGCGCCGCTGCTGCTGCCCGACGCCGCCACCGCCGCCGCGGTCCGGGCCCAGCCCGGGGTGGCCGACGCGCTCGCCCGCTGCGCCGCGCTGGACACCGCCGTCGTCGCGGTCGGGGCGTGGGAGCCGGGGCACTCCACGGTGCACGACGTGCTGACCGGGCCGGAACGGCGACGGCTGGCGGCCCGGGGCGCGGTCGGCGAGGTCGTCGGCCTGCTCGTCGACGCCGACGGCGGGGTCCTCGACCACGGGCCCGCGCACCAGCTCGTCGCTGTCGGGGAGGCGGAGCTGCGGGCGGCCGGCGACGTCGTCGCCCTGGTGCGCGACCCGCGCCGGGCCGCCGCCGCGGCGGCCGTGCTGCGGTCCGGGCTGGTGGGGACGCTGGTGTGCGACGCGGCGACCGCCGACGCGCTGCTCGACGGGGCCGGGACGGTGCGGTAGCGCCGACGGTCCGGACCCCTCACCGGGGCCCGTCGGTTCAGCAGCGGCGGACGATCCCGGCCGGCCCGGACACCGGCCGCAGGTAGGCGTCGCCACCCGCACGGACCAGCGCCGCGCAGGCGTCGGAGCGGTCGGTGAACGGGCCCAGGTAGGTCACGTAGATCGGGGCACCGTCGACGGTGCGGGCCCGGAACGGCACGCAGCTGTCCCCCGCGAGCAGGTACCGCGCCCCGGGATGGTCGCGCAGGTGCCGGGCGACGTCCTCGCGGTGGCGGGCCGGGTCGACCCCTGAACCGACGACGACCAGGCTCGACGCGGGTCCCGTGCAGGACACCGGCGCGATCGGGCGGTCGAGCCGCAGGTCGCCGGTGACCGGATCGGCGGTGGTGAGCTCGGCGGGCTGCACGGCGCCGGTGGCGCCGCCCTGTCCGGCGACCTCCGGCGGGGCCGCGGTCCCACCGGGGAGTGTCCAGGACGCGACGAGAACCGCCGACGCGGCGACGGCCGCGCCGAGGACGGCCGGGAGCCGCCGGGCGCGGCCGGCCCGTCCCGCCCCGTTGCCGTCCGCACCGGCCACGGCCGGGGAGGGGGGCACACCGGGCGCGGTCGCGGGCGGGGTCGGCGCGGGACGCGGCCCGGTGTCGGCGGCCCCGGTGGCGATCAGCCGGGTGACCGCCGCGGCCAGGGCGCCCGCGGTCGCGAAGCGGTCCGCCGGATCCTTCGCCATCCCGCGGGCCACGACCGCGTCCCACCCGGTGGCGAGCTCGGGACGTCGGTGCGACACCCGGGGCGGCGGTGACATCAGGTGCGCGGTGAGCACGGCGGCCGGATCGGCCTCGGGGAACGGAGTGAACCCGGTCAGCATCTCGACCAGGACGCAGGTCAGGGCGTAGACGTCGGCGCGACCGTCGACGGCGCCGGTACCCGACAGCCGTTCAGGGGCCAGGTAGGCGAGGGTGCCGACGGTCGCCCCGGTCTCGGTCAGCGCGGTGTCCGGGGCGGGCCCGACCGCGCGGGCGATGCCGAAGTCGGTGAGCACGGTGAAGTCGTCGCGGGACTCGACGACGATCAGGTTCGCCGGCTTGACGTCGCGGTGCACGAGCCCGGCGGCGTGTGCCGCGTCGAGGGCGTGGGCGGCCTGACGCACGATGCCCGCGGCCCGGCGCGGCGGCAGCGGGGCGTGGCGGGCGAGGACCCGGGCGAGGTCCTCACCGTCGACGAGCCGCATCGAGAGGTACAGACGGCCGTCGACCTCACCGAAGCCGTGGACCGGCACGACGTGCGGGTCGCGCAGCTCGAACGCGGCGCGGGCCTCCCGCCGGAACCGTTCGGCCACGACCGGGTCCCCGGCCAGATGCCCGGGAAGCACCTTGAGCGCGACCTCTCCCCCGTGACGTCGGTCGTGCGCCCGCAGCACGACACCCATCCCGCCCGCACCCAGCCGGCCCAGGATCTCGAACCAGCCCAGGACCGAGCCGACGGTCAGGTCCCCGTCCACCGCGACCACCCCTCCCGTGTCACCGGGACCGTCCCATCCCGGGTGGCGCGGGCGGATCCGCAGGGCTACGCAGCAGCGGAACGGCGGCGCTGCGCGGAGGGACGCACCGTGACCAGCAGGGCGGGGTGGTCCGTGGTCCCGCCCAGGTCCACCGTGCGGGACCGGGCCGCCGCCACCGAGGGGATGACGACGACGTGCTGCACCCCGTCCTCGGCGGCCGGCACCGCCCCGGCCGGTACGCAGGACCGCAGACCGGGATCGTCCGCCGATCCGAGGTTGAGGTCCGCTCCGACGACGACCGGACCGGCGTCCCGGCGGTCCCGCAGCCCGGTGACGACGGTGCCGAACAGGTACCGGCACTGCGCGAGCGTGACGGCACGGTCGGTGTAGGCCAGGTGGGAGGTGCACACACCGAGCGGGCCGCCCGCGGTCGCGGTGTCGAGGCACAGCCACGCGCGTTCCTCGGGGTCGTCCGGGTCCTGCGTCGGATGTATCCCGGTGCTCACGACGGACGACGACGACCGTGCGAGGACCCCGATGCCGTACTCGTCGCCGTCGGCACACCGGTAGGGCCCTCCGGTGGCGCGGTCGCGTGCGGGCTGGAACGCCGAGGTCGCGCCGGCGCCGAGCGCCCGCTGCAGCGCCACCACGTCGGCCCGGCACACCTCGTTCAGGGTCACCGCGTCGGGCGGGTCGGCGCGAAGGACCCGGGCCGCGGCCTCGACCGAGCGACCGGTGTAGCACCCCGCGATGCCGCTGTTGCAGAGGTTGGCCTGCAGGATCCGGACCGACGCGGGCTCCGCGGGGGCACCACCGGCCGCAGGCTCCGCCGGTCCCGGGGCACACGCGACGAGGGCGACGGCGAGGAGCGCACCGGCGACCACCCGCCGGCCGACCGGCTGCGCGGTGGCGGGGTCGCGACCTCGTCCGGGCACGCGGTCAGGATCCCCGGGACACGGGCGAACCGCATGCCGGTGGCCACCGACGCCCGGGTCAGGACAGGACGTGGATCTGGAACGGGTAGTCGTAGACCCGGTCGCGCGACGCCCGCAGCGCACCCTTGACGTGGCACCACGCGGACACCACGAACAGGATGATCATCAGCGGGATGCCGATGACGGCACCGAACAGGGTCGCGATGAGGATCCAGCTGAGCACGTAGAGCGCCCAAAACGTCAGGTTGAAGTTGAACGCTCCGGCGGCGGCCCGGCGGGCGAACGGGTCGTCCCTCCTCACCAGCCAGACGATCAGCGGCCCGAGCAGGCTGAGCAGCCCCGCGCTGAACACGGCCGCGATCGGCGCGGACAGGTGGGCCAGGATCGCCGCGATCCGGCCGTCCCCGGCCGACCGGGACGGAGGGGTGGGGTACGACATGGACGTCCTTCCTGCCCGTGGCCTGTCGAGCACCCACCCTAGGGCTCCCGGCGGGGTCACGAGCGCAGGTCGATGTCCACCGGACGGGTGCCGTCGACGCGGTCGCCCGGATCGCCGCACACGAGAATGGCCCCCGGTGAGTGATCACCGGGGGCTTCTGTTGTGCGCCCGAAGGGATTCGAACCCCTAACCTTCTGATCCGTAGTCAGATGCTCTATCCGTTGAGCTACGGGCGCAGTAGCTGATGTTCAGCCTAGCAGTGTTCAGTTGTCGGCCGGCGACCGGTTACCCGCCGCCGTGCCGGTGCGGAGGCTCCGGGATTTGAACCCGGGATGGGGGGTTACCCCAAACCGCATTAGCAGTGCGGCGCCATAGACCAGACTAGGCGAAGCCTCCCCGGTGCCTGACGGCCACCAGCGAGGACAACAGTACACGGGCACTCCCCCGCCATCGAACCGGGGTCCCCGCACCGGCGGGGCCCCGGTCCGTCGCAGGTCAGGAGCCTGCGAGCGCCACGAACGGGGCCAGCGAGTCCGGGTTCTGCAGCGCGCCGGCCGAGACCGCCTTCTCCGGGGCGGCCCCGGAGAGGATCTTCTTCACCGGCACCTCGCACTTCTTCCCGTTCAGCGTGCGCGGCACCGCGTCGACGACCATGAAGCGGTCCGGGACGTGCCGCGGCGAGAGCTCCTTGCGCAGCGCCGTGCGCAGCGCGGGCTCGACGTCGTCGAGGGAGACGCCGTCGTCGAGCACGAGGAAGCAGAGCAGCGCGCCCTCCTCGCGGGCCCCCAGCGCGGTGGTGTCGATCACCAGGGAGTCGGCGACGCCCTCGAAGTTCTCGACGACCGAGTAGAAGTCCGCGGTGCCCATCCGGACCCCGCCCCGGTTGAGCGTGGAGTCCGAGCGGCCGTAGATGACGTAGGAGCCGCGCGGGGTGCGGCGGACCCAGTCGCCGTGGCGCCAGTTGCCGGGGAAGTCCTCGTAGTAGGACTCGCGCAGGCGGGTGCCGTCGGGGTCGTTCCAGAACATGACCGGCATGGACGGCGTCGGCGTGGTGATGATCAGCTCGCCGACGTCGTCGAGCAGGTCGGAGCCGTCCTCGGACCAGGAGCGGACGTCGGCGCCGAGCGCCGCGCAGGACAGCTCCCCCAGCCACACCGGCACCGTCGGGGCGCTGGTCAGGAAGGCGGCGCACACGTCGGTGCCACCGGAGACCGAGCAGATCTGGATGTGCGACCCGGCCGCGTCGCCGATCCAGCGGAAGCCCTCCACCGACAGCGGGGCGCCGGTGGAGCCGAGCGCGCGCATCGCGGAGAGGTCGTGGTCGTCGCCGGGGCGCAGGCCGGCCTTCATGCAGGACTGGACGTAGGGGGCGGAGACACCGAACAGGGTGACCCGGTGCTTCGCGGCCAGCGCCCACAGCGCCCCGAGGTCGGGATGGCCGGGGCTGCCGTCGAACATCACGATGGTCGCGCCCACGAGCAGGCCGCCGACCAGGAAGTTCCACATCATCCAGCCGGTCGTGGTGAACCAGAAGAAGCGCTCCCCCGGCCCCAGGCCGTGCTGCAGGCGCATCGCCTTGAGGTGCTCGACGACGATGCCGCCGTGCGAGTGCACGATGCCCTTGGGCAGGCCGGTGGTGCCCGAGGAGTAGAGCACCCAGAGCGGGTGGTCGAAGGGGACGGCGGTGAACTCCAGCGGCGCGGCCTGCGCGGTGAACTCCGCCCACGGGACGGTGCCGTCGAGCGTGGCCTGCTCGTCGAGGTAGCCGACGAGCACGGTCGCGCGCAGCGAGGGCATCTGGCGCATCAGATTCGCGACGTTCTCGCGGACGTCGAAGCCCTTGCCGTTGTAGCGGTAGCCGTCGACCGCGACGAGCACGGCCGGCTCGATCTGGGCGAAGCGGTCGTGCACGGCGCGCGCGCCGAAGTCCGGCGAGCAGGACGACCAGATCGCGCCGAGGCTGGCCGTCGCCAGGAACGCGACGAGCGTCTCGACGCTGTTGGGGGCCAGCGCGACGACCCGGTCGCCCTGCCCGACCCCGGCCCGGACGAGCCCGGCGCGGGCGCGCGCGACCTGGTCGCGCAGCTCGGCGTGGGTGACGGTGCGCTCGAGGCCGTCCTCGCGGACGAACTCGACGGCGACGTCGTCGTCGGCGCGGCCGGGGCCGGGGGTGAGGGCGTGCTCGGCGTAGTTGAGCGTCGCGCCGGGGAACCACCGCGCCCCGGGCATGTCCCGCGACGCGAGCGTGGCCGTCGGGCGGTCGTGGAACAGCACGCCGGAGTACTCCGCGACCGCGGCCCAGAACCCCTCGAGGTCGGTGACCGACCACTCGTGCAGCTGCGCGTAGTCGGTGACGTCGGACAGCGGCGCCCCGCGCTCGTCGCGGGCCCAGGTCGCGAACCGCACGATCTCGGTGTGCGGGACCTGCTCCGGGTCCGGGCTCCACAGCAGCTCGGGGGTGTCCGGGTCGGTCACGGTCTGCACTGACGACATGGCCTCAGCTTCCCCGACCGGGCCGCCCCCGCACCAGTGATGTGACGACACCCGGCCGGGACCCCGGTGGCGGGCGGCCACACCACCGGCGGGCGGCGGCGGGCGGCGGGCGGGTGTCAGGCCGTCCGGCCGGCCATCGGCGGCGCCAGCCGGGCGAAGCCCTCCTGCCGCTCGTAGGGGAAGTGCGGGTACGGCGCAGGCCGGCGCGAGACGGCGTCGAGCCGGGCGAGCTGGTCGTCGTCCAGCCGCCACCCGACGGCGCCGAGGTTCTGCTCCAGCTGCTCCGGGTCGCGCGCCCCGACGATCACCGACGCGGCGGTGGGCCGGGTGGTCAGCCAGTTCAGCGCGATCTGCGGCACCGCGCGGCCGGTCTCGGCGGCGATCTCGTCGAGCACGTCGACGACGTCGTGGAGCAGCTCGTCCGCGACCGGCGGACCGGCGTCGGCCGTCGCGTGCAGCCGGCTCCCGGCGGGCAGCGGGCTGCCCCGCCGGATGCGGCCGGTCAGCCGCCCCCAGCCCAGCGGGCTCCACACGAGCGCCCCGACCCCCTCCTCGTGGCCCAGCGGCATGAGGTCCCACTCGTAGTCGCGCCCGACCAGCGAGTAGTAGACCTGGTGCGCGACCGGGCGCGGCCAGCCGTGGCGGTCGGCGAGCTGCACCGACCGCATGAGCTGCCAGCCGGGGAAGTTCGAGACGCCGGTGTAGCGGACCTTGCCGGACCGGACCAGGCCGTCGAGGGTCGCGAGGACCTCCTCGGTGGGGGTGCCCGCGTCGTGGGCGTGCAGCTGGAACAGGTCGATGTGGTCGGTGCCCAGCCGGCGCAGCGCGTCCTCGACGGCGCGGACCAGGTGGTGCCGCGAGGTGCCGCCGTCGTTCGGCCCGGGCCCGGTCGGCAGGCCGGCCTTGGTCGAGATCAGGACCTCGTCGCGGCGGTGCCGCAGCGCCGCCCCGAGCACCTCCTCCGACGCCCCGTCGGAGTAGACGTCGGCGGTGTCGAACAGGGTCACCCCCGCGTCGAGGCACCGGTCCACCATCCGGCGCGCGCCGGCGACGTCCAGCGAGCCCCACGCCCCGAACAGCGCGCCCCGGCCCGCGAACGTGCCCGCGCCCAGGCTCAGGACGGGGACCTGCAGGCCGCTGCGCCCCAGTCGTCGGTACTCCATGCCACGCTCCTAACGGTTCTATGGTTCCGTTAGAAGGTATCCCTCACGGCAGCCAAACGGAACCCCGGTCCCGTCACGGGGGCTAGAGTCGGGATGTGGCACCAGAGATGAGCAGGCCGGGCGGCCGGACGGCGCGAGTCCGGGCCGCCGTACTGGCCGCGGCGGGCGACGCGCTGATCGAGCTCGGGCTGCCGGGCCTGGACCTCGCCGGGCTGGCGCGCCGCGCCGGGGTCGGGAAGACGACCGTCTACCGCCGCTGGGGCACCGTCGCCGCGGTGCTCGAGGACCTGGTGTCGGACATGGTCGAGACCTCGGCGCCGCGCGCCGACACCGGCGACCTCGACGACGACCTGCTCGCCAACGCCGGGCTCGTCCGGTCCACCCTCACCGACCCGCGGCAGGGCCGGCTGCTCACCGCGCTGATCTGCGCCGCCGTCGACGACGCCGGGACCGCACGCGCGCTGCGCCGCTTCTACGACGCGCGCACCGCCGTCTGGGAGCCGTGCGTCACCGACGCGGTCGCGCGCGGCGACCTGCCCGCGGACACCGACGCGGCCGCGGTCGTGCGCGCCGTGTCCGCCCCGCTGTACCACCAGCTGCTCACCCGGGGGGAGCAGCCCGGCGTCGCGGACGCGCGTCGCGCGGCCCTCGTGGCCGCGGCCGCGGCCCGGGCCGGAGCCTTCGCCGCCCCGGTCAGCGCAGGTGCGCGTCGAACCAGTTGAGGACCCGCTGCCAGGCCTCGGCCGCGGCGTCCGGGTCGTCGTCGAAGCGGTAGCCGGTGCTGGGGTAGACGACGACGTCGGTCGCCACCCCCGACGAGGTGGCCGCCTCCCGCAGCCGGGCGACGGCCGCGGTGTCGCCGTCCTCGGAGTAGATGCCCAGCCAGGGACAGGTCAGCTCGGGCGCGGTCCGCACCAGCGCGGGCAGGCTCGACCAGGGCGAGGTCTCGATGGCCCCACCGGCCACGGTCACGGCGGCACCCAGCGTGCGGTTGGCCGCCACGTGCAGCGCGACCGTGCCGCCGAGGTCGAACCCGAGCACGCCCATCCGGTCGGCCTCGATGCCGTTGTCACCCAACCAGCCGAACGCGGTGTCGCAGTCGTCCATCACCTGGCGCGGGTCGAGGCTGCCGACGTGCTCGGCGACCTCGGCGTCGGAGCCCCCCGCGAGGTCGCCGCCGTCGCGTGCGTCGCGGTAGAGGTGCGGGGCGACGGCCAGCCAGCCGTCGGCCGCCAGGCCCGTGACCAGCAGCCGGATCGAGTCGGTGACCCCGCGGGCCTCCTGCAGCACGACGACCCCGCCCCGGACCGGACCGTCGGGGTCGGCCACGGTGAGGCGCAGCTCGCCCCCGTCGGTCAGCAGGACGCCCTCGGTCCGGACAGCGGTCGTCGTCATGGCGTCACTCAACCAGAGCAGGGCCCCGCGTTTCGACCCCCGGGAGCTACCGTTGCCGTCATGACGCTGATCCGTCCCGATCTGGACACCCTGCCCGCGTACGTGCCGGGCCGCACGGTCCCCGGGGCGATCAAGCTGGCCAGCAACGAGGTCGCCGAGCCGCCCGCCCCCGCGGTGCTGGAGGCGATCGCCCGCGCCGCCGCGGGCGGGAACCGGTACCCCGATCTGGGCGTGGTCGAGCTGACCGCACGGATAGCCGAGCTGCACGACCTGGCCCCCGGGCGGGTCGCCGTCGGCTGCGGGTCGGTCACCCTGTGCCAGCAGCTCGTGCAGGTCGCCTGCCTCGGCCCGGGCGACGAGGTGCTGTTCGCCTGGCGGTCGTTCGAGGCGTACCCGATCGTGACGCAGATCGGCGGGGCGGAGATCCGGACCGTCCCGCTCGACGACGCCTTCCGCCACGACCTGGACGCGATGGCCGCCGCGGTCACCGAGCGGACCCGGGTGGTGTTCGTGTGCAGCCCGAACAACCCGACCGGTCCGGCCGTGCACCGCGACGAGTTCGTCCGCTTCCTGGGCGCCGTGCCGTCCGACGTGCTGGTCGTGCTCGACGAGGCCTACACCGAGTACGTCACCGACCCCGACGCCGTCAGCGGGCGGCCGCTGCTCGACTCGCACCCGAACCTGGTCGTGCTGCGCACCTTCTCCAAGGCCTACCGGATGGCCGGGCTGCGGGTCGGGTACGCGCTGGCCTCGGAGGAGGTGGCGACGGCGCTGCGCAAGGTCGCGCCGCCGTTCGGGGTCAGCTCGGTCGCCCAGGCGGGCGCGATCGCCGCGCTGGAGCACCGCGAGGAGATCCTCGCCGGCTGCGCCGCCGTGGTCGCCGAGCGGGACCGGGTCGCCGCCGGGCTGCGCGGCCACGGCCTCACGGTGCCCGGGAGCCAGGCCAACTTCGTCTGGCTGCCGCTCGGCGGGCGGTCCGCCGAGTTCGCGGCGCACTGCGGCGAGCGGAAGGTGATCGTGCGTCCGTTCGCCTCCGACGGGGTGCGGGTGACCGTGTCCACGCCGGAGGAGAACGACCTGCTGCTCGACGCGGCCTCGTCGTTCCCGCTCGGGTGAGCGCTCAGCCGTCGAGCTGGTAGCCGTGCCCGCGGATCGTCCGGATCCGCTCCGGCCCGATCTTGCGGCGCAGGTAGGACACGTACACCTGCACGAGGTTCGCCGAGACCGGCTCCGACCAGGCCCGGCGGGCGAGGTCGTCGAGCGCGACCGGCTCGCCGGCGTGCTCGGCCAGGGCCAGCAGCAGGGCGTACTCGGTCGGCGACAGCGCGACCCGGCGGCCGTCGACCAGCACCTGCCCGGCGTCGACGTCGACCGACAGGCCGCCGTGCCCGAGCACGGTCGGCGCGGGCAGGCCCGCGGCGGCACGCAGCCGCAGCCGGATCCGGGCGGCGAGCTCGTCGGGGACGAACGGGCGGACGAGGAAGTCGTCGCGGTCGCCGCGCAGCATGCCGAGGACCCCGGCGCGCCGCTCGCGCGGCACGACGGTGATCACCGGCGTGTGCGGCGACTCCGACTGGACGGCGCCGAGCAGCACGGACGGCTCGGGGCCGGGCAGCTCCATGTCGAGGACGAGCAGGTCCGCGCCGCGGGCACGCAGGGTGTCCAGCAGCTCGATGCCGTCGGCGGCGACGACGAGGTCCACGCCCTCGACGGCGAGGTCCTGGCGCAGCCCGCGGCCGAGGGCGACGGTGCCCGGCGACGGCGACAGCGCCAGCAGGACGCCGAGCGGGCGGACCTCGCGCCGGGGCGCGGGGATGGGGAGGGACGGGACGACGGGGGGAGCGTGATCGTTCACAGGTCCTGCGGGGGTTCGGGGAGCGGGGAGCTCGGGGGAGCGCGACCACTGTTGCGCGACGGGCAGCCGGTCACAATCGGCTAACGGTGCGACGCGGTGCGTGCATGTACTCCGAACGAGTGATGCTGAGAACCTTGATGCTCCGTTCGGCGCAGCATTACTGCCGAAATGGCGGGATCATGCTCGTCGGCGCTCCCCGACGACCTGTCGGCGCGGAGGCGCAACCACCCTTCTCAGCGAGGGTGTTCACACTCGGTCACCCTACCTAGAGTCCCTCCTCATGCGACGGAAGAGTTCCGCTGCGGCTGATCAGGTCGACCCCCGCGACCTGATCGCGCGACTCGCCGCCGAGCACAGCTCCCCCTCTGTGCCGTCTCCCCGGGGCAGGCACGCCGTGCCGTCCGCCCCCGCGGACGACGCGGCCCGGTCCGCCGTGCCCGCAGCCACCCTGCTGGAGGGCCGGGTGACCGCCTCCGGGCGGCACCGCGCCCACGAGGCCGCCGGGGAGATCCCGGCCGACACCACCGGAGGCACCGGCTCCCACCGGCGCACGGCGCCACCCCCGACGACCACGACGACCACCGGTGCCGCTGCGGCGGGCTCCCCCACCGGTGGCGTCGTGGCCGGCTCCCCCGCCGCCGGTGACCGCACGGCCGCGGCCGACCCGAGCCCGTGGGCGCCGCGCCACGGCGGATCCGGCCTCCCGCTGTCCGGTGTGGAGCTCTTCGGCGGCGCGGAGGCGGCCCCCGCCACCGGCACCGGCGGCACGGCCGCAGTGCCCGCCCCGCGCACCGAGATCACCGGCGGTGCGATCGCGGGCCTGCACGAGAAGGACACGGAGCTCTCCGGCACCGGGTCGGTCGTCGTGGTCGACCGAGGCGCCGCGCCGCGCTCGCGGGTCCGCCGCTTCGCCCCGCTCGGGATCGGCGCGGCCGCCGTGATGGCCGCGGCGATGGTGCTGACGCTGCTGCAGCCCGGCACCGAGGACCCGTCGCTGTCCGCCGCGCTGGTGAACGACTCGTCGCGCCGGTCGTCCTCGGACACCGCGCTGACCGCGGGCCCGGTGCTCGCGAACGGGGGCGGCTCGGCCCTCGGCGACGCCGCGCAGGGCGCCTCGGGCCAGATCGGGCAGGCGCTCGCCGCACAGGAGGCCGCCGAGCGCCGCGCCGAGGAGCGCCGTCGCGCGGCCGCGGAGCGGGCCCGCACCGCGGGCTCGGCCGGTTCCTCCGACGCCGGGTCCGCCGGACCGGTCGCGGGCGCCGTGCAGGTCGCCGGCGAGGGCGTCCAGGCCGCGCTGAAGATGGGCTGGCAGGCCATCGGCGGCGACGAGTTCCTCGGCTCCGCCCTCGGCGGCGGCTGGTCGGCCTACGACGGGCCGGGCCACGACGGCCAGGGCCGCCGCACCCCGGACGCGATCACGGTGGAGAACGGCAACCTCGTCATCCGCGGCGACTCGCAGGGCAACACCGGCGGCATGGCCTGGGGCACCCCGCAGAAGTACGGCAAGTGGGAGATGCGCGCGCAGTTCCCCAAGGGCGACAAGCAGTACCACCCGGTACTGCTGCTGTGGCCCAGCGAGGTGTCCTGGCCCGAGGGCGGCGAGATCGACTTCGCCGAGACCAACAGCGCCGCGGACGACGTGTCCTTCTTCCTGCACTACGGCAGCTCGAACTCGCAGAAGGACGCGAAGAAGCAGATCGACATCACCCAGTGGCACAACTACGCCGTGGAGTGGACCCCGGACGCGATCGTCGGCTACATCGACGGCGTCGAGTGGTTCCGGTCGACCGACCCGCAGACCCTGCCCCCGGGTCCCATGCACGCCACCATCCAGCTCGACTACTTCCCCGACGGCGGCTCGCCGGAGCCGTCGGAGATGCGGGTCGCCTGGATGCGCCAGTACAAGTAGCGCCACCGCACCCGACCGCCCGCCGCCCGGCGCTCCCCACCGGACGGCGGGCGGTCGCGGTGCCTCAGACCGTCAGGCCGCGGCGCTCCAGCAGCGGCGCGATCTCCGGGTCGCGCCCCCGGAAGGAGCGGTAGGCCTCCATCGCGTCGACCGCACCGCCGCGGGAGAGCACCTCGCGCCGGAAGCGGTCGCCGTTCTCCCGGCGCAGCCCGCCGTGCTCGCCGAACCAGGCGACGGTGTCCGCGTCGAGCACCTCGGCCCAGATGTAGGAGTAGTACGCGGCCGCGTACCCGCTGCCGAACACGTGGTTGAAGTAGGTCGTGCGGTAGCGCGGCGGGACCAGCGGGTGCGCGACGCCGGCCGCCTCCAGGGCCTGCTGCTCGAACGCGACGACGTCGGTGACCCCGGCGGCCTCCTCCGGCGAGAGGCGGTGCCAGGCCTGGTCCAGCAGCGAGGCGGCCAGGTACTCCGTGGTCGCGAAGCCCTCACCGTACCCGCGCGCCGCCTGCGACGCGGCCAGCAGGTCGGCGGGCAGCGGCTCGCCGGTGACGTGGTGGCGGGCGAAGGACGCCAGGATCCCCGGGTCCTCCAGCCACATCTCGTTCACCTGGCTCGGGAACTCGACGAAGTCGCGCGGCACCGAGGTCCCGGAGAACGTCGGGTAGGCCACGGCGGAGAACAGCCCGTGCAGCGCGTGGCCGAACTCGTGGAACAGGGTCCGGACCTCGTCGAGGGTCAGCAGCGCCGGCTCCCCGGCCGGCGGCCTGTTCAGGTTGAGCGTGTTCAGCACGACCGGCTTCGTCCCCAGCAGCGACGACTGGTCGACCAGGGAGTTCATCCACGCCCCGCCGCGCTTGGACGGGCGGGCCCACAGGTCCGCGCCGAACAGGCCGAGCTCGGCGCCGTCGGCGTCGCGGACCTCCCACCAGCGGACGTCGGGGTGGTAGGCGGGCAGGTCGGTGCGCTCGGTGAAGGTGATCCCGTAGAGCCCGGACGCGGCACGGAACACGCCGTCGGTGATCACCCGGTCCAGCTCCAGGTACGGGCGCAGCGCGGCGTCGTCGACGGCGTAGCGCTCGCGGCGGACCCGCTCGGCCTCGAAGGCCCAGTCCCAGGGCTCCAGCCCGGACCCCAGCTCGGCGGCCTCCCGGTCGGCGTTCGCCACCGCGGCCGGGACCAGGGACTCCAGCATCTGCACGGCGGCCGCCGCCGAGCCCGCGGTCGCGTCGTCGATGACGTAGGAGGCGTGGTCGGGGTAGCCGAGCAGCCGGGCCCGCTCCGCGCGCAGCCGGACGATCGCGAGGACGGTGGCCCGGGTGTCGTGCGGGCCGTCCTGGCCGCGGGTCGTCGAGGCCCGGAAGATCTCCTCGCGCAGCGAGCGGTCGGTGAGCACGGCCAGCACCGGCTGGGCGGTCGGCAGGACCAGCGTGACCAGCCAGCCGCCGTCGTGGCCGCGTTCGGTGGCGGCGGCCGCCGCGGCGGCGACCGCGTCGTCGGACAGGCCGCCGAGCCGCGACCGGTCGGTGACGTGCACGGCCGCGGCGTTCGCCCCGGCCAGCAGCGCCGCGCCGAACGCGGTCGTGAGCGCGGACAGCTCACCGTTCAGCTCGCGCAGCCGGGCCTGCTCGGCCCCGCCGAGCCGGGCCCCGGCGCGCACCATGTCGCGGTGGCGGCGCTCCAGCAGGCGCAGCGACTCGGCGTCGAGCCCCAGGTCGTGGCGCCGGGAGTGCAGCGCGTCGACCCGGGCGAACAGGCCCGGGTCCAGGGCGATCGCGTCGGCGTGCGCGGCGAGCAGCGGCGCGACGCGGGCCTCGATCTCGCGCACGGCGGGCGAGGAGTCGGCCGAGACCCGGGTGAAGAACAGCCGGGCGACCCGGTCCAGGGTCGCCCCGGACCGCTCCAGGGCGACGACCGTGTTCTCGAAGGTCGGCTCCCCGCCGTCGACGATCGCGGCCACCTCGGCGCGCTGCTCGGCCGTCCCGGCCTCGAACGCGGGCAGGTAGTGCTCGTCGGTGATCGCGGTCGTGTCGGGCAGGCCCCACGGCAGCGCGCTGAGGGCCAGGAACGGGTTGCTCATGGTCGCGACCCTACGGCCGGGGACCGTCAGGAACCGGCCAGCTCGCGGCGCATCGCCAGGCGCGGCCACACGTCGAGCCCACGGGCGGCCTCCTGCTCGCGGATCGCCCGCAGCCCCGGGCCGAGCACGACCAGCTCCCGGAACCCCAGCCGTACCCAGTGCGGGCCGTTCCACGGCACGTCCCGGTAGGTGGTCAGGGTCAGGGCGGGCAGACCGCGGTCGCGGGCCCAGCCGGCGAGGTGCTCGACGAGCCCCTCCCCGATCCGCCGCCCGCGCTCCGAGGGCAGCACCGACACCTGCTCGACGTGCGCGCAGCCGTCGACGACCTCGGCGATGAGGTACCCGACGGGGCGGCCGCCGCGCTCGTCGACCCAGGCCCGGCCGGCCGCCACGTACGCGGCCAGCAGGGCGGCGGGCGGCGGTTCGTCGTCGGCGACGACGTCGAGCCCGATCGCCCGGAACGGCTCGCCCGCGGCACGCTCGATCGCGCGCAGGGCGGCGACGTCGGTGACGCGGGCGGCTCGGATCATGCCCCGGGATCCTCCACGACCTCGCGGATCCGCTCCAGGGTCCTCCGCATCCCTTCGCGGTTGGTGCGCCCGCGGGCCCACCCGGCCAGTGCCCAGTAGATCCGGGTGCCGAGCGAGGCCTCCATCCGGAACGACTCGGTGACGTCGGTGCCGTCCCCGGCCGGGACGAACCGGTAGTGCCAGTGGTTGACCGGACGCCCGCCCGGCAGCAGCACGACGAAGCCGAACTCGGCCCCCGGCTCGCAGGCGGTGATCCGGCACTGCGACCAGTAGGTCGGGCCGCGGCCGTTGCGCACGACCTTCCCGCGGAACCGGACGCCGACGGCGGGGCCGGTCGCGCCGTCGCACCACTGCGCGTCGACGGTCTCGGGCGAGAACCGCCCGGTGTTGCGGACGTCGGAGACCAGCTCCCAGATCCGCTGCGCGGGCGCGCGCATGTGGACGGTGACCTCGTCACGCATCGGTACCTCCCGGTTCGGCGCCGCACACCAGGTCGGCGGCGCGTTCCCCGATCATGATCGCGGTCGCGGCCGGACCGCGCCGCGGCGCGCGGGGCAGCACGGAGGTGTCGGCCACCCGCAGGCCCGCCAGGCCGTGCACCCGCAGGTCCGGCCCGACGACGGCGTCCGGCCCGGTCCCCATCGCGGCGCTGCCCGACAGGTGCACCGAGGTCGTCAGGTGGTCGAGGATCCAGCCGTCGAGCCGGGCGTCGTTGCCCAGCTCCCAGCCGGCGGGGCCGCCGTCGTCGGGGCCGGCGCGGTCCCACCCGGCGGCCCGCAGGATCTCCGCCCCGGTCCGCACGGCCGCCCGCATCCGGTGCCGGTCGGAGACCGTGCGCAGGTAGCGGAAGTCGAGCCGGGGCGGGTCGTCGTGGTCGGGCGAGGTGATCGCGAGCATCCCGAGGCTGTCCGGGTGCTGCACCGCGCACATCAGGTGCGCGGGCCCGCCGGGGGCGAACGGGTGCGCGAACAGCAGGATCTCCAGGTCCCCGGCCGGGTCGCTGCCCGAGTCGAGGTTCAGCGCGGCCTGCGCGGCGACGGCGTCGGCGGGCGGGTCGGGCAGCCCGCTGCGCAGCGGCAGGAACACCGACGGGTGGTCCGACCAGCCGCGCCCGACCCCGGGCAGCTCGTGCCGGACGGCGACGCCCGCGGCCCGCAGCGTGTCCTCCGGCCCGATCCCCGAGCGCTGCAGCAGCGCCGGGCTGCCGACCGCACCGGAGGTCACGACGACCTCGCCCGCGTGCAGGACGCGCCCGCCGGCCCGGACCCCGGTGACCCGGTCGCCGTCGAGGACCAGGTGCTCGACCGGCGTCCCGCCGAACACGGTCAGCGAGTCCTGCCACTCCGCGTTCCCCCAGGGCGGGGGCAGGTACGCGGTGGCCGCGCTGACCCGGCGGCCGTCGACGGCGTTGGTCGGGATCGGTCCGGCACCGGGCGGGCCGCCGGCGTTCTTGTCCGGCTCCTCGCGGTGGCCGAGCGCGACGCAGGCGGCGAGGAACGGGTCGGTCACCGCGGCGCGCAGCCGCCCCGCGGGCCGGGAGATCAGCAGCGGTCCGGCGTCGCCGTGCCGGTCGGACGTGCAGAAGTCGAGGTCGCGCTCGAGGCGCCGGTAGTGGGGCAGGACGTCGTCGTAGGACCAGCCGGGGACGGCCCAGTCGGCGAAGTCGGCGGGCACCGCGCGGACGAAGTAGCCGCCGTTGATGGCGCCGGAGCCGCCCAGCACCCGTCCACGGGGGACGGTGCACTCGCGTCCCTGGCAGAGCGTCGCCCGGTAGGCCCAGTTGAGCACGTGCCCGGGCGCGGTCGCGGCGAGCGAGGCGATCGGGGTGGAGTCCGGCGGTACGACCACCTCCCCGGCCTCGACCAGCGCCGTCCGCACCCCGCGCGCGGCGAGCCTGCCCGCCAGGGTGCAGCCGGCGGACCCCGCGCCCACCACCACCACGTCGAAGCTGTCGGTCATCGGTGCCAGGATGCCCCACGTGACCGACGCTGCACGTGATCTCGCCTCGTTCCTGACCGCGAGCCCGTCGCCGTACCACGCGGTGGCCGAGGCCGTCCGCCGGTTGGCGGCCGCCGGGTTCACCGAGCAGCGCGAGGACGAGCCGTGGGCGGACGGGCCCGGCGGGCGCTGGCTGGTGCGCGACGGCACGGTCCTGGCCTGGTGGGAGCCGGGGTCCGGGGCCGGCGCGCCGCTGCGGATCTTCGCGGCACACACCGACTCCCCCGGCTTCAAGGTCAAGCCGAATCCCGACGTGGGAGCGGCCGGCTGGCGCCAGGTCGGCGTCGAGGTCTACGGCGGCGCGCTGTGGAACTCCTGGCTCGACCGCGACCTGGGCCTGGCCGGGCGGCTGGCGCTCTACGACGGCCGCGTCGTCCCGGTCCGGGTGGACCGGCCGCTGCTGCGGATCCCGCAGCTCGCGATCCACCTCGACCGCGGGGTGAACCAGGGGCTGACCCTCGACCCGCAGCGCCACCTGCTGCCGGTGTGGGGGCTGGGCGACCCGGACGGCGGGGACCTCGTCGAGTTCCTCGCGGTGCGGGCCGGGGAGGACCCGCAGGACGTCGCGGCGCACGACCTGTTCACCTACGACCTCACCCCGCCGGCCACGCTCGGCCGCGACGACGAGCTGCTCGCCGCGCCGCGCCTGGACAACCTGGCCTCGGTGCACGCGGGGGTGAGCGCGCTGCTCGCGGCGGTGGAGCGGGCGCCGGACACGGTCCCGGTGTTCGTCGGCTTCGACCACGAGGAGATCGGGTCGGCCAGCGCGACCGGTGCCGCGGGCCCGCTGCTGGAGACGGTGCTGACCCGCCTCGCCGGCGGGTTCGACGCGCGGCACGCGGTGTTCGCCCGCTCGCGCTGCCTGTCGGTGGACGTGACCCACGCGGCGCACCCGAACCACCTCGACAAGCACGACCCGGACCACCTGTCGGTGCCCAACCAGGGGCCGTCGCTGAAGGTCAACGCGGTGCAGCGCTACGCCACCGACGCGCCCGGGGCCGCCGCGTGGAAGCGGGCCTGCCGCACCGCGGACGTGCCGAACCAGGTGTTCGTCTCGAAGAACACCGTGCCGTGCGGCTCGACGGTCGGGCCGATCATGGCGACCCGGCTCGGGATCCGGACCGTCGACGTCGGCATCCCGGTGCTGTCGATGCACTCCGCGCGCGAGCTCTGCGGGGTGCACGACCCCGGCCTGCTCGCCCGGGCGGGGGTGGCGTTCCTGACCGACGCGGACTGAGACCCGTTCGTTGCCCGTCGAAACGTTGACTCGCGCAACACTTCCGGGTGACAGTGCTCGCCGTCGGCAACGGGGCCGGGGACCGGGGGCACACGGATGGCGCAGGCAACGGATCTCGAACGGTCGCAACGGCGGCGCGCGGTGTTCGCGTCGACCGTCGGGACGACCATCGAGTGGTACGACTTCTTCCTCTACGGCACGGCCGCGGCGCTGGTGTTCCCGCAGCTGTTCTTCCCCGGCGAGGACGAGTTCGCCGGCATCCTGCTGGCCTTCGGCTCGCAGTTCGTCGGCTTCGCCGCCCGCCCGATCGGCGCCGCCGTCTTCGGGCACTACGGCGACCGGCTCGGCCGCAAGTCGTCGCTGATCGTCACGCTGCTGCTGATGGGCATCGGGACCGCGCTGATCGGCCTGCTGCCGGGCTACGCCGCCATCGGCGTCGCCGCGCCGCTGCTGCTCACCGTGCTGCGGATCGCCCAGGGCATCGCGGTCGGCGGCGAGTGGGGCGGCTCGGTGCTGCTGGCGATGGAGTGGGGCTCGGTGCGCCGGCGCGGGTTCTACGCGTCCTGGCCGCAGATGGGCGTGCCGCTCGGTCTGCTGCTGTCCACCGCCGTGGTGCAGGTGACGTCGGCGGCGACCGGGCCGGCGTTCCTGGAGTGGGGCTGGCGGATCCCGTTCCTGGTGAGCCTGGTGCTCGTCGCCGTCGGGCTCTACGTCCGGCTGCGGGTGCTGGAGAGCCCCGAGTTCGCCGCCGTCCGGGAGAAGCGGGAGGTCGTGCGCAACCCGTTCACGCTGGCGCTGCGCGGGCAGTGGCGCGAGATCCTGACCTCGGCGTTCGTCCGGATCTCCGAGCAGGCGCCGTTCTACCTGTTCATCACGTTCGTGCTCACCTACGGCACGAAGCAGCTGGACCTGCCGCGCGGCCAGCTGCTGAACGCGACGCTGGTCGCGTCGGCGGTCGGGCTCGTCAGCGTGCCGCTGTTCGGGCACCTGTCCGACGTCATCGGGCGGCGGCTGATGTACGGCATCGGCATCGTGTGCACCGGCCTGTTCGCGTTCCCCTACTTCGGGCTGCTCGACACCGGGGTCGGCGGGTTCGTGGTGCTCGCGATCGTGTTGTCGCTGGTCTTCCACGACATGCAGTACGGCCCGCAGGCCGCGCTGATCGCGGAGAGCTTCGGGACAAACATCCGCTACACCGGCGCGGGGATCGGCTACCAGTTCGCCTCCGTGCTGGCCGGCGGGCCCGCCCCGCTGATCGCGGCCGCGATCCTGCAGAGCACCGGGTCGAGCACCGGGATCAGCTGGTACATCGTCGGGTGCTGCGTGGTGTCGCTCGTGGCGCTGGTGTTCGTGCCGCGCGCCCCGCGCACGGCCGACAAGTCGGTGGAGGCGGCCGCCCGCGTCACATGAGACGACCGGCCGGCACGTACCGGCCGGAGTCCACGATCTGCGAGCCCAGCGGCACCAGCGAGACCGGGATCAGCTTCAGGTTCGCCCAGGCCAGCGGCAGCCCGACGATCGTGACCGCCAGCGCGATCGCGGTGCCGATGTGGCCGATGACCAGCCACCAGCCGAACAGCACGATCCACAGGACGTTGCCGATGGTCGACGCCGCCCCCGCCGTGGGGCGGCGCACGACCTCGCGGCCGAACGGCCACAGCGCGTACAGCCCGATCCGGAACGCGGCGATCCCGAACGGGATGGTCACGACCAGCAGGCAGGCCACGACGCCGGCGACCATGTAGCCGAGGAAGAGCCAGAAGCCGGACAGGACCAGCCAGATCACGTTCAGGACGAGGCGGAGCATGCCTCCAGGATGCCCGGATCGTGCGGGTTGCCCTCGGGGTTCTCCCGGAGGCGCCCCCGGGTTCCGGTGATCGACGTGCGGCCCGCGCCCGGACGGGGTGTCCTGGAGCGCATGGCGGATCACGGGCTGTTCGGGCCGCACTCGGTGACCTGGCGGGTGCACCTCGAACCCGTCATGTGGGTCGCCGGGATGCGCGCGCTGCTGCTGCAGTCGCTGGACCCGCGGGTCATGCGCGGGACGTACCAGAACTCGGCGCTGTTCGACCCGAAGAAGTCCTACGCGCGCTTCCAGCGCACCGTCGAGTTCGTCGGCACCCGCACCTTCGGCCCGCTGCCCGACGTCGACCGGGCGGGAGCGCGGGTCCGGCGCCTGCACGCCGGCCTGCGCGGGCACGACCCGGACAGCGGCGAGACCTACCGCATCGACGCCCCCGAGGGGCTGCTCTGGGTGCACGCGGCCGAGATCGAGTCCTACCTGGACGTCGCCCGGCGGTCCGGCCTGCTCGACGCGGCCGAGGCCGACGCCTACGTCGCCGAGAGCGTGCGGGCGGCCGAGGTGGTCGGGCTGGACCCGGCGGCCGTGCCGGCGTCGGTGGCCGAGATGGCCGCGTACATGGCGCGCGTCCGGCCCCGGATGCGGCTCACCGACGAGGCCCGCCGCGCCGCCGGGAACCTGTTCGCGCCGCACGGCGCGGCACCGCTCGGGGTCCGGCTGGGGATCTCCGGCCTGTCGACGCTCGCCCTGACCACGCTGCCCCGCTGGGCCCGTCGGCTCTACGGCCTGCCCGGGCTGCCCACCACCGACTGGTCGGCGACGCTCACCCTGCGCGGGCTGCGCGCGGCCGGCGGGGTGCTGCCCGACGTGCCCGCGCCGCCGGAGATCGAGGAGGCGCGACGGCTGGTGCGCGCCGCCCGGCGCGCGGGGTGAGCTCCGCCGGGTGCGCTGCTCACATGCCCGGAGCCGCACGCGAGGATGACGGGGTGGAGTTCCCCGTGACGTTCCTCCCGCCGCTGGTGCGGACCTGCACCGACTCCGGCGAGGGACCGTGGAACGAGCTGCTCGGGGTCATCGCCCCGATGAACCGGGACGGCGCCCGGGTGCGCGCGGGGATCGACGTCGTCGTCGAGGACCTGTTCGGCGGCTGGCCGGTCGAGCGCGTCGTCGCGACCGCGCTGGACGACGGGCTGGCCCGGCACCACCCGCTCCTGTTCGTGGTGGACGAGCGCGCGCTGGCCGACCACGGTTTCCCGGTGGTCGCGGCCGACCTGCGCGACGAGCCCGGCCGCACGTTCCGCATCGCCGCGGCCGAGATCCCCGCCCTGCCCGGTTCCGCGACGGCGTTCGCGGCGCACGCCGACCACGCGGAGCTGCAGCCCGACCGGATCTTCCGCGGCTTCGGCTGAGCGGGCTACCGTCCGGGCCGTGCGCTCCACGGTGTGGCCGGTCCTGCACTACGACGACCCCGACGCGGCCGTGCGGTTCCTCGTCGAGGCCGGCGGGTTCACCGCCGAGGTCGTCGTCCGCGGCGACGGCGGTGCCGTCGTGCACGCCGAGCTGACCCGCCCCGGCGGCGGGACCGTGCTGGTCGGCGGCACCGCGCACGACGACGGCGTGCACGCCGGCCTGCGCAGCGGCGCCGTCTACGTGGCCTGTCCCGCCGACGACGTCGACGCGGTGCACCGCCGCACGCCCGCCGCGGGCGGGACGGTCGTGCAGGCACCGCACGGGACGTCGTTCGCCGCGGGCGGCCCGGCCCGCGCCTGCACGGTCGCCGACCCCGAGGGCGGCCTCTGGACCTTCGGCACCTACCCCGGCGGCGGCTGAGCCGCGTTCCGCGGAACGCCCCCGGTCAGACGCCGGTCCGCCCGTCGATCCGCTCCCGGAGCAGGTCGGCGTGCCCGGCGTGCCGGGCGTACTCCGCGATCACGTGGGTCAGGACCCAGTGCACCGAGACCGGGTGCCCGTCGAGCAGGCCGGTCCCGCCGGGCCCGGCCGCGGCCACCGCCGCCCGGGACCGGGCCACCTCGTCCTCCCAGGTCGCGCGGGCCGGGACGGACCCGGCCGGGCCGAGGTCCAGACCGCCGTCGTGGCCGGTCCCGGGATCGCGCGGGTACAGCGGCCCGACCTCCTCCCCGGCCAGCACCTGCCGGAACCAGTGCCGTTCGACGGCGGCCAGGTGCTGCAGCAGGCCCAGCAGCGTCAGCGACGACGGCGGCACCGACGCCGTCCTCAGCTCCTCCTCGCCGAGCCCCTCGCACCTGCCGAGCAGGGTGGCGCGGTAGAAGTCCAGCCAGGCGCCCAGCGTGGTGAGCACGTCGGCCTGCATCGGGGGTACGGCGCGGTCGGTCATGACGCGATCGTGGCAGCGGGGTCCGACGGTTCCCGCGACCCGCCGGCCGGTGCTTCACTGCGGAGGTGACCGAGTCCCCGCCCACCGTCGTGACCGCCGCCCGCGAGATCGCCGCCCCGCCCGACCGCGTCTTCGAGCTCGTCGCCGACCCGGTCCGCCAGCCGGAGTGGGACGGCAACGACAACCTCGCCGAGGCCGTTCCCGGCCGGGTGCGCGCCGTCGGCGACGTCTTCACGACGACCCTCACCCACGGCGGCGTCCGGGAGAACCGGATCGTCGAGTTCCAGGAGGGGCGCCGGATCGCGTGGCTGCCGTCGGAGCCCGGCGGCACCCCGCCGGGGCACCTGTGGCGCTGGGAGCTGGAGCCCGTCGACGGCGGCCGCACCCGGGTCACCGGCACCTACGACTGGACCGGCCTCGACCCCGACGACGCGTTCCGCCAGAAGCGCGCCCGCGCGACGACGTCGGGCAGCCTGCGCGCCTCACTGGACCGGCTCGCCGAGGTCGCCGAATCGGAGTGATGCTCGTCACCCCCACCGGACGAATGATCATGGAAGAGTGCTCGCCTGGCGCCATGGACGCCGAGCAGGTCATCGCCGTACTCGCCGGGTACCCCGGCACCCGGATCGTCGAGGGCAACGGGGACGCGTTCGCGATCCACGACCCGGACCACGACTACGAGCGACGCCCACGGCAGGGCTGGGCGACGGTCGTGCGCTCGGACGTGAACGACACGGCCTCCGCCCTCGACCGCCCCGGGGCCTACCGGGTCAACATCGGCCTGCCGACCCGCCGCTACCGCGCGCTGTTCCCCGCCGACCCCGGGACCGACCCGGCCACCCGCGACGTGCTGATCCCGCACCCGGTCTACGCGTCGTACCACTGGGTCGCGGTCGTCGAGCCGGACACGACGTGGCCGCTCGTGTCGGAGCTGCTCGACGTCGCGCACGACTTCGCCGTCCGCAGGCACGACAACGCCGCGCGCCGCGCGCGATGAGTTCCGCTCCCGGTCCCGGTCGTCACCGGCGACCGGGAGGAGTGCCATGCGGGTACTGGTGGTCGAGCACCTGACGCTCGACGGGGTCGTGCAGGGACCGGGCCGGGCCGACGAGGACACGCGCGACGGCTTCGCCCACGGCGGCTGGGCCACGGCGCGCAGCGACGAGCGCCTCGGCGCCGCGATGGGTGCGCGGATGGGCGGCGAGTTCGCCTGGCTGTTCGGGCGGCGCAGCTACGACGGAATGCTGTCCCACTGGAACGCGACCGGCGGCCCGTTCCGGGACGGGCTGAACGGACCGGTGAAGTACGTCGCGACCTCGGCCCCCGAGTCCGACCTGACCTGGCCGAACACCGTCCGGCTCGGCGACGACGTCCCCGCCGCGGTCGCGGAGCTGCGCCGCCGGCCCGGCGGGACGCTCGTCGTGATGGGCAGTGCCGAGCTCGTCCGGTCGCTGCTGCCCCACGGGCTGGTCGACGAGCTGTTCCTGATGATCCACCCGGTCGTCCTGGGGACCGGGCGGCAGCTGTTCGCCGGGACGGCGGCACCGGCGGACCTGACGCTCGTCGACACGGAGGTCACCCCGGCCGGCGTGGTGCTGGCGACCTACCGGCCGGCCGCGGGGCCGCCGTCGGACACGGGGGCGTAGAGCGGCAGGACCGGCGTGGCGGAAGCGGGGGGATTCGAACCCCCGGTCCTTTCGGACGCCCGCTTTCAAGGCGGGTGCATTCGGCCGCTCTGCCACGCTTCCGCTGGGCAGGGTAACGGTGCTCGGCCACTCACCCCGCCGCGCGGTGGTAGGTGACGGCACCCATCCGCGTCGCACCGTGCCCGACCACCTCGACCTCGGTGAACCCGGCCTCCGCGAGCAGCTCCGGCACCGGCCGCGCGCCGTGTCCGTGTCCGTGGCCGTGGCCGTGGCCGTGGCCGTGGCCGTGCCCCGGGGCGTGTCCGTGGCCCGGTCCGTGGCCGGGCCGCCCGGTTCCGCGGGACCGCAGGGCCCCGTCGAGGCGGGCGAGCGCCGACAGCGCCCGGTGCAGGGGCCCCGTACGACCGCTCGTGCGCGGGTCGTGGTCCAGGTCCACCAGGTGCAGGCTGCCACCCGGGGCGAGCACGCGGCGGGCCTCGCGCAGCGCCGCCACCTGCGCCTGCGGTGCGACGTGGTGCAGCATCAGCGACGACAGGACCCGGTCGACGCTGCCGTCGTCGAGGGGGAGCCGTTCGGCGACCCCCACCTCGAGGCGCGGGGCGAGCCCGGCCGCCGCCGCCTTCCGGCGGGCGGTCGCGACCGCCTCCGGGTCGGGGTCGATGCCGGTCACGGTCGCCGAGGGCAGGGCCTGCGCCGCGCGGAGCGCGACGTTGCCGGTGCCGCAGCCGATCTCGAGCACCCGGTCCCGCGGCCCGATCCCGGCCTGTGTCAGCAGCCGCCAGTACACCGGCACGGCCCCGCCCAGCCGGGCGACGGTGTCGTACCCCGGCAGCAGCCGCGTCCGGACCGTCGCGGGGGTGTGGGCCTGGGTGGTCATCGGTGCTCCTCGGACGCAGTTCGTGTTCGCTCCCCACCCTGACCGGCGCCCGAGCTGCGGACAAGGAACGATCCGTGGCCGTGGTGGGACGAAACTCGGGCGTGCCGCGGGTCGGCTTCGAGCACACTCCGGTGCCGATCGCCGTGCGGCACCTGACCGGGCCGGTGGAGCTGCCCCGCGTGCACGGCCCGCACACCCACGACTTCCTGGTGCTGGTCCACGTGGTGCGCGGCGGGTGCGTGCAGCGGGTCGACGGGCGCACCTGGCGGCTCGGCGAGGGCGACGTGTTCGTCGTCGCGCCCGGTGCGGTGGTCGACCACGCCGGGGAGTCCGCGTCCGCGCCCGGTGAGCTGTGGTCGGTCACCTTCCCCGCCGAGGCGGTGGCGCCGTCGTCCTGGCGGGGCCACCCGCTGCTCGCGCCGTTCCTCGGCCGGCACCGGGGCGGCGGGCAGCGGCTCGCCGTGCCGCCCGCCGACCGCGCCGCCTGGCGGGAGCGGCTGGGCGCGCTGCACGACGAGCTGACCCACCGGCGCGACGGCCACGCCGAGGCCGCCCGCGCCCACCTCACCCTGCTGCTCGTGGCGCTGGGACGGCTCGTCGACGACGTCCCGGCCGAGTCCGGCGACCCGCTGCTCGCGGCGGTCTTCGCCGTCGTCGAGGAGCGGTTCGCGGGGCCGCTGTCGCTGCGCGACGTCGCGGCCGCGGTCGGGCTCACCCCCGGCCACCTCACGACGGTCGTCCGGCGCGGCACCGGGCGCACCGTGCAGCAGTGGATCACCGAGCGGCGGATGCGCGAGGCCCGCCGGCTGCTCGTGTCGACCGACCTGCCCGTCGCCGAGGTCGGCGCACGGGTCGGCTACCCCGACCCCGGCTACTTCGCCCGCCGGTTCCGCACCGCGCACGGCGCCCCGCCCGCGCGCCGGCGGGCCCGCCCCGACGGGTGAGCGTGCGGTCGGTGCGGGTGCGACGCGCCGGGGTGTGGTGGGATGCGCCGGAGCTCATCTCGAGGAGGTCGGCGTGCGGTTCGACGAGAACGCCCGGCTGGACACGTCCGGTGTGGACGACCTGCGCGGCTCCGGCGGCGGCCGGGGCGGCGGGATCGGCGGCCGGGTGGCGGGCGCGGGCGGCGGGCTGGGGCTCGTCGGCGTGATCCTCTACCTGCTGCTGTCGAACTTCGCGGGCGTCGACGTCTCCGGCATGGGCGCCGGTGGCGGGTACCCCGGGCTCGACCAGGTGGGGTCGGGCCAGACGGCGGACAACTCGTCGCTGGCCCAGAACTGCGCGACCGGGGAGTCGGCCAACAACTCGACGGACTGCCGGGTCGTCGCCGTCGTCAACTCCCTCGACGACTACTGGGCGGGACAGTTCTCCTCGGGTTTCGAGCGGCCGCGGACGAACTTCTTCTCCGGCGGGGTGAGCACCGGCGGCTGCGGCTCGGCGACCTCCGACAGCGGCCCCTTCTACTGCCCGGCCGACTCCGAGATCTACATCGACCTGAGCTTCTTCCGCGAGCTGCAGACCCGCTTCGGCGCGCAGGGCGGCCCGTTCTCGCAGGCGTACGTGATGGCCCACGAGTACGGCCACCACATCCAGAACCTGCTCGGCACCAACCGCCGCGCCGGCAACGACACCGGCCCCACCTCGGGCTCGGTCCGCCTGGAGCTGCAGGCCGACTGCTACGCCGGCGTCTGGGCCGACCACGCGACGACCGTCCCCGGCGACTCCGGGCGGCCGCTGATCACCGAGCTGACGCAGTCCGACATCGACGCCGCGCTCGACACGGCCGCGCGCATCGGCGACGACTACATCCAGACCAACCTCGGCGGCGGGCAGGTCGACGAGTCGCAGTTCTCGCACGGCAGCTCGGCCCAGCGGGAGAAGTGGTTCACCACCGGGCTGCGCAGCGGCGACCCGAACGCCTGCGACACCTTCGCCGCGCGCGACCTGGGCTAGTCCGCGCGGGGACGGTCCGTCCCCAGGAACTCCGCGAGACCAGGCGTGTACCCCTCGACCGCCGTCATCCAGTCCGGGCGCACGAACCCGTCGCGCTCCAGCAGCAGCCGCTGCTCGGTCACGCGGGCGCCCCGCTGCACGAGGGTGGTCGTCCCGTCCGGCCGGTAGCCCAGCCGCGCCGAGACCGCCGCGGAGGCGCCGTTGCCCGCCGTGTACTCCGACCGGGCGGAGTGCGCACCGAGGTGGTCGAAGGCGAACGCCAGCACCGCGGCCCGCATCTCGGTGCCGTGGCCGCGACCCTGCGCGTGGCGCACCAGGTAGGAGCCCGTCGCGACCTCGCGGCGCACGCCGAACCGGTCGCCCACCACGTCCTGCAGGCCGATCACGCGTCCCCCGGCACGGACGACGAACGCCAGCGTCCACCACTCCGGTGACGCACGCACCCGGTTCGACCAGGCGTACTGCAGCATCCCGCGACCCAGGTAGCGCGGGTCCGCCTCGGTCCACGGCATCCGGAACGGCATCTCCGAGGCCGGGTGGATCCCCGACACGTGCACGGCCGTGACCAGCTCGCGCAGCGACGCGTCGTCCTCGATGCGCAGCTCCAGGCGCGGGGTGCGCAGGACCAGACCGGCCATCGGCCACGGGTCGGGCACCGGGTCGATCGGCGCGGGGAGCACGTCCATGGCCGCAGATCGTGCTCCGATCGCCGTCGGGGGCGCCAGGGAATACCGTCGGCGCCCATGTGGGCGATCACGGTGGCGGAGTACGGCGGACCCGAGCAGATGTCCTGGACGGAGGTGCCGGACCCGGTGGCCGGGCCGGGCGAGGTCGTGCTCGACGTCGTCTCCTCGGCCGTCAACCGGGCCGACCTGCTCCAGGTCCAGGGCAACTACCCGGTCCCGCCGGGCGCGTCGGAGATCCTGGGACTGGAGTGCGCGGGCCGGGTCGCCGAGCTCGGCGAGGGCGTCACCGGCTGGTCGGTGGGCGACGAGGTGTGCGCGCTGCTCGCCGGCGGCGGCTACGCGACGAAGGTCGCGGTCCCCGCGCCGCAGCTGCTCCCGGTCCCCGGCGGCGTCTCCCTGGAGGAGGCCGGCGGTCTGCCCGAGGTCGCGTGCACCGTCTGGTCGAACGTCTTCCTGGAGGGCCGCCTCGCCGAGGGCGAGACGTTCCTGGTCCAGGGCGGCTCGTCGGGCATCGGCACGCACGCGATCCAGGTCGCGAAGGCGTTCGGCGCCCGGGTGGCGGCCACCGCGGGGCACGCCGACCGGCTGCAGTTCTGCCGCGACCTGGGCGCGGACATCGTCATCGACTACCACGACGACATCGCCGAGGAGCTGAAGAAGGCCACCGACGGGCACGGCGCCGACGTCATCCTCGACAACATGGGCGCCAAGGGCCTGGCGGGCAACCTGTCCGCGCTCGCCCGCGACGGCCGCCTGATGATCATCGGCATGCAGGGCGGGGTGAAGGCCGAGCTCAACATCGGCGCCCTGCTCGCCAAGCGCGGGCACGTCTCGGCGATGGGCCTGCGCGGCCGCCCGGTCGACGGCCCGCACTCCAAGGCCGAGATCGTGACCGGGGTCCGGGACAACGTGTGGCCGCTGTTCGCCGAAGGCCGGGTGAAGCCGGTCGTCTTCGAGCGATTCGCGATGTCCGACGCGGCCGACGCACACCGCAGGCTCGACGCCGGCGGCGTCACCGGCAAGCTCCTCCTCGTGAACTCCTGAGCCCGCGGGTCCAGAATGACGCGCATGAGCGACGAGCAGGAGACGCCCGAGGACCGGGTCGTGGTGGTCGGCGCCGACGGCCGTCCCGTGGGCATGGCGAGGATCCCGCAGGACGACGACGAGGACGCCCAGAGCCCGGCGAGCATGGTCGAGCAGCCCGCGAAGGTCATGCGGATCGGCACGATGATCAAGCAGCTGCTGGAGGAGGTGAAGGCGGCCCCGCTGGACGAGGCCTCGCGCGAGCGGCTCAAGGAGATCCACGAGAACTCCGTGAAGGAGCTCGAGGAAGGGCTCGCGCCGGAGCTGCGCGAGGAGCTGCACCGCCTCAGCCTGCCCTTCCAGGAGGGGACGACGCCCTCGGAGGGCGAGCTGCGGATCGCGCAGGCCCAGCTGGTGGGCTGGCTGGAGGGCCTGTTCCACGGCATCCAGACGGCGCTGTTCGCCCAGCAGATGGCGGCCCGCGCCCAGCTGGAGCAGATGCGCCGCGGGCTGCCGCCGGGCATCGGCGGCGGTGCCGAGCAGGGCGGTGTCCCCGAGGGGATGGGCCGCGGCACCGGGCAGTACCTCTGACAGACGCCGACGACCTGCGGTTTCGCGCCGTCCCGGCCGGGGCCTCCCCTGCCGGGACCGCGGACGGCGTCTGAGTACCCTCACCGGGTGGCCGTGACCGTGACCGACAACGAGCCGGGTGACGTCGTCGACCCGTCCGAGGTGTCGAGCCCACGCAGCTGGCGCCGCGCGTTCGCCGATCTCGCGCAGGGCTGGCGGCAGCGGCCGCTCTGGGGCTACCTCGGCTGGCAGGACATCAAGCAGCGCTACCGGCGCTCCGTCCTCGGCCCGCTGTGGATCTCGATCAGCATGGGCGTCATCGCGCTCGGCCTGGGGATCCTGTACTCGGCGCTGTTCCAGATCTCGCTGGCGACGTTCCTGCCGCACGTGGCCGTCGGGCTGCTGATCTGGAACTTCGTGTCCGGCTGCATCCTCGAGGGCAGCGAGGTCTTCATCGCCAACGAGGGGCTGATCAAGTTCCTCCCGGCCCCGCTGAGCCTGCACATCTACCGGCTCGTCTGGCGCCAGACGCTGTTCTTCCTGCACAACCTGGTCGTCTGGGTCGTGCTGATGGTCGTGTTCCCGCACCCGCTGGGCTTCTCGTCGCTGCTGGCGGTCCCGGCGTTCGCGCTGCTCGCCGTCAACGGCGCCTGGGTCGCGATCCTGGCCGGCATCCTCGCCACCCGGTTCCGCGACATCCCGCCGATCATCGCCAGCGTCACCCAGCTGGTCTTCTACCTGACCCCGATCGTCTGGTCGGTCGACATCCTCAGCGACAACCCGGCCGCGCGCGAGCGCGCCCAGCTGGTCGAGCTGAACCCGGTGTTCCACTTCGTGGAGATCGTCCGCCAGCCCCTGCTCGGCCAGGAGATCGTCGGCCGGTACTGGCTGGTCACGGGCGTCATCACCGTCGTCGGGTGGACCGCAGCGCTGGTCTGCCTGCGCAACTACCGCTCCCGCGTCGCCTACTGGGTGTGAACCTGATGTCCTCTGCGCCGACCATCCGCATCGACCGGGCCGCGGTCGACTTCCCGATCTTCGACGCCAAGACCCGTTCCCTGAAGAAGGCCGTGCTCGGCAAGGCGGGCGGCCGCATCGGGACCGAGTCCAAGGTGCCGATCATCGAGGCGCTGCGCGACATCACGCTCAGCCTCGACAAGGGGGCCCGGGTCGCGCTCGTCGGGCACAACGGCGCCGGCAAGTCGACGCTGCTGCGCCTGATGGCCGGGATCTACGAGCCCACGAGGGGCCGGTCGCTGGTCCGCGGCAAGGTCGCGCCGGTATTCGACCTGGCCGTCGGCATGGACCCGGAGATCTCCGGCTACGACAACATCCTGATCCGCGGCCTGTTCCTGGGCATGACACGCAAGCAGATGGAGGCGCGGATCGACGACATCGCCGCCTTCACCGAGCTCGGCGACTACCTCGAGATGCCGCTGCGGGCCTACTCCACCGGCATGCGGGTGCGCCTGGCCCTGGGCGTCGTCACCTCCATCGACCCGGAGATCCTGCTGCTCGACGAGGGCATCGGCGCCGTCGACTCCGAGTTCCTGAACAAGGCCCGCGGCCGGCTGCACGAGCTCGTCGACCGTTCCGGGATCCTGGTCTTCGCCTCGCACTCCGACGAGTTCCTCGCCGACCTGTGCGACACCGCGCTGTGGATGGAGCACGGGACGATCAAGGAGTACGGGCCGCTGCAGGAGGTCCTCGACCACTACAAGGGGCGGACGCACTCGTGACCGGACCGCTGCCGCCCGGCTCGGTCGTCGGCGTCATCGTGACGCGGCACCGCGCGGACATGCTGGTCGACTCGCTCGCCGCGATGGCGAAGCAGACGCACCCGCTGGCGCACCTGATCGTCGTCGACAACGGGCCGGACCGCCCCGCCCGCGACGCCGTCGAGGCCTGCCCGCTGCCGACGACGTGGCTGCCCTCCTGGTCGAACCTCGGCGGCGCCGGCGGCTTCGCGCTCGGCATGCTGCACGCGCTCGCGATGGGCGCGGAGTGGGTCTTCCTGGCCGACGACGACGGCCACGCCGCCGACGAGTCCACCCTCGCCACCCTGCTCGACGTCGCCGGCCGGCACGGCCTCGCCGCGGTGTCGCCGGTGGTCGCCGACAAGGCCGACCCGGACCGGCTCGCCTTCCCGCTGCGCCGCGGCGTGACCTGGCACCGGTCCCGCTCCGCGCTGGGCGCGGACGACCTGCTGCCCGGGATCGCCAGCTTCTTCAACGGCGCCCTGTTCCGGGCCTCCACGCTGGAGGTCGTCGGGGTGCCGGACCTGCGCCTGTTCGTGCGCGGCGACGAGGTCGAGATGCACCGCCGGATGGTCCGCTCCGGGCTGCCCTTCGGCACCGCGCTGCAGGCCACCTACCTGCACCCCTACGGCTCCGACGAGTTCAAGCCGATGCTCGGCGGGCGGCTGCACGCGCAGGACCCGGGCGACGAGACCAAGCGCTACTACACCTACCGCAACCGCGGCTACCTGATGTCGCAGCCCGGGATGCGGCGGATCGGCCTCCTGGAGCTGCCGAGGTTCGCCTGGTACTTCCTGGTGACGAGACGCGACCCCCGCGCCTTCCGCGACTGGCTGACCCTCCTCCGCCAGGGCCGCAGGGAACAGTTCCACCGCGCCCCCTGAGCATCCACACCCCCTGACCGCCGTCCACACCTGTTGCACCAGGTGTGGACGCCCGGGAACAGGCCCGTGATCCGGGGGCCCGTGGTGGATGCGGGGGTCAGGCCTTGAAGATGACCCAGCGGAGCATGACGAAGTTGATCGCGGTGGCGGTGCCCTGCGCGACCAGCCAGGCCAGGCTGGTGTCGTAGGTCAGCGGCGGCAGCAGGTGCAGCACCAGCGAGTTCATGCCGACGTTGACCGCGAACGTCGTGCCGTAGAGGGCGACGAAGCCGGCGAACCGCGCCCTCCCGCCGGTGTTCGCACCGGTGAAGGTGAAGCGCTTGTTGAGCAGGTACGCCGTCGTCGTGCCGAGGATGAAGCTGATGCCCTTCGACACCGGCACCCAGAGGCCGGCGTTCAGGAGCAGGTGGTAGACGCCGAAGTCGACGACCGCGGCGAGCACACCGATCGCGACGAAGCTGCCCAGCTGGCGGACGAGGCCGTGGCCCACGGGCGCGCCGGCCGCGTCGGCCGCGTCGGCGGCCGGGGGCTCGGCCCGGGAGGGCTCGGTGGCGGTCACCCGTCGAGGGTAGCGACGGCCGGGGCGTCCCTCCCCCCGGGGCGGCCGCGGACCCGCGCACTGGCGTCGCCAAGCACTTTGCGGTACAAACTAGATACACACGCAAACCACTTCGCAGGGGGAACCATGATCGACCGCAGGTCCACCGACCTCGACGAGCAGCCGCCGTCCTCGCCCGCCGAGGCGCTCGCGATCGTCGAGCGGGAGCAGGCCCGGCACGCACCGGACCTCGCGCCGTTCTTCGTGCTCTGGGGGCTCGCCTGGGTGGCCATCGGGCTCGCCTGGTTCGGCTCGGGCTCGGGCCTGTGGTCCGCCGCCGTGGCCGGGATCGTCACGGCGGTCGCCGTCGCCGGGGGGATGGTGGTGAGCGCGGTGCTGGGGTCCCGGATCGACCGCGGGGTCTCCGGGCCCAGCCGTACCGCCGGTGCGCGCCTGGGCGTCGGCTGGGTCGTCGCGATGGCCGCGACCGGAGCGGTCGCCGTGGGGGTCGTCCGGCTCACCGAGCCCGGGTCCGCGGTCGTCGCCGCCCTGTTCCCGACACTGTTCGTGCTGGTCGTGGGCGTGATCTACATGATGACGGGGGCGCTGTGGCGCTCGCGGCCCGACTTCGGCCTCGGGATCGCGCTGCAGGTCGTCGCGGTGGCCACGGTGTTCACGCCGCTGCCGTGGAACAACCTGGTCATGGCCGTGGGCGGCGGCGGGTCGCTGGTCGTCGCCGGGCTGCTGCGGCGGGGCCGGCGATGACCGAGCTCGATCCCGTCATCCACGCCCAGGCGCGGCTGCGCGTCACCGCGACCCTCGCCGCGCTCGAGGAGGGGGACCGCATGAGCTTCCCCCGGCTGCAGGAGCTGCTCGACATGACCGCCGGCAACCTGTCGACCCACCTGCGCAAGCTCGAGGACGCCGGCTACGTCGTCATCACCAAGACCCACCAGCGCCGCACCCCGGTGACCTACGTCGAGCTGACGCGGACCGGGCGGCGGGCGTTCGAGGACTACACCGCCGCGCTGCGGGCCCTGCTGGACCCGACGGCGTCGGAGGTCGGGTCGTGAGCGCGCCCGTGCAGCTGCGCGGCGTCACCCGGCGCTACGGCGACACCGTCGCCCTCGACGACGTCGACCTCGACCTGGAGGCCGGCAGCCTCACCGGCCTGCTCGGCCCGAACGGCGCCGGCAAGTCGACGCTGGTCAACCTGGTCTCCGGCCTGCGCCGCCCGGACCACGGCACCGTGCGGCTCTTCGGCGGCGACCCGCGCGACGCCGCGAACCGGGTCGCGCTCGGCACCACCCCGCAGCAGACCGGGCTGCCCGACACGCTGCGCGTCGGGGAGATCGTGCGGTTCGTCGGGGCGCACTTCCCCGATCCCGTCCCGGCCGGTGAGCTGCTGGAACGCTTCGGCCTGTCCGGGCTATGGCGCCGTCAGGCCGGCGGGCTGTCCGGCGGGCAGAAGCGCCGGCTCGCCCTGGCGCTCGCGTTCGCGGGCCGGCCGCGGCTGGTGCTGCTGGACGAGCCGACCACCGGGCTCGACGTCGAGGGCCGCCGCGCGCTGTGGGATGCGGTGCGCGCCTTCCACCAGGACGGCGGGACCGTCCTGCTCACCACCCACTACCTCGACGAGATCGAGACCCTGGCCGAGCGCGTCGTCGTGCTGGCCGGCGGGCGGATCCGCGCCGACGGCGACGTCGACGCCGTCCGCGGCGCCGTCCGGGCCGGGCGGGTCAGCTTCCGCACCACCGTCGCCGTCCCGGACCTGCCGGGCGTCGAGCACGCCGGACGCGACGGCGACCGCGTCGTGCTGCACACCACCGACCCGGACGCCCTGGTCCGCGCCCTGGTCCGGCACGACGTGCCGTTCACCGACCTCGGCGTCGCCCGCGCCTCGCTGGAGGACGCGTTCCTGACCCTCACCGGAGGCACCCGATGAGCAGCATCACCGCCGCCCACGCGCGGTACCTGGTCCTGGAGCAGCTCCGGATCCCGGTGGCCGTGCTGTCCACGGCCCTGTTCCCGGCGCTGACCCTGGTGTTCTTCGTGCTGCCGTTCGACTGGGGCTCCGACCCGGTCCAGGTGACGCGATCGGTCGCGCAGCTCGCGCTGTTCGGCGTGCTCAGCG
The DNA here is from genome assembly GCF_037727765.1 of Pseudonocardia spirodelae. Lineage (NCBI taxonomy): Bacteria > Bacillati > Actinomycetota > Actinomycetes > Pseudonocardiales > Pseudonocardiaceae > Pseudonocardia > Pseudonocardia spirodelae. Next base: position 69,920 of record NZ_JBBJUP010000005.1, on the reverse strand, counting down.
GGTTCCTGTTCACCTTCGGCGTCGGCGTCGCCGACGACCGGGAGAAGCCGTGGGACCCCTACCTGCGCACCCTGCCCGCGCCGGCGTCGGCCCGGGTGGTGGGCCGGCTCGCGGTCGGCGCGCTGTTCGCGCTGCTCGGGATGCTGCCGGTGATCGTGCTGGGGGCGCTGTTCACGCCCGCCACGGTCGCGCCGGCGCGGCTGCCCCTGACCGTGGCGGCGCTGCTGGTCGGCGGGCTGCCGTTCCTGTTCGGCGGGCTCGCGATCGGCTACTCGCTGCCGACGAAGGCCGCGCTGCCGGTGACCCAGCTGGCGTTCTTCCCGATGGCCTTCGGCGGCGGGCTGCTGCTGCCGCCGGAGATCTTCCCGTCCTGGCTGGCCCGGGCGACCGAGGTGCTCCCGACGCGCGGGGCGCGCGACCTGCTGCTGTGGGCGCTCGGCGGGAGCGCGCCGAGCGGGCTCGCCGTGGGCGCGTTCGTGGTGTGGACGGCCGGGCTGGCGCTGCTGGTCGGCTGGGCCTACCGGCGCGACGAGGGCCGCCGCTTCCGGTGAGCGCTCAGAAGTGGCGGCCGGCGAAGGTGTAGCGGGTGCGCACCGTCACCGAGCCGGCCGCGGTGCGGCCGTAGATCCGGAAGTGCGGGCGCCCGTGCACCGAGCGGCCGGGCACCTTGGACCGCACCGAGCCGTACTGGGAGACGAGCCCGTCGACGTCGGCGGTGGCGTTCTCCGGGACGAGCACCCGGGCCGAGCCGGCGCCGAGCTCCAGCTCGACCTCGACGACCGGCATCGGCAGCCGCGCGTCGCAGAAGTCGAGCAGGACCGCGCCGAACGACGTCTGCACCCGCAGCCGGGCGGGCACCACCCAGTCGCCGCGGCGCTTGACCCCGCCGACGCCGCCGCGCAGCACCGTCGGCGGCCCGACCGGGGTCGCGAGGACGTCCGCGGACAGGTTCAGCGGGTCGCCGGGCAGGTCGGACAGCACCGGCAGCAGGTCGGAGCCGAACCGGGCGCCGTAGACGACCGACAGGCGCTCCTGGAGCTCGTCGACCGAGATGCGGCCCTCGGCCATCGCCCGGTTCAGGCGCTCCGCGGCACGCTCGCGGTCGGCGTCGGAGATCCTGATCTCGGGGCTCCGCGGACCGGTCACCTGACCAGGGTAGATCGGTCAGCCCACCGGGGCCGAGGCGGGCAGCCGGAAGAGCAGCACGCCGCCGTCGGGCGTCCCCGGGTCGCCGGTGACGCGGCGGGTCCAGGCCAGCGCGCGGGCCTCGTCGCCGCCGGCGTACCCGGGGACGAACACCACCGCGGTCACGCCGAGGTCGGCCAGCTCGCGGCGGGCCGCGGCGGTGTAGGCGTCGCTGGGGTCGTTCTTGCCGTCGGCCACCCACTGCGCCCCGACCTGGTAGCGGTTCCAGCGCGACTGCAGGACGACGTCGTCGTCGGGGTCGGAGGCGATGAAGTAGCCCCCGCGGATCCGGAACGCCGGCCCGGACGCGGCCTGCCAGCGCAGGCCCTGGGCGCCGTCGTCCCAGGCGGCGGTGATCCGCGGGTAGATCTCCGCGACGTCGGACGGGCCCAGCGGGGCCGCCCCCGCGGCGAAGAACGCCGGGACCGGCGCGGGCCGGACCTCCTGCGCGTCGGCGGGCAGCCAGCTCAGCAGGGCCAGCGCCGTCAGCGAGACGGCCCCGACCAGCGTCGCCGGGGTGTCGAGCGGCATCCGGTCGATCCACAGCGCGACGACGACGGCGACGCACATCGCCGTCACCACCTGGATGCGGACCGGCTCGATCTCCGAGAGCAGCGGCACCTCGGCGAACACCAGCCACGGCAGCGGGACCTGCGTGTACTCCCCGAGCACCACCACCGAGGTGCCGAGCGAGGCGACCCAGGACAGCAGCCCGACGACCGCGACGACCCGCAGCGTCGTCGACCGGACGACGGCCACGGCCACGACGACCAGCGCCAGCAGCGCGATCCCGACGTAGCCGCCCTGCTCGCCGATGTGGCCGGACAGGTGCTCCCCCGTGCCGTCCGGGACCGGGCGCAGCGCGGTGAGCCGGGTCGGGACCAGCAGGTTCGCCAGGTCCCCGCCGGTGGCGTGCACGTTGCGGATCGCCGAGCGCGGGCGGCTCGGCCCGGCCAGCACCAGGTACAGCGGGTAGGCGCCGAGCACGAGGAACACCCCGACGCAGGCGAGGCCGGCGCGGACCAGACCGGGCAGCTGCGCCCGGACCCGGCCGGGGAAGCGCAGCGCGAGCACCACCGCGGTGAGGACCAGCATGATCACCCCGACGGCCAGGGTCTGGGTGTAGAGCACCAGCTGCCCGGCCAGCGCGAGCCCGGTCAGCGCCCCGAGCAGCCACGGCCGGCGCAGCGGGCCGCGGGCGAACAGGTGGTGCGCCAGCAGGAGCAGCACCGGGGGCAGCACCGACCACGTCAGGTTGAGGTGCCCGGCGATCGCGTGCGCCAGGTGGAACGGGGAGAACGCGTACAGCGCCCCCGCCGCGGCGCGGGCCGTCCACCCGCGGCCGGTGCCGCCGACCCAGGGGCCCAGCGCGGCGACGAGCAGCAGCCCGGACACGACCGGCCCGAGCACCAGGCCCGCGTTGACCGCCGCGGTGGACCCCGCCGCCGCGGTGACCGGCGACAGCACCAGGCCGAGCAGCGGGACCGCGGTGTTCCACATCGCGTTGAGCCCGTACGGCCAGTGCATCCAGTCCGTGACCAGTGGGTTCTCGCCGTGCGTCACGGCGAACGGGAACCAGTTCAGCCACCACGCGAACATGTCCGCGTCGGCGGTGACGTGCCCGATCAGCAGCCCCGCCGGGTCGGCGAGCACGCGGCGCTGCAGCCAGAGCGACCCGAGCAGGTAGGCCGTTCCGAGCAGCACGTACCACCCCGCGGTCGCACCGCGGCGCTGCGCGGGCGGCAGCGGGAGGCGGACGTGCCGTTCGTCGAGCACGGGCCCAGGGTCGCACCCGTCACGGTCGGGGGGTCTCGCTACCCTGGCCGGGATGACGGACACGACCGTTCCCACCAGCACCAGGTCCGACGCCCCGGCGCGCCGGACCGCGTCCCTGCACGGCTGGGGGCGGACCGCGCCCACCCTCGCGCAGCTGCTCACCCCCCGTGACGCCGAGGACGTGGCCGAGGCCGTCCGCACCGCGGGCGAGCGCGGCGTGATCGCCCGCGGGCTCGGCCGGTCCTACGGCGACCCCGCGCAGAACGCGGGCGGCGTCGTCCTCGACATGCCGGGCATGAACCGGATCCACGCGATCGACCCCGACACCGGCGTCGCCGACGTCGACGCCGGCGTCTCGCTGGACCAGCTCATGCGCGCCGCGCTGCCGCTCGGCCTGTGGGTCCCGGTGCTGCCCGGCACCCGCCAGGTCACCATCGGCGGCGCGATCGGCGCCGACGTGCACGGCAAGAACCACCACACCAAGGGCAGCTTCGGCGACCACGTCGAGTGGCTGCAGCTGGTGACCGCGGACGGCTCGGTGCGCGAGCTGACCCCAGGCGAGGACCTGTTCCGCGCCACCGTCGGCGGGATGGGCCTGACCGGCGTCGTCGTGCGGGCGAAGGTGCGCCTGCACCGGACCGAGTCGGCGTACTTCGTCGTCGACACCGACCGCACCGACGACCTCGACGGGCTGCTGGAGCTGCTCACCGACGGCTCCGACGACACCTACGGCTACTCCGCCGCGTGGTTCGACACCACCGCGACCGGCGCCCGGATGGGCCGCTCGGTGCTCACCCGCGGCTCGCTCGCGACGGTCGACCAGCTGCCGGACAAGCTGCGGGCCGACCCGCTGAAGTTCGACGCGCCGCAGCTGCTGACCTTCCCGGACGTCTTCCCGAACGGGCTGGCCAACAAGCTGTCGCTGACCGCGTTCTCCGAGCTGTGGTTCCGCAAGGCTCCCCGGCGCCAGCGCGGCTCGGTGCAGAACATCACGGCCTTCTACCAGGTGCTCGACGTGTTCGGGGACTGGAACCGGGTCTACGGCTCCAAGGGCTTCCTGCAGTACCAGTTCGTCGTCCCGATGGGCGAGGAGGCGGCGCTGCGCCGGATCGTGGAGCGGATCGCGCAGTCCCCGCACAAGTCCGGGCTGAACGTGTTCAAGCGCTTCGGTGAGGGCAACGACGCACCGCTGTCCTTCCCCACCAAGGGCTGGACGATCACCGTCGACTTCCCGATCGCACCGGGCCTGTCGCGCTTCTGCACCGAGCTCGACGAGATGGTGCTGGCCGCCGGCGGGCGGCTCTACCTGGCGAAGGAGTCGCGGACCTCCCCGGAGGCCTTCGCCGCCGGCTACCCGCACTTCGCCGAGTGGAAGGCGATCCGCGACGCCGCCGACCCGGCGGGCGTCTTCGCCTCCGACATGTCCCGGCGCCTGCGCCTGACCCTCTGACCTGGAGTTCTGTTACCCGATGATCGACGCCGTGGGCAACCCGCAGAGCATCCTCCTGCTCGGCGGCACCTCCGAGATCGGCCTCGCCACCGTGCGCGCCTTCGCCGCCGACCGCCCGCTGCGGGTGGTCCTGGCGGCCCGCCCGGGCCCCCGCCTGGACGCCGCCCGCACCGAGCTCGAGGCGCTCGGCTGCGGTGTCGAGACCCTCGAGTTCGACGCCAAGGAGATCGCGACCCACGCCGAGGTCGTGAAGAAGGCGTTCGCGGGCGGGGACATCGACGTCGCGGTCGTCGCGTTCGGGCTGCTCGGGGACAACGAGAAGGCCTGGAACGACGTCGACCACGCCGTCGAGCTGGCCCAGGTCAACTACACCGCGACGGTCTCCACCGGCGTCGCGCTCGCCGAGCGCTTCCGGGCCCAGGGGCACGGCTCGATCGTCGCGATCTCCTCGGTGGCCGGGGAGCGGGCGCGCCGCTCGAACTTCGTCTACGGCTCCACCAAGGCCGGGATGGACGCGTTCTACACCGGGCTCACCGAGGCGCTGCGCGAGCACGGCGTGACCGTGACGATCGTGCGCCCGGGCTTCGTGCACTCGAAGATGACCGAGGGCCTCGACGCCGCCCCGCTGGCGACGACCCCGCAGGCCGTCGCCGACGTGATCGTCGACGCGGTGCGCAACCAGAAGGAGCTGGTCTGGGCACCGGCGCCGATGCGCTTCGTGATGAGCGCCCTGCGCCACGTGCCCCGACCGCTCTTCCGGAAGCTGCCGATCTAGGTCCTCACCAGCCGTCCACGTGCAGGACGGTGTCGAGCGGCTGGCGCTTCGCGGGCTTGAACGTGTCGCCGGTGTAGTAGGCGACCGGCAGCAGCACGCCCTGGCGGACGTCGTCGGGGATCCCGAGCAGCTCGGAGATCTCCTTCTCGTACTGCAGGTGCAGCGTCGTCCAGGCGCTGCCCAGGCCGCGGGCGCGCAGCGCGAGCTGCAGGCTCCACGCGGCGGGCAGCAGCGAGCCCCACATCCCGGCCTGGTTCGACGCCGGCAGCTCGGCCTTCGCCGTCAGGGCGCCGATGACCAGGACGGGCACGTCGCCCATCCGGTCCGCGAGGTACTGGGCGCTGTCGGCGACGCGGTGCTGGGTGGCGTCGCGGTCGGCGTCGCCGCTGCTGCGGGTGGTCGGGTACAGCGAGGAGCTGCGGTAGGCGGTGAACGCCTTGCGGTAGTACTCACCGACCGCGCGGCGCTTCTCCGGGTCGGTGAGGACGATCCAGTGCCAGCCCTGCTGGTTGGATCCGCTGGGGGCCTGCAGCGCGACCTCGAGGCTGTCGCGGACGACCTCCACCGGGACCGGGCGGTCGAGGTCGAGGCGCTTGCGGACCGACCGCGTCGTGGTGAGCAGCTCGTCGGGGCCGAGGGGGAGTACGTCGCTCATGCCCTGCACGTTACGACGGGCGGGGCCGCCTCGCGATGATCACCGCGCGCTCACCGGCCCCGGCCTCCAGGGTGAGACGGCCCGCGGACCGCTGCGCGCGGGCGGGCGCGGTGCGCGGGTCGGCCCAGGCCGGGACGCCGCCGTAGGGACCGCGGGTCAGGCCGTCGGAGCCCTCGCGGACGATCTCGAACCCGGCCTCGACGAGGATCTCCCGGATCCGGACGTGCCCGCGCGGGACGCGGGGCGGCACCCAGCGCGCACCGGACAGCTGCCGGCCGCGGCCCTCCGCGTCGGCCGCGACGACGAGCGCGTGCCCGCCCGGCTCGAGCGCGCGGAACCAGCCGCCCGGGCCGGTGTCGCCGTCCAGCCCGGCGTCGGGGAGGCGGTCGAGCACCTCCACCGCCGTCAGCGACGCGGCGGGCGCCGGCAGCGCGTCGACGCCGCGGTAGACCGGGCAGCCGGGCGCGCCGTGCCGCATCGCGTCGGCCTCGGCGTCCGAACCGGCCAGGCCGGAGGCCGGGCCGAGCCGGGTGAGGCCGGCGAGCAGCGCGCCACCGGATCCCGCGACGTCGAGGTAGGGGCCGCGCCCGAGGTGGTGACGGACCAGGCGCAGGTACCACTGCAGCGCGGCCCGTTCGGGCGGCGCGGTGGTCGCGGGGTCGGGCAGCTCGGCGCGGGGTGGCGTCGTGGGGATCATCGGTCCATCGGGTCGCGGGGACGGCTCGGGTCCCCATTGTCGCCGACGACCGCCCGCGTGACGCGACGGTGCCCCGGACCGCGGTCGCGGCCCGGGGCACGGTCGTGTTCCCCGCTCCCCAGCGGTGGTCGGTCAGGCCCCGTGCGAGGGCTTCTTGCGGCGGCGCCGCGCGGCGGCACCGGAGGCGGCGACGATCGGCGTCGCGGCGCTGGCGTGGGCGTCGTCGCGGCGGCGGGCGCCGCGGCCGCAGTGCTCGGCGCCCGTCCGGCTGCCGGGCAGCGCCGCGGCGGACCGGATCGCCCGCGGCGCGGGGACGACACCGCGGTCGTCGGCCAGCTCGCGGGCGGCGAGCTGCAGCGACCGCAGACGCTCCATGCGGGCGACACCCGACGGTCCGCCGGGGTTCTCGACGAGCGGGGTGAACAGCTCGGTGCCGGTGCCCGGCCCCCCGCTGCGCATCCGGGCGACGGCGACCAGGTCGGCCGCGACGTCGGTGCCGCCGGCGCCGTCGAAGTCGGCGGCCCGGGCGGCGGCCAGGCGCTCCAGCACCCAGCGCGCGGAGCCGGTCGGGGCGGGCACCTCGACCCCGGTGGCGGGGGCCTCCGCGGCGGCGGGGACCTCGGCCGGGGCCTCCTCGGTGCGGCGCGGCGCCCGGGTGGGCGTCGCCGGGGCGGGGACGACGACCGGCTCGGCCGGCGCCGGCGCCGCGGCGGGCGCGGTCGGCTCGGGCTCGGCGACCGGGGCCGCGGGGGCGGCGACGGCCGGGGCGGGCTCCGCGCGGCGGACCACCGGCATCGCGAGGGTGTCGGCGTCGCCGCCGGGGGCCGGCAGCGGCGCCGCGGACGGCGTCCACCCGGACGACGTCGCGACGGCCGGGCCCGCGACGCGGCGCCGCGGGATCACCGGCAGCGCCTCGGTCTCGGGCAGGACGTCCTCGACCGGGGCGGACCGCACCGCCGGGGCGGCCGGGACGACCGGCAGGACGGAGGTGACCGGCTCGGCGGCGACGACCGGCAGCACCGAGGTCTCCGGGTCGCGCCGGGCCTCGTCGGTGTCGACGAAGCGGGGCGCGGGGGGCACGGGCGGTGCGGCCGGGACGTGCGGGGCCTCGGTGCGCGGGTCCTCCGTGCGGACCGGCGGGCGGGCACGCATCCAGCGGCGGGCGGGGCGTTCGACGAGCGAGTAGAGCAGGTGTGCCACGGGCAGAGTCCCCACGAAGACGGTGAGCGCGATCAGGTGCCCGGTCTCCCCGCCGCGCGGGAGGACACCGGAGTCGCTCAGGAACCAGAAGATCTCGAACAGCGGGATGTGGACCAGGTAGAGGGCGTAGGAGATGCGCCCGCCGTGCACCATCGGTCCGCGGGTCAGCAGGTGGTGCACGGGTCCGCGGTCGGCGAGCACGAGGGCCCCGACCAGGACCGGGAACAGCAGGACGGCCAGGCCGTGCAGCCCGCCGCCGGCGACGGTCCCCGCGAGCAGCACGAACGGGACCCCGACCGCGGCGAACGTCGCCGCCGAGGACGCCGTGGCGCGCAGCCGCTCGGTGTCGCGCAGCCGTCGCACCGCGAGCATCGCCAGGACACCGGCGGAGAACCCGCCGAGGATCCGGACGAGCCAGCTGTACGGGTAGTACGGCGAGCCGACGACCAGGAAGGCCGCGGCGACCGGCGCGACGCACAGCAGCGAGCCCGCCGCCAGCACCGCGAACGGCAGGTTCCGCAGCCGGAAGAAGCCCAGCGCGAGCACCGGGAACAGCAGGTAGGCCAGCCACTCGGCGCTGATCGACCACGTCGGGCCGACCCAGGATGCGCCGTCGAGGTAGGGCTCGGTCCACATCTGGACCAGGACCAGCTGCTCGAGCCAGGCAGCGACACCGTAGGACGGCTGGACGGCCTGGTACGCGACGTCGGTGGTCGAGCCGAACACCATCCGCGCGGCGAGCCACACACCGAAGAGGTGGAAGACGACCGCGTAGGCCGGCCACATGCGGGCCGCGCGGGCCCATACGAACCGTCCGGCGTCGCCGGCGCGCAGCCGCGGGCCGAGCTGGTCGAGGTAGGTCCAGGCGATCACGAAGCCGCTCAGGACGAAGAACAGGTCCACCCCGAGAGCACCCTGCGTGACCAACGGGCCGAGCCAGTCGTTCACCCGCTCCACGCCCGCCATCGGCGTGAAGTGGAAGTGGAACGCCACGACCCAGAGCGCCGCGACGATCCGCAGACCGGTCAGCGCGAGCACCTCACCGCCGCCGCCATCTCCACATCGGACGGACGAACCCCGCTGATCGGGGGCGTTCCCGTCGATGACGGACGCCACGGCGGCCGGGTCGGCGGCCGTCGTGTGCGATGCGGTGCAGATGCTCACGACGGGGCCAACGAGAGACGATCACCACCGTCACCGGTGACACCCGAACAGCGCCCGAATGTCGCAACTGGCTACTCCGAGTGACCAGAACCCGGAGTGACCGGACTTGAGACCCCGAGAGGGGGAACTGGGCCGGACGGGTGAGCGGTCGGTGGTCACGGGGGTGTCACGGATGATCACGGGGTGCCGTCTAGCCTCGGTCGGGTGCTGACCGACGCCCCGGAGGCCGATCCCCGCAGCGGGGCCGGACCCCACGAACGCCGGTCGCGTCCGACCGACCGTCTGCTCGCCGCCGGCCTGGGCCTGCTCTCCGCGGTCCTGGCGATCGCGATCCCGTTCCTGCCCGTCGTCCAGAACACCGCGACGGTGTCCTGGCCCAACGCCGTGACCGGCACCGCCCCGGTGAACGCGCCGCTGGTCGCCTACCGCCCGGAGCGCCTCGACGCGACGATCGACTGCGCCGCGATCCGCAGCCTCGACGACCGGACGCCCGGCGGCGCGACCGTGCTGTCGACCACGCCGGTCGGCGCCCCGGACGGCGACACCGTCCGGCTGCGCGTCGCCGTCGCGGACGGGACGCTGACGCTGGACAACCGCGGTCAGCGCATCGCGACCGCGCCGCTGCCCCCGCCCGGCGGGGCGTGCGCGCTGCGCGTCACCTCCGACTCCGACGCCACCGCGGCCACCCTGGCCGGGACCTCGCTGTACGAGTTCGCCGGCGACGGCCGCCCGCAGGTCACCGGCCTCTACTCCGACCTCGACGAACGTCTGGACCCGATGGGTGCGACGAGCGTGCGGTTCGACACCGACAACCGCTACGACTCCGACGCCTCGGTGCTCAAGCTCGTCGCGGGCGGCCTCGCGATCGTCGCGCTGTTCGGCTCGCTGTTCCTCCTGCGCCGCATCGACGACGCCGACGCCCGCCGCGTCGTGCACGGGCGCCGGCTCGCCGTCGGGCTGCGCGGCCGGGACACCGCGCGCGACGCCGTCGTCGTCGCCGTGCTCGTGGCGTGGGCCCTGATCGGCTCGATGACCAGCGACGACGGCTACATCCTCGACATCTCCCGCGGCAACGACACCGCCGGCTACATCGGCAACTACCACCGCTGGTTCGACGTCCCCGAGGCCCCGTTCGGCTGGTTCTACCAGCTGTACTCGCTCTGGAGCGGAGTCTCGGAGTCGGTGCTGTGGCTGCGCGTCCCGGCGCTGGCGATGGGCGTCGCGTCCTGGTTCCTCATCAGCCGCGCGCTGCTGCCCCGCCTCGGCACCCGGGTCCGGCGCAGCCGCTCGGCCGGCTGGGCCGCGGCCGGGGTGTTCCTGTGCTTCTGGCTGCCGTTCAACAACGGGCTGCGCCCGGAGACCGTCGTGGTGATCGCGGCACTGGTGTCGTTCGTGATGCTGGAACGCGCGCTGGCGACGCGGCGGCTGCTCCCGGTCGCCGGGGCGCTGGTGGCGGGCGCGTTCGCCGTCGCCGCCACCCCGACCGGGCTGATCGCGCTGGCGCCGTTCCTGGCCGCGGCGCGCCCGCTGCTGCGCCTGTTCACCGAGCGGGTCCGCAGGAGCGGCTGGGCAGCCACGTTCGGCCCGCTGCTCGCCGCCGGGCTCATCGTGCTCGCCGCGGTGTTCGGCGACCAGACCGTCGCCACGGTCGCCGAGGCCACCCGGGTCCGGCAGGAGATCGGGCCGAACCTGCCCTGGTACCAGGAGCTCGCCCGCTACGACCTGCTATTCAGCGACAGCCGCGACGGCTCGATGCAGCGCCGGTTCCCGGTGCTGCTGCTGTGGCTGTGCATGATCGTCTGCACGATCGTGCTGCTGCGCCGGGGCCGCATCCCGGGCGCCGCACTCGGCTTCTCCCGGCGGCTGCTGACCTCGACCGCGCTGTCGTTCGCGGTGCTCGCGCTGACCCCCACCAAGTGGACCCACCACTTCGGGGCGTTCGCCGCGCTCGCGGCAGGCGTCGCCGCGCTCGCCGCGCTCGCGACGAGTACCGGGGTGCTGCGCTCGCGGCGCAACCAGGCCCTGTTCCTCGCCGCCGTGCTCGCCGTGACCGCGCTGGCGTTCCGCGGGCCCAACACCTGGTGGTACGTCTCCAACTGGGGCGTGCCGTGGTTCGACAAACCCGTCTCGGTGAACGGCGTCCAGGCGACGACACTGCTGCTGGTCCTGGCGTTCGTGTCGCTCGTCGTCGCCGGGGTGGAGCACCTGCGCTCGACCTCCGGGGTGCCGCGCCCGGTGCGCCGGACCCTCGGACGCCGTACCGGACGCATCCGCACCGCGCACGCGGTGCGGCTCGGGTCCGCGCCGATCGCGGTGATGTGCGCGTTCATGGTGCTGTTCCAGATCGCGTCGCTGGCCAAGGGCATGGAGAAGCAGGCGGGCTCGTACTCCCTGGGTGCCGACGTGCTCACCGACCCCACCGGTGCGGACTGCGGTCTCGCCGGGCGGATCCGGGTCGAGACCGACCCGGACGCGAACGTCCTGCCGCCCGCCCCGGAGCCGGCCGGGGTGCCCGATGCGGGCCCGCTCGCCGTGGGCTTCTCCCCCACGGGCCTGCCGCCGACCGGCCCGGGGTCGCTGCGCGACAACACCGGCGACGGCGACGACCGTCCCGGCGTCACCGGAACCGGCCCGCTCGGCGGCCCGGTGACCGGAAGCTGGTCGCCGAACCCGGAGAACGTCGGCGAGTACCGGTCCGGCTGGTACGCCCTGCCCGCCGCGGCCCGCGACGGGAGCGCCCCGCTGGTGCTCGGCGTCGGCGGGACGGTCGGGGGCGGGAACACCGTCACCCTGCAGTTCGCCCGCGACGGCGGGATCGTCGACGAGGTCGAGCCGGGCGGCGCGGTCACCACGACCTCCGATTACTCCGGCGGTGCCTCGGGCGGCCAGGGCTGGCGCGACCTGCGCCTCGACCTGACCGGGCGTCCCGCCGCCGACGCCGACCGGGTGCGCGTCGTCGTCACCGACGTCGGCATCGGCCCGAGCTCGTGGGTGGCCGTCGCGCAGCCCCGGGTGCCACGGCTGACCCCGCTGACCGCGCTCGCCGCCGGCCGCACGACCTACCTGGACTGGGCGACCTCGTTCGTGCACCCGTGCCTGCAGCGCTTCGGGGTGCACCGCGGCATCGCCGACGTCCCGGCGTTCCGGATGCTCGCCGACCCGCAGCAGCGCACCGTTGCCGACGAGTGGGGCCGCAGCCGGTCCGGCGGTCCGCAGGGCTGGCTGGTCCGTACCGGCGCCCAGCGCTTCGTGCCCAGCTACCTGCCCGGCGAGTGGGACTTCGACTGGGGCCAGATCCGGCTCGTCGAGCCCTACGACCCGCGGGCGGTCCCGGCCCCCGTGCAGGACGGCACCCGGACCATGTGGGGCTGGCAGCAGGTCGGCCGGGCCGGGGACCCCTCGTCGGACCCGGCGCCGCTGCCGGGCTGACCGGGCGGCACACTCAGTCGTGTCCGATCCGACACCGAAGGCGAGAACGATGCTCGACACCGCCCGACCCGCCCGCGGGGGCGCGACCGCCCCCGCCGCCGACACCGGCGACGGCTCCCGTCCCGGGCGGCTGGTCGTGCAGCGTGGCCCCTTCACCGGCCCGACGCCGCTGGTGCCCGAGGCCCTCTACGCCGAGGTCCTGCGCGGCGCCGCGCGCCGCGAGCGCGACCGGATCGAGCTGACCCCCGCCACCCACGTCACCACCAACACCTACTGGGGCCGGCTGCACGCCACCTACTGGCAGCGCTGGACCGCGGTGCCCGAGGTGCGGGTGACGCTGCGCGCCTCGGGCCGCGGGCGGGTCTGGCTGATGGCGTCGGACACCAACAAGGTCGCCCGCGCCGTGGACACCGCGGGTGTGGACGGCGAGTCCACGGTCGAGCTGACCGGGGCGGTCGACCGCTTCGTCGACGGCGGCGGGCTGTGGCTGGAGTTCGCCACCGACACCGCCGGGATGACCGTGTCCGGGGTCGAGTGGACCGTCGCGGTCCCCCGCCCGGCCCGGCCCACCTCGATCACGATCTGCACCTACAACCGCGTCGAGGACTGCCTGAACACCCTGCAGGCGCTGCTGGACGACGCGGCCGCACTGGCCCGCGTCGCCACCGTGCGGGTGGTCGACCAGGGCAGCGACCCGCTGGAGTCGCGCGACCGGTTCGCCCCGCTGGCCGCCGCGTTCGGCGACCGGCTCGCCTACCTGCGCCAGCCCAACCTCGGCGGGGCCGGCGGGTTCACCCGCGGCCTGTACGAGGCGACCGCCGGGGACCCGGCCGACGACCACGACGTCCTGCTCATGGACGACGACGTCCTGCTCGACCCGGAGATCGTCGTCCGGCTGACCGGGTTCGCCGCCTGCACCACGGCGCCGACGATCGTCGGCGGGCAGATGCTGAACCTGCTCCACCCCGGGCACGTCCACATCACCGCCGAGTACGCCGAGCCGGAGAAGCTCCGCGTCGGCAGGCCGGTCCCCGGCGCGCTGGAGGAGGGGTACCTCCTGGGCCGCGACGAGCGGCTGCTGCCGATCGTGCAGGAGCAGCGCGTCGACACCGAGTACAACGGCTGGTGGTCCTGCCTGATCCCGGCCGCGATCGTGCGCGAGATCGGCTACCCGCTGCCCCTGTTCTTCCAGTGGGACGACGTCGAGTTCGGCTACCGCGCCCGCGAGCGCGGCTTCGCCACCGTCTCCCTGCCCGGCGCCGGCGTGTGGCACGCCGACTTCGGCTGGAAGGACTGGGACGAGTGGCACCGCTACTTCAACCAGCGCAACGGCCTGATCACCGCAGCGCTGCGGACCGGGTTCGACCGGCGCACCGTGGCCGCGACGGTCGTCGAGCTGCTGGCCCAGTACCTCGTCGCGATGCAGTACGGCCTCGCCGCGACGCTGCTGACCGCGGTCGACGACTTCCTGCGCGGCCCCGAGGTGCTCGACGACGGCTCGGCGGCCGCCGCCGCGGAGATCCGCCGGATCCGGGCCGCCTACCCCGAGACGGTCGCGGTGCCGCTGAACCGGGCCGGGCTCGACGTGCGCGAGTCGGTCGTGCACCTGGCCGGCGGGAAGCCGTCGAGGATCGTGCGGACCTGGGTGAAGCGGGCCCTGCTGCAGGCCACCGGCCGGACCCCGATCCGGTCCGGCATGGTGCCCGCCGGGGAGGCCCACTGGTGGCACGTCTCGCTGTTCGAGCGCGCGATCGTCACCGACATGGCCGAGACCGGCGTCCGGATCCGCACCCGCGACCGGGAGCGCCTGCACGAGCTCACCACCCGCGGTGTGCGGACGGTGCGGCGGCTGTGGCACGAGGGCCCGCAGGTCGCGCGGGAGTGGAAGGCCGCCGAGCCGCGCCTCACGTCGCGGGAGACGTGGACCCGGCTCTACGACCTCGGCTGAGGGTCGCGCGGGTCCGGCCGACCAGCACCGCGACGAGCACGACGACCGACGCGACCGGCGCCGGGTGCCCCAGGGCGAACCCGGCGACCAGGTCGGCGACGACGGCCGCGCTCGCCGCCGCGAACATCCACCGCGGCCCGGTCACCGGCCGCGGCCGGCCCGCCGACCAGCGGGTCCGGCCCCACGGCTTGTCGACCGACAGCCACGCCTGGAACGCGATCGCGGCGACCATGAGCAGCGTCAGCGGCAGCAGCTCGGGGGGCAGCGGCCCGGCCGGGTCGGCGTGCGCCGCGTCGAGCCGGACCGAGATCACCCCGATCCCCAGGTAGAGCTGGACCAGGGTGATCGCGAGCTTCGTCGCGACCCAGCGGTGGTGGAGGAAGCCGTAGGGCGTCGCGGCGGCCAGCACCATGCCGGTCAGCGCCGACCCGGCGGCGAGCGGCGCGAGCAGCACGCTGTCGAGGTGGTGGGCACCGGAGAGGGCGGCGCCGCGGTCGGCGGGGTCGGCGCCGGACACCTGCAGGACGGCGAGCGAGGCGGCCAGTGCCGCCCACCCGACCGAGGTGAGCACGTGCAGCCAGACCGTGATGCGGCGCCAGGTCGTCGTCGTGGGCATGGGCCGAGTCCACCGGCTCCGGCCCGCCGGGGCCTCGGGGTCTCCCCCGGCTCAGCCCAGGAAGTCCCGCCCCGTGTAGTCCCTGTCGGCCAGGGTCGGCAGCCGCTCCCAGCCCCACCGCCGCTGCGTCCCGACGGTGAGGTCCCAGCCGTCGGTCGGGTGGGCGTAGCGGACGCGTTCGACGTGGCCCCAGTCGAACATCGCGCGCCCGGCGGGCGGGTCGAGACGCGAGGGCAGCTCGTCGAACGTCGCGGTGCGGCCGATCCCGGCGAGCACGCCGCCGTTCGCGGCGAGGAAGGCGTTCGCCTCGGTGGCGCCCTCGAGGTCGTCCCCGGTGCGCAGGCGCCACCGCGGTGCCTGCGCGATCCCGTGCGCGACCACGATCTGGTCCTGGCACGGCCACAGCAGCGCCGCTGCCTGGTCGGCGAAGACGGGGTCCCCGCCCAGCACGGCGGTGGCGACGCGGTCCCGGGCCGCGTGCGGGGCACCGACGGCCAGCCAGGTGTCGGCGCCGTCGAGGGTGTCGTCGACGAGCAGCCGGGCCCGGTCGGCGGGGGCGGGCAGCGTGACCCGCAGGTCGCGCCAGTCGGCGACCTTCTCCCCCGGCAGGGTGGCCGCGACGGTGCCGGCCGCGGTCTGCACGCGGACCGTCTGTCCGTCGCGCAGGTCGCCCGTGGCCGGCACGAGCAGCTGCGTGGTCCCGGCGGGGAGCGGGAACCAGCCGGCGTCGAGGGTGCCGGTGCCGGCGTCGTCGGTGTGCCACACCGGCCCGGGCAGCGCCGGGCGGTCCGGCGCCTGCCCCTCCCGCATCACCCCGGTCAGCCGCGGCGGCTCGGTGGGGAGCGCGGCGGCGCCGTCGGGGACGGTGACCGTCACCGCGCCCGCCAGGCCGCAGCCGTCGCCGGCGAGCATGGCGAGGTTCATCGACGCGACCGACGCCCCCGGCGCCTGCTGCACCGGGGCGACGGCGAACACGACCAGCATCAGCGCGACCCCGCCGGCCGCGGCGGTGCGCAGCACCGTGCGGTCCGGGCGGGCGGTGCGGCCGCGCCGCCGGGCCCACCACAGCGCGCCCAGGGCGACGAGCAGCCACAGCAGCGGGTTGCGCAGGTACAGCGGCCCGAGGTGCGGGGCCAGGACCTGCTGGTGGATCGGGGCGTCGACGACCGCGTGGTCGCCGAAGGGCTGGCCCCAGTCCGAGACCGGGCGCCAGAGGTTCGGGCCCGCGTAGACCACCGCGGCGACGAGGCCGAGCACCGCGGTCCCGGCCGCGACGAGGCGGGCGGGCGCGCGGCGCGGCAGCGGCCCGCGGGCCAGCGCGATGCCGAGCAGCAGCGTCGCGGGCGCGGCGACCGCGCCGAAGTGGTTGACCCACTTGGTCGGGCTGACCGCCACCGCGACGAGGGCGAGCGCGGTCGCGGCGAGTGCGAACCCGAGCGCGTCGCCGACCGGGCCGCGGGCCCCGCGCCGGGTCGCGAGCCGTACCGCGCCGAGCGCCAGCACGGCGACGGTCAGCAGCACCGGCAGGCGTCGTCCCCAGGTGCCCTGGTCGTCGGGTCCGAGCAGGTTGGCGTAGTGGACGTACTCCGAGTACCACTGGTACTGGAAGTAGTACCAGCGGTGCACGGCGAAGGACTCGCGCACGTCGGCGAGGGTCTGGTCGGCGAGCCCCAGCGGGACGACGACGCTCGCCGCGGCGAGCGCGACCGCGACGGTGGCGAGCCGGGTCGTCCACGGCGCGTGCACGAGGTGCCACCACACCAGCGGCAGTGCCAGCAGCAACGGGACGGCGGCGACCAGCGCGGTCGGCGCCGTCGTCACCCCCAGCACGGCGACGACCACGGCCGGTGCCAGCAGCCCGACCGCCCCGGTCCGCCGGGCGGCGGCGACGAGCAGCAGCACCCCGGCGGCCGCGGCGGTGCCGGCCGGCTCCGGGCGCAGCGTGATGCCGTAGGGCAGGAACCACGCCAGGTGCGCGACGGCGAGCGCCGCGACCACGCCCGGCCGGGTGCCGGCCCGCCCCGCCAGCACGGCGAGGGTGCAGCGCAGCAGCACCCAGGTCAGCAGGCCCAGCAGCACCGGGACGACCCGCAGCGGGCCCAGCCCCCAGCCGAGCACGGACCCGGCGGCCTGCAGCAGGTACTGGCTGGTCACGAACGGTGCCTCGGTGACGTTCAGCTGGTAGACCGCGTTGCCGATCGTCCCGGTCGCCGCGCCCTGGCGGGCCATCAGCGCGTACCAGGAGTCGTCGATGTTCAGCGGTCCGAGGACCGCCCAGACGGCGGACACGAGCAGCACGACGACGTCGGCGATCCCGGGTCGGACCGGGGCGGCGAGCACCGGCCGGGTGCCGGTCCAGGTCCGGACGGCGAGCGCCAGCGTCGCGGCCAGCGCGAGCAGGTGGGCCAGGAGCAGCGCGGTCTTCAGCGGCGTCGGCGTGGACTCGTAGCGGGCGTCGGTGTGCAGGGTGACGGCGAGCCCGGCCGCCGCGGGGCCGGTGACGTCGGTGGCGAGCTCCGCGACCTGCGGTGGGGGGAGGTCGAGGCGCTCGGCGAGGATCGCGCCGTCGCGGGCGAGCACGGTGCCACCGGGGGCGGAGCTCACCTCGAACACGCACCCCGACGCGGCGGGCGCGGTGGCGAGCACCCGGTCGCCGGTGCGCAGCGTCAGCGTCCCGCCGGACACGCTCGCGACGAAGCCCGGCGCCGTCACCGGGTTCTCCTCGGCGGCCGGCATCGTGCGGAGCACGTCGCCCTCACCGAGCGCGGCCGCGGCGGCGCACGGCACGGTCGCGGCGAACTGCAGCGGCCGGTACGGCGACAGCGGCAGCACCGTCGACGCCGGCGCCTGTCCCGCCCGCGGCCAGGTCACGACGGGGTCCTCGGCGTCGACCGGTGCGAGCGCGGCCGCAAGGCCGAGCAGGCAGGTGACGACGCCGAGCAGGAGCAGCAGCGGGCCCCGGCGGGCGGAGCTCACTCGAAGATCTGCTTCCACCCGTCCTTGCCGGTCAGCGTGGGTGCGGCCGCGCGGTAGCGGGCCCGCAGGCCCTCCCAGTCCGCGGCGACGGCGCGGTGCAGCCGGAACGACTCGGCGACCATCTGCCGGAACATGGCCGGGTCACGACGGCGGAAGGTGACACCGCGCCCGTCCGGGGTGGACACGGTCGCGGAGTCGAGGCCGGCGAGGACGAACCACTGGGCGTTGCGCCACGGCACGTTGCGCTGCGGGCGGTCGCGCAGCGACGGGTCGGGGGTGCGCAGGTTGCGCAGGACCCCGCGGGCCAGCCCGACCGCGGCCCTCACCCGGCCCGCGGGGGGCTCGGGGAACAGCTGCGCACCGAGCGCGTCGAGGTCGGCGAGCGGGACCTCGGTCGCGGAGTCCAGCGGGCGGCCGTCGTCGTACTGCGCGCGCAGCGCCCGGATCTCGTCGAGCACGACCGGCAGCTTCGGGAACAGCGCCTCGGGGCCCGCGAGGAAGTCGGTGAAGCCCTTGATCTGCAGCGCGACCGCCGAGTACTCCATGAGCATCAGGTGGCGCAGCGTGCGCTTGAAGGTCTCCTTCAGCATCGCGCGCGGGTCGTCGGGGCCGTGCAGGGCGGCGGCGACGAGCCGGTTGCGGTAGTGGAAGTAGGCCTGCCAGTCCGAGGAGTCGTCCTTCTCGATGAAGGACATGTGCCAGATCGCGACCCCCGGGACGGTCGCGGTGCGGAACCCGGCCGCGCGGGCGCGCAGGCCGTACTCGGCGTCGTCCCACTTGATGAACAGCGGCAGCGGCAGGCCCAGCTGCTCCGCGGCGCGGCGCGGGATCAGGCACATCCACCAGGCGTTGTAGTCGACGTCGACGCGGCGGTGCAGCCAGCGGGTCTGGCGCAGGGTGCGGGCGGCGAGGTCGTGGTGGGCCTCGGTGTCCGGGGCGGGCCGCCACAGGAACTGGTTGCGGTCGACGACCTCGCCCATCGTGGACAGCTGCGAGCGGGCCTGCAGCGACAGCATCTGGCCGCCGACGAGCATCGGCTCGCGGGCGAACCGGCTGAACGCGACGGCGCGCAGCACCGACTCGGGCTCGAGCAGGATGTCGTCGTCCATGTAGAGGACCTGCTCGCAGTCGATGCCGCCCGCGTGCGGGCCGGTGCCGTGCAGGACCTCGTACATGATCCGGGCGTAGCCGCCGGAGCCGCCGAGGTTGGGCTGGTCGATGATCCGCAGGCGGTCGCCGAGCGCGGCCGCGGCCTGCTCGTAGCCGGTCTCGTCGCGGACCTTGCGGGTGCCCTGGTCGGGCAGGATCACCGCGGTGACCGCCTCGAGGACCTGCGGGTCGGAGCCCAGGGCGGTGAGCGTGGCGACGCAGTCGGCGGGCCGGTTGAACGTCGGCATCCCGACGACGACGGCGGCCCGGCCGGGGGCGTCGTGCGGGGCGTGCCAGCCGCCGCCGTGCAGGGTGAGCTCGGCGTCGTCGGTGGACAGGTCGAACCAGTACCAGCCGCCGTCCTCGAACGGGCGCAGGTCCAGCTCGAGGGTGACCCGGCGGCGCCCGGAGACGACCTCGCCGGCGACGACGATCTGCGACCCGTCGGCCTTGGTGCGGTAGACGTCGACGCGACCGGAGCCCTCCAGGTCCAGCCGCAGCTCGACGGCGGTCAGCGTGGACCAGGCGCGCCAGTAGCCGGCGGCGAAGGCGTTGAAGTAGGCGCCGAAGGAGACCTCGTTGGCCGCCGGGACGGTGACGCCCGTGCGGTCCAGGATGCGGGTGCGGCGGCCGCCGATCGTGGAGACCGTCAGCGACAGCGGCCGGTCCTTCTCGCCGGGCAGCGGCTCGACGGGGGCGAGCGTGGTGCCGGGACGCTCGTCGAGGTAGAGCGCGCGGACGGCGGTCGGGTCGGCGGGGCGGGGCAGGACCACCCGCTGCAGCAGCGTCTCGCCGCTGGTCGTGGCCGGGGTGGTGGGGGACACCTGACCTCGCTGGTCCGTCGTGGTCATCGCAGGAGTTGCCTCTGTTCGCGGTGGTCGCGGGCGGCGGCACTGCCGGTCCGCCCGGGCCGGGTGGAGTCGGCCCGAGCGTAGCCGCGGGCCGTGCGGGGCCGGGGAGGCGGGCGGGCGCGGCGGGGATCTCGACGCGGTCGCCGCCGCGGGCCCACGCCTGCGGCGCCCTACCAGGCCTGGTCGAGGATCTGCCGCACGTCGTCCCCGGTCGGGGTCCGCGGCGCGTTCGCCGTCACCGGGTCCCGCACGGCCGCGGCGGCCAGCACCGGCAGCAGGTCGCGGTCCACCCCGAGCTCGCGCAGCGGGCGGCGGACCCGGATGCCGTCGACGAGCGAGGCGGTCCCCGCGACCGCGTCGGACACGCCCAGTGCGGCGGCGGCGCGGGCGTAGGCGGGGGCCGCCGCGTCCGCGCTCCAGCGCATGACCTGCTCGTTCACCGCGGCCAGCGCGACACCGTGCGGGGTGCCGGTGTGCGCGGTGACGGCGTGCGCGATGCCGTGGACCAGGCCGAGCCCGGAGACGGTCAGGGCCTGCCCGGCGAGGTGCGCGCCGAGCAGCAGCCGTGCGCGGGCCTCGAGGTCGGTGCCGTCGTCGACGGCGACCGGCAGCCAGCGCCCGACCAGCGCGACCGACTGCGCGGCGGCGGCCTCGGAGATCGGGTTCGCGCCGCGGGAGGCGAGCGACTCCACGCCGTGGACGAGCGCGTCGAAGCCGGTCGCGGCCGTCGCGGCCGGGGGCAGGCCGACGGTCAGCTCCGGGTCGAGCACCGCGACCCGCGGCCGTACCGACGCGTGGCCGAGGTAGACCTTGCGCTTGGCGCAGGTGTCCTCGACGACGCCGAAGCCGTTGGTCTCCGCGCCGGTCCCGGCCGTCGTCGGGACGGCGATCAGCGGCAGCCCCGGGGTCGGCGAGGACCACAGGTCGTCGGTGGCGCGGGCGCCGTGGTGGGTGGCGAGCAGCGCGATGCCCTTGGCCGCGTCGAGGACGGAGCCGCCGCCGACGGCGACGACCACGCAGCCGCCGAACGCGCGCAGCGCCGTCGCGCCGTGCTCGACGGCCGTGGTCGACGGGTTGGGGCCGATGCCGTCGAACACCTCCGACCACAGCCCGGCCGCGCGCAGGCCGGCGACGACGCGGTCGACGATGCCGGTGGCGCGCAGCCCGGCGTCGGTGACCACGAACGCCGCGGTCGCGCCGAGCCCGTCGACCAGTGCGGGGACCCGGGCGACGGCGCCGGGGCCGAACTCCACCGCGCAGGTCGCCTCGACCGTGAACCCGTTCACCGGTCCCGCCACCGTGCGATCGCCTCCTCGTCGAGGGTGAGGCCGAGCCCGGGTGCGGCGGGCACGGCCAGCGTGCCGTCCGGACCGACGGTCAGCGGCGCCGACATCGGGAAGTCCCGCCGTGCCGGCGTCCAGTCCGGCGGGTCGTAGGGGAACTCGAAGTACGGCCCGCCGCCCACCCCGGCCGCGACGTGCAGGTTCGCGAGCACGCCGATGCCGTTGGTCCAGCTGTGCGGGGTGAACGCGCGGTGCCGCAGCAGGGCCAGCTCGGCCAGGGTGCGGACCCGGCTCATCCCGGCGGCGAGGACGACGTCGGGCTGGTGGACGTCGAGGACGTCGTCGTCGAGCAGGCGCAGCAGCTCGCCGAAGGAGCGCTGCATCTCCCCCGCCGCGATCCGCAGGCCGGGGTTGTCGGCGCGCAGGGTGCGCATGCCGTCGGCGTCGGCGTAGGGCAGGGGCTCCTCGACCCAGAACACGTCGAGCTCGGCGAGGCGCCGCACCAGGCGCCGGGTCGCGGCGAGGTCGGTCGCGGGCGCGACGTCGCCGGCCATCCGCCAGGCCTGGTTCAGGTCGACCATGATCGCGAAGCCGGGCCCGAGCGCCTCGCGGACCGCCGCGACCGCGGCGACGCCCTCGTCGACCCGGTCGCGGTCGATGCGGATCTTGCACGCGCGGAAGCCCTCGGCGGCGACCTGCAGCGCGACCTCGGCGCGCTCGGCCGGCGGGCGCAGCACGCAGAACGACGCGTAGGCCGGCAGCGCGTCGTACGTCCCGCCGAACAGCGTCGCGACGGGCAGCCCGGCGACCCGGCCGACCAGGTCCCACAGCGCCGCCTCGAGCGGCCAGTAGAAGCCGCCGTGCAGGGCGCAGGTCTCCAGCACGCGGACGTGCCGGGCGATCGCGAGCGGGTCGGTGCCGACGAACAGGTGCCGGTAGGCGTCGAAGCCGTCCATGGTGTCGCCGGAGCCGATGCCCACGACACCCTCGTCGGTGTGCACGCGCACGACGGTCGCGTCGAAGACGGTGCGGGGCGCGGGATCCCAGGCGGCGTGCAGCGGCGGTTCCAGCGGCAGGCGCAGCCGGTCCAGCGTGATGTCGGTGATCCTCATGGGTCCGTGGGTCGGCGGCGGGGAGCTGGTTCCGGCCCGGGACGCGGTCGGGGGGAGACGCGTCCCGGGCCGGTTGATCGACGAATGTAGGAACGCGGGCGCGGGGCGGCCAGCCGTGGGCCCCGATCGAGATCGGGGTTGCGCTCACGGCAACCGTCGTCGCTACCGTTGCGGGATGCACACCGGCTACGGGCTCGGCCGCGACATCGCCCTGCTGGAGGCGCTCGCGTCGGACGAGGCCCGGCGCACCGGCGGTCTCGGCGTCGCCGCGCTGGCCAGGGCGACCGGCCGGGAGAAGAGCCAGGTGTCGCGGGCGCTGCAGGCCATGGCCGGGCACGGCCTGGTCGAGCGCGACGCCGACACGCTCGTCTACCGGCTCGGATGGCGGCTGTTCTCGCTGGTCGCGCGCGGGTCCGACAGCCGGCTCGGCGCCGTCGCCGAACCGGTGCTGCACCGGCTCGCGGTGGAGCTGGAGGAGACGGTGCACCTGTGCGTGCTGCGCGACGACGCGTTGCTCACCGTCCGGACGGTGTCCGGGCACTCCTACCGCACGACCGGCTGGGAGGGCCGCCGCGCGCCGCTGCCGTGCACGTCGGCGGGACGGGTGCTGCTCTCCGACGCGACGCCGGACGAGCTGTTCGTGCGCTTCGGGGCCGTCGAGGACCTGGTCCCGGACTACCCGGGGTCGCGGGTGCACACGGTCCCGCAGCTGTGGCGGGCGGTCCGCGAGGCCGCCGAACGCGGCTGGGCCTGCTCCCGCGACGAGTTCGAGCCGGGCGTCGCGGGGGCCTCCGCCCCGGTCCGCGACTTCCGGGGCCGGGTGGTCGCCGCGCTGAACGTGTCCGGCCCGACCGGGCGGGTCGCCGACCGGCTCGACGAGGTGGGCCGGGCCGTGGCCGCGGCGGCGGCCGCCGTCTCCGCGGAGCTGGGCTGGTCCCCGGGTGCCGCGCCCCGCGCGGGGGCGTGAGCCGCGGCCCGGGGACGCCCGGGGCTCGGTCCTCGGCTCAGTCCTCGGCTCAGTCCTCGGACTCGGTCCCCGACAGCGGCCGGCCGTCGGTGAGGTGCGGGACGAGACGGTTCTCGTACATCGTCAGCGCCGACCCGATCGCCATGTGCATGTCGAGGTACTTGTAGGTGCCCAGCCGCCCGCCGAAGAGCACACCCCGGTTCGCGGTCTCCTTGCGGGCCAGCTCGCGGTAGCGCTCCAGCTTCGCCCGGTCGTCGGGGGTGTTGATCGGGTAGTACGGCTCGTCCCCGGACTCGGCGAAGCGCGAGTACTCGCGCACGATCACCGTCCGGTCCTTCGGGTAGTCGCGCTCCGGGTGCATGTGGCGGAACTCGAGGATCCGGGTGAAGGGGACGTCGGCGTCGTTGTAGTTGATCACCGAGGTGCCCTGGAAGTCGCCGGTCGGCTCGACCGACATCTCGAAGTCCAGGGTGCGCCAGCCCAGCTCGCCCTCGGCGTGGTCGAAGTAGCGGTCCAGCGGCCCGGTGTAGACGACCGGCACCCCGGCCGGCAACTGCTCGCGCACCGCGAAGTAGTCGGTGCCGAGCACGACGTCGATGTTCTCGTGGTCCGCCATCCGCTCCAGCCACGCGGTGTAGCCGTCGACCGGCAGGCCCTCGTGGGTGTCGTTGAAGTAGCGGTTGTCGTAGGTGTAGCGGACCGGGAGCCGGGTAATGATCGACGCGTCCAGCTCGGTCGGGTCGGTCTGCCACTGCTTGGCGGTGTAGCCCTTGACGAACGCCTCGTAGAGCGGGCGCCCGACCAGCGAGATCGCCTTCTCCTCGAGGTTCGCGGCCGCCTTCGTGTCGACCTCGGAGGCCTGCTCGGCGATGAGGTCGCGCGCCTGGTCGGGGGTGTGCGCGCGCCCGAAGAACTGGTTGATCAGCGCCAGGTTCATCGGGAACGCGTAGACCTGCTCGCCGACCCGGGCGAACACGCGGTGCTGGTAGTTCGTGAAGCTCGTGAACCGGTTGACGTAGTCCCACACGCGCTCGTTGGAGGTGTGGAACAGGTGCGCGCCGTAGCGGTGGATCTCGATGCCGGTCTCGGGCTCGGGCTCGGAGTAGGCGTTGCCGCCGATGTGGTCGCGGCGCTCCAGCACGAGGACCCGCTTGCCGAGGCCCTCGGCGACGCGCTCGGCGACCGTGAGGCCGAAGAACCCGGACCCGACGACGACCAGGTCGTAGCCGTTCAGGTCCCTGCTGTCGAGGCTGACGGTTTCGAGGCTCACGGCCGTCGAGGGTAGGGCAGGCGTGATCGGGGGCACCCGGCGGCTTCGGTACCCTCGCGGGCAGACCGGAGAAGCGGACGTATCCGGCATTACCGTGGCCCCGAGGAGACGATGGCGTGAGCTGGCTGTCCGCGCTGCCCCTCGTGGCCGTCGCCGCCGCCTGGGTCACGCTGCCCGGGCTCGTCGTCGGGCTGGCCGCGGGGCTGCGCGGGACCGCCGCCTGGGGCGCGGCCCCGATGCTGTCGGTGGGCGTGATCGCCGGCTCGGCGGTCGGGGCGAGCCTGCTGGGGCGGCCGTGGGACGGCACCGTCCCGGCCGTCGCCGCCGCCGTGTTCGCCCTGGTCGTGGTGGGCGCGCGACGGCTGGTGCTGCGCCGCGCCCTGCTGCCGCGCCCGTCGCTGCTGCGCGCCCGCGCCACCGCCGCGACGGCGACGCTGCTGCGCGGCGGGCCCGACCGGCGCTGGACCGGGGCGGCGGCGCTCGTCGGGCTCGCGGCCGCCGGGGCGCTCGGGTTCCGGGCCGCGATCCGCGGGATGGACCGGCCGGACGCGCTGTCGCAGACCTTCGACGCGAACTTCCACTACAACGCGGTCGCCCGCATCCTCGCGACCCACGACGCGTCGTCGCTGACCGTCGGCGGCCTGGTCAACTCCCCCGGCTTCTACCCGGCGGCCTGGCACGGCGTCGTCTCGCTGGTCGTGCCGCTCACGCCGGGGCCGGGCGAGATCGTCGTCGCGTCGAACGTCGTGGCCCTGGTGACCACGCTGCTCGTCTGGCCGCTGTCGGTGCTCTTCCTGACCCGCACGCTGGTCGGGCGCTCCGCGGGCGCCGCGCTCGCCGCGCCGGTGCTGGCGCTCGGGTTCGTCGCGTTCCCGTGGACGCTGGTGACCTACGGCGCGCTCTGGCCGAACCTGCTGGGTGTCGCGCTGGTCCCGGCAGCGCTGGCGGCGACCGCGCTGGCCGCCCGGCCCGGCGCCGGCCCGGACCCGGCGTCGCCGGCCCGGCCGGGGCCCGGGTCGCCGGGACGGGTGGCGCGCTGGTTCCCGGCGGCGGCCGCCGTCGTCGCGCTGGGGTTCGCGCACCCGAACGCGCTGTTCGGCGCCGTGGTCGTCGCCGCCCCGCCGATCCTGTGGGGGCTCGCGGGGGCGGTGCGGCGCGGGCTGCGGGCCGGGCCCCTGGGCGCGCTGCGGGCGCTCACCGCGGTCCCCGTCGTGCTGGCCGCGCTCGGCGGCGTCGGCTGGTTCATGTTCGTCTCCCCCGCCCTCGACGGCATCCGCGGCTACTACTGGGAGCCGGAGGTCACCACCGGCGAGGCGGTGTGGAACGCGGTGCTGCACAGCCCGGACGGCAACGCACCCGCGTGGTCGGTCGCGGTGCTCACCGTGGCGGGCGCGGTCTGGGCGCTGCGCCGGGTCCGCACGTCGTGGCTGGTCCCGGCGCACCTGCTGGTGTGCGCGCTGTACGTGGTGGGGGCCAGCACGTGGTCCTCGGTGTGGACCGGGGTCTGGTACAACGACGCGCCCCGCATCGCGGCGCTCGTCCCGGTGACCGCCGCTCCGCTGGCCGCGCTCGGGCTGGTCGCGCTGTGCTCGCTGGCCCGCCGGGCCGCCTGCCTGGTGCGCGACGGCCTGACCAGGGCGGCGCCCGGCGTCGCGGTACTGCCCCGCCCGCGGGCAGCGCTGCTGGTCGCGACCGGGGTGATCGCCGTCGTCGTCACCTCGGGCGGGCTCTACCAGCGCGCGCACATCGAGGCGCTGGCGTCGATCTACCAGACGCCCGAGGAGGTCCTGGTCGGCCCGGAGCAGGCGCGGTTCCTGCGCGAGGCCGGGGAGCTGCTGCCGTCGGACGCCGTGGTCGCCCAGAACCCGTGGGCCGGCACCGCGATGCTGTGGCCGCTGACCGACCGCCAGGTGCTGTTCCCGCACCTGACCGGCGTCTGGTCGCCGGACCAGCAGATCATCGCCGAGCGCCTGCGGGACGCGTCGAACGATCCGGCGGTGTGCGCGGCCGTCGCCGAGACCGGGGTCGGGTACGTGCTCACCGCGCCGCCGACGTTCTGGCAGCCGGACCCGCTCTCCGAGCAGTGGCCCGGGCTGGACGACCTCGCCGACGCCGACGGGTTCGAGCTCCTGGCCGACGACGGCGAGAACGCGTTGTGGCGCATCACCGCCTGCGACGCCGGGCGGGTCGTGGGGTCGTGATCACCCGGACGGGCACGGGCCCGGCGGCGCCGCCGGAGCGCCGGTAGGCTTCCTCTCCGGCCAGCGCCGGGGACGGACCGGCGGGGCCGTCGACGGCACCGGGGTCCGGAGCCGGGGAAGGAGCCGCGACCTCGATGGCCGGACCCACCTGGCTGTCCGCCCTGCCCACCGCCCTCGGGGCGGTGCTCTGGGTGGTGGGACCGGGCGCCGTCGTCCTGCGGGCGGCCGGTGTGCGCGGCCTGCTGACGTGGGGTCTCGCCCCCGTCGTGTCGACCGCGACCATCTCCTCCTCCGCGGTCCTGGCCTCGGCCGCCGGGGTGCCGTGGGGGCCGTGGGCGCCGGTCGCGGTAGCCGTCGTGATCGCGCTCGTCGCGGTGCTGTTCCGGGCGTTCGTCGCGCGCCGCCCCGCGGGCAGCGCCCTGCACCGCGGGTGGCGGACCGCGCTGCGCTCCTGGACACCGGGTCGCCGGCTGCGCGCGGCACTGCAGCGCGTGCGGACACCCCGCGGACGGTTCGCACGGACCCCGGACCCGCTCACGACCGCGCTGCCGCAGGTGTGGCGGACCTCCGCGCAGCGCGAGGGGCTCGACGGGCGCCGCGCCGGTGCGGCCGCCGCGCTCGGCGTCGCGGTCGCGGCCGGGCTGTCCTGGCTGACGGTGGTGCAGGGCTTCGGCCCGGTGGACGGCCTGTCCTCCACCTACGACGCCGTCTTCCACTACAACGCGGTCGCCCACATCCTGCACACCGGCGACGCGTCGTCGCTGACGCTGGGGTCGCTGACCAACCCGACCTCGGCGCTCGCGCTCTACCCCGCGGGCTGGCACGACCTCGTCTCGCTGGTCGCGATGCTCTCCGGTGCGGACGTCCCGGTCGCCACCAACGTGACGGCCTGGGTCGTCGCCGGGGTCGTGTTCCCGCTCTCGGCGCTCGCGCTGACCCGGCAGGTGACCGGTCCGTCCGCGGCGTCCGCCCTGGTCACGCCGGTGCTGGCGACCGGCTTCACCGCGCTGCCGTGGGCGCTGATGTCCTTCGGCGTGCTCTGGCCGAACCTGCTCGGGGTGGCCCTGCTGCCCGGGTACCTCGCGCTGCTGCTGCCCGTGGTCGGGGTGGCCGCGCGCAGCGCGATCGGGCCGGCGGGCGCCGCCGTCACGCTGGTGCTGACGCTGCCCGCGCTGGGGCTCGCCCACCCCAACGCGCTGTTCAGCCTGGCCGTGCTCGGGCTGTTCCCGGTGCTGTGGGGGGTGGGGGTCCTCGCCCGGCGGCGGCTGGCCACCCGCCGGTTCTGGCAGCCGCTGCTGGCCGCGGCGGGCGTGGTCACGGTCGTCGCGACGGTGCTGTGGTTCATGACGGCCTCGCCGCTGACCGAGGGGGTGCGCCAGTTCGACTGGCCCGCGTTCACCGACGTCCCGACCGCAGTGCTGCAGGTGCTGGCCAACGCCAGCAACGGCCGTCCCGATCTCGTGGTGCTGTCGGCGCTGGTCGTGATCGGCGCGGTCGTCGCGCTCCGCCGGGTCGCGACGTCGTGGCTGGTCCCCGCGCACCTGGTCTCCGGCGCGCTGTACGTCCTGGCCGCGGCCGACGACGGTTCGGCCTCCGCCGCGTTGACCGGTGCCTGGTACAACGACTCCTACCGGCTGGCGGCGATGGTCCCGGTGACCGGCGTGGCGCTGGCCGCCGTCGGGCTGTGCGGCGTCGCCGGCCTGCTGCGCCGGGTGGCGCTGCGGATCCCGTCCGCCGCCGGGCCCGCCCGCCGCCGCGGGG
Source organism: Pseudonocardia spirodelae (assembly GCF_037727765.1). Classification (NCBI taxonomy): domain Bacteria; kingdom Bacillati; phylum Actinomycetota; class Actinomycetes; order Pseudonocardiales; family Pseudonocardiaceae; genus Pseudonocardia; species Pseudonocardia spirodelae. The sequence goes on along the minus strand of NZ_JBBJUP010000005.1, from coordinate 41,455 downwards.
TGCTGCCCGCGCTGGCCGCGGCGCTGGTCGCCGTGGTGCTCGCGACGACCGGCGGGCTGTCGGTCGGCACGCACGCCGACGTGCTCGCCGGGCCGTACCAGCGGCCGTCGGACGCGATCCTGGAGCCGGGCCAGCGCGAGTTCCTGCAGCAGGTGGCCACGATCGTGGGCCCCGACGACGTCGTCGCGGCCGACCCGTTCACCGGCAACGCACTGCTCTACCCGCTGACCGGGCGCGAGGTCCTGTTCCCGCACCTGATCGGGAACTGGTCGCCCGAGCAGACCCTGCTGGCGACCCGGTTCCGCGACGTCGGGACCGACCCCACGATCTGCACCGCGGCCGCCGACCTGCGGGTGGACTGGCTGCTGACCGGCCCGATCACGTTCTGGCCGAACCACGGCGGCGCCCGCTGGTACCCCGGGCTGCACGACATCGCGCCGGTGCCGGGATTCGAGCTCGTCGCCACCGGCGGGGGTCAGGAGCTGTGGCGCCTGACCGCCTGCACACCCGGTCCGCCCGCCCTGCCCGACGCGCAGGCGCTGGACGGTACGGCCCCGACCGCCCCGGTCGCGGTGCCCTGATCACCAGTACGGTGGGTGACCCCCCGACGCCACCACGGAGCCCCCACGTGACCGACCTCCCCGAGTACGAACGCTCCCTGCGCATGGTCGAGCGGCGCCGGCTCGCGACCGGCTTCGCGAAGCAGATCGCGCTGACCACCGGACCCGCCCTCGACCTGCCGTTCCGTGACGCACGGGTGGTCGACCTGGGGTGCGGCTACGGCTACACCGCGCTCGAGCTCGCCGGGCTGTGCCGCGAGGTCGTGGGCATCGAGCCGAACGCCGCGCTGGCCGCCGAGGCGACCCGCCTGGCCGAGGAGGGCGGCGCGGACAACTTCACGTTCCGTGTCCAGGGCATCGGCGACTTCGGCCACGGCGAGGACGCCGGCGCGTTCGACGTCGCGGTGCTCGACAACGTCCTGGAGCACCTCGACGACCAGCCCGACGCGCTGGAGCGGATCGCCTCCTGCCTGCGGCCCGGCGGCGTCGCCTACATCCTCGTGCCGAACAGGTGGTGGCCGATCGAGGCGCACTACTCGCTGCCGTTCCTCGCCTGGCTGCCGCTGCCGCTGGCGAACCGCTACCTGCGCCTGTCCGGGCGGGGCGACGACTACACCGACGCCAGCTACGCCCCCGGCTACCTGCGGATGCGCCGGCTCCTGGCGCAGCGCCCCGAGCTGGACGCCCGGTTCACCGTGCCGGGGGACGTGAGCCTCGCCGAGGGCGGCGGCTCCGCGCTGTACACGCTCGGTGTGGCGGCGCTGCGCCGGTTCCCCCCACTGTGGGCGATCTCGAAGGCGTTCCTGGTCGTCGCGGTCAAGAAGCCGGTCTGACGGTGCCCGGCCCGCGTCGCACGGCTGCGGTGGCCGACCTGGTGCTCGGCCCGGTCGTGGCCGTCGCGGTCGTCGCCGCCGGTCAGGTGCTCGCGGCCCGGATCCCCGTCCCGGCCGGGTCGAACGTCGGGCTGGCGCTCACCGCGACCGGCGGCGCGCTGGTGGCCGCGGTGCTCGTGGCGGCGGCCTGGAGCAGGCGCACCGCGCTCGCCGCGCCGCTGGCCTGGGCCGGGCTGGCCGCCGTCCCGGCGCTGCCGCTGACGCTGTTCCTGGTGAACACCCCGCACTACCTGTTCGGGGTGGGAGGCGACCAGCAGTTCCGGGTCGAGTACCTGACCCGCTTCGCCGACTCCGCCCGGCTCGCCGACTTCGCCTACGCCGACCTGCCGCCGTACTACCCGGCGGCGTGGTTCTGGGTGGGGGGCCGGGTCGCCGCGCTGGCCGGTGTCGAGGGGTGGGAGGTCCACAAGGCGTACTCGATCGCGACGCTGGCCGTCACCGCGGTGCTCGCGTACGCGCTGTGGGCGCTGGTGACGACCCGGCGGCGGGCGCTGGGCGCCGGCGTCGCGACCGCGCTGGCGGGCCTGGCGACCCAGGCCGCGTACTCGCCGTACTCGTGGCTGACCGCGGCGCTGGTGCCCCCGCTGGCCGTGCTCGGGCTGCGGCTGGTCCGCCGCCGCGGCCCGTGGGTGCGCACCGCGGTGCTGGTCGGGCTGGTCCTCGGGCTGGCCGCGGTGACCCACACCCAGATCCTGGTGTTCGCCGGGTTCGTGCTCGCCGTGCTCGCCGCGGACGGGCTGTTCACCCGGCGGGCCCGGCCGGCGTCGCTCGCGGTGACCGTCGCCGTGGTGCTCGTCGCCGCGCTGCCGCTGACGCTGGTGCACTGGCTGCCGTACCTGCTGGCCTCGGCCGGGCGGCCCACCTACGGCGCCGGACAGCACTTCCTCGCCGAGACGGGGTCCCGCTGGCCGCTGCCGATGCTCGACGCGACACCGCTCGGCGCCCTGTGCCTGCTCGGCACGGTGTGGATCGTGGTGCGGTTCCGCAGCTCGCCCGTCGCGCGGGCGCTCGGGCTCACGGCGGCCTGCGGCTACGCCTGGTACCTGCTGTCGACCGTGGCGCTCGCGGCCGGCACCACGCTGCTCGCCTTCCGGATCCAGCCGATCCTCACCGCGGCGCTGGCCTGCGGCGCCGTGTGGGGCGCCGCCGAGCTGTGCCGGTGGCTGCGCACCCTCGACCTGCGGGCCGCGGCCGCGCCGGCCGCCGTCGTGACGGTGCTGGCCGCGGCGGTGGTGGTCGGGCAGGTCCAGGCCGTCCCGCAGCAGTACGCCTGGGCCGGTGCGGCCCAGGACTACCGGCCCGACGGCACCCGCCCGGACGGCAGCCGCGACCCCGCCGACGCCGACGCCTGGCTGGGCGAGCTGCGCGCCACGATCGACGGGCTGACCGGGCGCACGCCGCGGGAGGTCGTCGTCGCGAGCGCGAACCGGACGCTGCCCACCTACACGCCGTACTTCACCTACCAGGCGTCGCAGCCGCAGTACGCGAACCCGCTCGCGGACTTCCCGGCCCGCACCGCGCAGGTGCGCCGGTGGGCGGCCGCGAGCGACCCGCGCGCCCTGCTGGCCGCGCTCGACGGCGGGCCCGCCCGCGCACCGTCGGTGTTCGTGCTGGAGCGGGCCGCCGACGGGACGCTGCGGCTGCCGCTGGCCGAGGACCGCTTCCCCGACCCGCGGCAGGGTGCCGCGCCGGCGGTGTTCGCCCCGCAGCTGTTCGACGACCCGGCCTGGCAGCGCCGCGACGTCGGCCCGTACGCGGTGCTGGTCCGGGCCGGCGTCGCACCGGTGCCGTGAGGCTCAGACCTCGACGACGGTGATCACGTTGCCGTCGGGGTCGCGCAGCATGAACAGCCGCGGGACGCCCGGGGTGTCGTCGGCGGCCGGCAGCGGCTCCAGGTCCGCGACGCCGAGCCCGGTCAGCCGGGCGTGCTCGGCCGCCAGGTCCGGGGTCTCGACGCCGATCGCGCTGCCGCCCGGCTCGTCGTACATCGGGGGGTTGAGCGCGAGGCGGGCGGTCGAGCCGGGCGGGGCGACCTCCAGCCAGCGGTGCTCGCCGTTCTCGCCGAACCGGGTGTCGCTGCGCACCTCGAAACCGAGGACGCGGGTGTAGAAGTCCAGCGCCGCGTCCTGGTCGGCGACGGTGAACATGACGACGCCGATGTTGTTGAGGGTGGTCGGGGTCTGCGTGGGGGTGCTCATGCCGGATCCGACCGGCCGGGCCCGCGGAACTCATCGTTGCGGAGCGACACCGCCGTTCACCCGGACGCGCCGGGCGTTCTCGTCAGTTCGCCGCATCGGGATGCGATAGACCTCGTTGACTCTGGACAGGGTATCGCCAAGATCGGCGAGGAGACGGGGACCGATGACGCTGAACATCCTGCTGCCCTTCTACGGGGACGCCCGGCTGCTGCGACTCGCGGTGGAGAGCGTCCGCGCCCAGCACGACCCGGCCTGGGAGCTGCTGGTGGTGGACGACGCCTACCCCGATCCGTCGGCGTGCTCCTGGATCTCCGACGTCGGCGATCCCCGCATCCGGGTCCTGCGCAACGAGACGAACCAGGGGGCCAACGCGAACTACCGGCGTTGCCTGTCCCACGTCACCCACGACTGGTTCACCGTCATGGGGGCCGACGACGTCATGGCGCCGGACTACCTCGACGTCGTGAAGGAGGCGATCGCCGCCGCGCCGGACGCGGGGATCGTCCAGCCGGGCGTCACCGTCATCGACGAGCACGGACGCGACGTCGTCCCGCTGGCGGACCGGATCAAGGCGTACTACCGGCCCCGCCACCGGGGCCGCACGGAGCTCCGCGGCGAGGAGCTCGCCACGAGCCTGCTCCGGGCCAACTGGACCTACTTCCCGTCCCTGTGCTGGCGGAGGTCGGCGCTGCCGGAACACGGGTTCCGGAGGGGCCTGGACGTGGTCCAGGACCTGGCGATGATCCTGGACGTGGTCGGCGCGGGCTGGTCGATGGTGCTCGACGACCGGCCCTGCTTCCGGTACCGCAGGCACACCGGCAGCGACTCCGCGGTGAGGGCCCTCGACGGCACCCGATTCGCCGAGGAACGAGCGTTCTTCGCGTCGACGGCACGCGAGATGGACGAGCGGGGCTGGCACCGCGCGGGCCGCGCGGCCCGGCGGCACCTTACCTCCCGGCTGAACGCGGCGAGCCTCATGCCGGTGGCGTTGCGGACGGGCCGTTCGTCGGACCTGCGGGCACTGAGCCGCCACCTCGTGGGCTGACCGTGTGACGCCGACCGCGGCGGGCTCCCGGCGACCACCCGTTCGGGGAACACTGTCGGCATGCTGCGTGCACCCGCCGTGGATGCGGGACCCGCCACGGATGCGCGTCCCGGGCGGCCCCGTGGCCGGCGTCCGGCGTTCGTCGCGGCCCTGGTGGTCCTCGGAGCCGGGCTGTGGGCCTGCTGGTCGGTGACCGTCGACGACGCCTACATCACCTACCGTTACTCGGCGAACCTCGCGCACGGGTTCGGGCCGACGTGGAACCCCGGCCAGGACCCCGTGGAGGGCTACACGAACTTCCTCTGGATGCTCTGGCACGTCCCGTGGGTCTGGCTGGGGGTCCCGCTGCCGCTGGTCTCGAAGGTGACCTCGGCGATCTGCGCCGCCCTGATCGGGTGGATCCTCGTCACGGAGCCACGGACGAGGGCGGGGGCCGCGGTCGCGGTCGGCGCCTTCGTGCTGTTCCTCCCCACCTGGATCCACGTCGACGCGGGGCTGGAGACGGCGCCCTTCGCCCTGGTGGTGTTGCGCGGGGTGGTGCTGTCAGCGCGGCTGCTGCGCGACGACGACACCCCCGTGCGCCCGTGGGAGCCGCCGCTCCTGTTCCTGGTCGCCGGCATGCTGCGACCGGACGGCATCCTGGCTCTCGCTCCCCCGCTGCTGGTCTGGGCCGTGCGGCGCCGGGGACACCCGGGCACCTGGCTCTGCCTGGGTTCGGCCCTCGTCGTCGGCGTGGCCTACACCGCCTGGCGGTGGTCCTACTTCGGTCATCCGCTCCCCAACACCTTCTACGTGAAGGTCGGGGTCGAGGCGGCAACCGACCTGCGCTGGATCACGACGACCGGCCTGCTCCTGCTCCCGCTGATCCTCCTGGCCGCCGGGGCGGTCGTACCGCGTGCGACGAGGACGTCGGCGCTGCTGGCCCTCGCCGGCTGCCTCGCCCTCTACGCCGTCCCGGCCATCACCGCGCCGGCGATGGACTACCTGTCCCGTTTCGCGTGGCACGGCTTCCCGCTGCTGTGCCTGGCCGCGGGATGGGCACTCGACTCCGTGCGGCAGCGGGTCGTCGCCGCGGTCCTGGCCGTGCTCGCCGTCGCCTGGACCTGCACGGCGGGGTTCCTCCACCCGAACGGGCCCAGCATGGTCAACTACGGGCAGGACCTGCGCCGGGCGCACATCGCCATCGGGCTCGGCCTCGCCGACGCCGGTCTCGCCCCGGACCGTCGGACCGTGGCGATGACCGACGCCGGTGCCGTCCCCTACTTCTCCGGCTGGCGGGCGACCGACTACATCGGCCTGAACGACGAGCGCATCGCCCACGGGACGAGCGCGACCGATGCCCTGCTCGCCGACCGGCCGACGGTCGTCGTCGCCACGGGTCCCACTCCGGAGATGCCCCGCACGACCTGGGGTACCGACCTGCCGCGCGTCGTCGGCGACCGCGAGCTCGTCGCCGTCGCCCGGGTACGGCCGGACTACTACGAGCAGGTCTACGCCGACCGGGACGTCGCCCCGGAGCTGCGCGCGACGATCGGACGCCGGCTCACCGAGGGTGCGGCGGTGACCGACGGCCGGTACGACCAGACCTACGGCCGCTGGCTGGACCGCCTGTTCGGGTGACGCGGGCCGGTCACCGGGTCAGGAGGTGCCCGCCGAGCGCGCGCATCGCGGCCGAGTCACGCCGGGCCAGCGCCCCCGGCAGCTGGACGGCCGCGTTCAGGCGCGAGGACAGGTGCCCGCGGGCCGCCCGGGCGGCGCGGTGCCACCCTCGCGCATCCATCCGCAGGGCCTCGGCGCGGAAGTAGCGGCGCTCCTCGGCGAAGCGGTTGCCCGCGGCCGCGCCGGAGCCGGAGTCGCTGGAGCGGTGGCGCCGGTAGCGGAAGCAGACGTGGTCGTCGACCACGATCGAACCGCCCGCCACCACGACGTCCACCGGCAGGGCGAGGTCGAACACGTCCGCGGACTCGGGCACACCGGCCGCGCGGACCGCGTCGGTCCGCCAGCACAGCGACGGGTTGTAGAGCCAGTTCCCCCGCAGCAGACGAACCGCGAGATCCTCGCCGGAGACCAGCCGTGGCCCGGTCCCACCTGGCGCGATCATCGCCTTCACCCGGTCCGCGAGCGGGCGGACGGGCCGCTCGTCGGAGTCCATGACCGCGACACCGGGCTGGACGACGGCGGCGGCCGGCCAGCGCTCGTGCAGGCCGAGCACCGTGTCGAGGTAGTCGGACAGCATGAGGTCGTCGGCGCCCATCATCACGAAGTACGGCAGCTCCACCAGGTCGATGCAGTACCGGTTGTTGGGCTGCGCGCCGAGGCGCTCCGGGTTGCGCCGATAGCGCACGCGGTCGTCACCGAGTGCGTCGAACCAGCGGCCGACGGACTCGTCCGGGTAGCCGTCGTCCACGACGGTCAGTCGCCAGTCGGTTCGGTGCTGCTGCTGGACGCTGCGCACCGCACGTTGCAGGAGTTCGGGGTCGCCGTAGAAAGGGAGCATCACGTCGACGGTCGGCGCACGCACACGCCGACGGTAGCGACCGCCCGTCCCGCTAGGATCGCCCGGCCTCGAACGGGGCGACGCCCGCAGCGATCCGGAGCACGGCCTTGGACATCCAGAACCACTACTACGGTCACTCGGCCGTCCTCGCCGCCTACGCCGGGCTGCGCCGGCCCCGCCACATCGCAGGCCTGCTGCAGCACGGCTGGACCGCGAGCTCGCCGGTCCCGGCGCACTTCGCCGACTTCCCGCGGGTGGGAACGGACCCCCGGCAGCGCCGGCTGCTGGTGTGGTCGCACGGCTGCCGGGGCTGGTCCCCCTCCGACGAGGACCGCGAGACCACGCCGATCGGCGCGCCCCTGCTGTACCTCGAGCGGCAGCTGCGGTCGCAGGGCTGGACGCGGTCGGAGCGGCTGGGTCCAGTCTTCGTCCCGTTCCACGGCACCCGCCTCGCCCGGGTCACCGGTGCACACGGCGAGCTGGCCCGCCAGGTCGCGAAGGTCGACGGCCCCTCGACGGTGTGCATGCACCACGAGGACCTCTCGGATCCGGAGATCACCTCGGCCTGGGCCGACGCCGGGCACACCCTGGTGACGGCGGGGCGTCGCAACGACCCCCGGTTCCTGCTGCGCATCATGCATCTGGTGGGGAACGCGAGCCGGGTATCGTCCAACCGGCTGTCGACGGCCGTGCTGTACGCCGCCGCCGTCGGCACCCCCGCCGCGGTGTGGGGTGACCCCCTGACGTTCGGTGCCCAGTCCTCGACCGCCGTGGAGCAGCTGCGGTCGACGTGGCCCGAGTTCCACACCTCCGACCCCGACGACGGGTCGCGGCCCGTCGAGGGGGCCGCCGAGGCAGACACGGCCGCCACCGCCCTGGCCCGCCGCGAGCTCGGTGCGGAGCACCTGCTCGACCCGGACGCGCTGCGGGGGGTGCTCGGCTGGGGCCGCACCCCGAGCCTCGGGCCGGGCCTGCAGTACTACGCCGCCTCGCCGCTGGCGAAGGCCGCGATGGTGCTGGGTCTCACGAAGCGCTCGGAGGCCAGCCGGAAGGCGATGACCGAGGGCGGCATCGCGACGAACCCGATGCTGTGGCTGCGCAACCCGCTCGCGGCCCTTCCCCGGCCGCTGCCGCAGGGTCTGGCGGTCCCGGTCGCGACGGAGGAGCCGCCGCACGTGGACGAGTGGCACGCCGCCGAGCAGCACGCGGATCCGTCCGGCGGCTGACGGTCACCCCCTGGCGGGAGCGAAGATCCGCCGCACCAGGACGAGCAGGACCACACCCAGCAGCGCGGCCAGCCCGAACCGCACCGACAGCCACAGCACCCCGTCGGCGGGCAGCAGGACGCCCGCCCCGCACACCACGACCCCGGCGGCGAGCGGGCCGGCGAGCACCGCCTCGCGCCACCGCGTCGGCGAGACCCGGCGCCGCAGCAGCGACGTCCCGACCGCGAGCGCCAGGTAGATCAGCGGGAAGCCGAGGGCGACGGCCGTCAGCGAGCCCGTCCCGGCGAGCAGCACCGCGGCCGCGACCCCGATCACGAGGCTGACCGGGCTGGCCAACGCGAGCCCGCCGCTGCGTCCGGACGCGAACACCAGGTGCACGTTCGCCAGGTAGCCGACGCTGACCACCGCGCCGAGCGTCGCGACCGCCGCGACCGGCACCAGCAGGGACGGCTCGAACGACGCAGGCGCCAGGATCCGCAGCAGGAACGGGGACAGCAGCGCGACCCCGCCCGCGAGCGCGGCGGTGACCACGGCGACGTCGCGGGCGGTGCGCTCCAGTGCGGCGCCGCGCTGCTCGGGGGCGGTGCGGTAGATGACCGGCGCCCAGGCGTTGTTCAGCGCCGAGACGATCATCGCCGGGGCGGAGCCGAGCAGCAGCGCGACCTGCATGCGGCCGCCGTCGGCGATCCCGAAGTGCCGGTTCACGATCAGGACCAGCGCGTTCTGCACGAGCAGCAGCGCCACCAGGTGCGGGACCGCGGGCAGCCCGATCCGCAGGGCGCGGACGAAGTCCCCGCGCGCCGTGCGCGGGCGCCCGCCCCGCAGGGCCAGCACGAGACCGGTCAGGGCGGCGGCGAGATAGCCGAGGAACAGGCCGAACAGGTAGTCGTCGGCGTCGCTCGCCCGCCACGCCACCAGGGCCAGCCCGGCGAGCGGGCCGCCGAGCGTCGCCACCCCGGACATGACGACGAACGGGACCGGCCGGTCCTGCACCCGCAGGAACGCCTGCGCGTTGAGCACGACGACGAACCCGGCGGCCGCCAGCCCGGCGAAGGCCAGCCCCGCGCGCCACGGCACCGCCAGCACCGGGCCGCTCCACCACGGCCCGGTCAGCACCGCGACGGCGACGAGGGCCAGCGACAGCGCGCTGCCCTGCAGGACGAGGGCGCGGGCACCGTCGGTGCCGGAGCTCTCCAGGATGCCGTGGCGGGTGATCGAGGAGGCCAGCCCGAACCCGGCGACCATCGCGCCGACCTGCACCAGGATCAGCCCGACGGCGACCACGCCGTACTCGGGGCCGCCCAGCAGCCGGGTCACGAACGGCGTGACCAGCACGTTCGCCAGGATCGGCGCCACGCTGCCGAGGGTGTAGAGCGAACCGCGCCCGAGGACCTCGCGGCTGGCGTCCACGCTCACACCGAATGTCCGAGGAACTCCCGGACCAGCGCGGCGACCCGGTCCACGTCGGCGTCGGTCAGGTCCGGGAACAGCGGCAGCGAGAGCTGCTGGGCGTAGTAGGCCTCGGCGTTCGGGCACAGCCCGCGCCGGTACCCGAGGTCGGCGAACACCGGGTGCCAGTACGCGGGGATGTAGTTGACCTGCACCCCGATGCCGTTCGCGCGCAGGTGCTCGAACAGCGCGCGGCGACGGCCGTCGAGCACCCGCAGCGGGTAGAGGTGCCAGGCCGGGTCGGCGCCGTCGCGCCGCGCCGGGGTGCGGACCTCGGCCACGTCGGCGAACGCGGCGTCGTAGCGGGCGTGGATGTCCGCGCGGCGCCGGCGGAACGCGTCGAGGCGCCGCAGCTGCGACGACCCGAGCGCGGCGAGCAGGTCGGGCAGCCGGTAGTTCAGCCCGAACGCGTGCACCTCCTGGTGCCACGGTCCCTCGTCGGGGAAGCGCTGCACGACCCGGTCCCGGACGAGGCCGTGGTTGCGGAACGAGCGGGCGCCCGCGACGAGGTCCTCACGCGGGGACACGACGGCGCCGCCCTCGGCCGTGGTGAGGTTCTTGGTCGGGAAGAAGCTCAGCGTCGTCAGGTCGGCGAGGTCACCGACCGGACGGCCGTGCCAGGTGCCGCCGACGGAGTGCGCGGCGTCCTCCAGTAGCAGCGCGCCCGCGTCGTGGGCGAGCGTGCGCAGCGGGCAGGCGTCGATCGGGTGCCCGGCGTAGTCCACCCCGGCGACGACGGTCGTGGCCGGCGTGAGCGCGGCCCCCGCGGCGTCCGGGTCGAGGTTGCCGGTGTCCTCGCTGACGTCGGCGAACACCACGTTCGCGCCGAGCAGCGCGGCGGCCGACGCGGTCGCGACGAACGTCAGCGGGGCCACGACGACGTCCTGCCCCGGCCCGACGCCGGCCGCCGCGTAGGCGACGTGCAGCGCCGCGGTGCCGCTCGTGACGGCCACCGCGGGGTTCCCGGTGACGGCCGCGAGGTCGTCCTCGAACCGGGTCACCGCCGGGCCGGTGGTGAGCCAGTCCGTGCCGAGGACCGCGGTGACGGCCTCGACGTCGTCGTCGGAGATCGACTGCCGGCCGTACGGGAGCATCAGTCGAGCGCCTCGACCATCGCGCGCAGCTGCTCCGGGGACAGCCACAGGTCGTTGGTGTCCGAGCGGTAGGCCTGCCCGTCCGGGACCGGCTCGCCGTCGGCCGGGGAGGTGTAGCCCCACCCGGCGATGTAGGGCTCGACGACGTAGCGGTCGGCCAGCTTGAGGGTCCGCCGCGAGTCGTCGGCGGCGATCATCTCCTCGTGCAGCTTCTCGCCCGGCCGGATCCCGATCTCGTGGGTCGCGGCGCCGGGGGCGATGGCCTCGGCGAGGTCGGTCATCCGCATCGACGGGATCCGCGGGACGTACAGCTCGCCGCCCTGCATCGCGTCGAAGGAGTCGATGACGAACTGCACGGCGTCGGGCAGCGTGATCCAGAACCGGGTCATCCGCTTGTCGGTGATCGGCAGCGACTGCCCCTCCGCGGCGAGGCGCTTGAACAGCGGCACGACCGAACCGCGGCTGCCCAGCACGTTGCCGTAGCGGACCACGGAGAACCGGGTCTCGTACGCGGCGGCGTAGTGGTTCGCCGACACGAACAGCCGGTCGGCGCACAGCTTGGTGGCGCCGTAGAGGTTGATCGGGCTCGACGCCTTGTCCGTCGACAGCGCGACGACCTTCTTCACCCCGGCGTCGATCGCGGCCTCGACGACGTTCTGCGAGCCCTCGACGTTGGTCCGGATGAACTCGAACGGGTTGTACTCCGCGGTGTCGACCTGCTTGAGCGCGGCGGCGTGCACGACGTAGTCGACACCGTGCATCGCGCGGCGCAGGCGCGGCTGGTCCCGGACGTCGCCGAGGAACCAGCGCAGCCGCGGGTCGTTCTCGAACAGCGACCGGCATTCGTACTGCTTCAGCTCGTCACGCGACAGGATCACCAGCCGCCGCGGCTCGTAGCGGTCGAGCAGGGTGCGGACGAACGCCTTCCCGAAGGACCCCGTCCCGCCCGTGACCAGGACCGACGAGCCCTTGAGTACCGACATCACGCCTCCACATCCACGGAATTTCTCCCGCCCGGCATGATGGCACGCGCTCAACCGGACGAATCGAAGCAGGTACGGGTGCGGGTCAACGCGGTCATCCAGGCGCGGACGGGGTCGACGCGGCTCCCCGGCAAGGTGCTCACCGACCTCGGCGGTACGCCGGTGCTGGACCGGGTGGTCGCCGCCGCCCGCGCCGCCGACGGCGTCGACTCCGTCGTGGTCGCGACGTCCACCGCCGGCGGGGACGACGCGGTGGCCGAGCGCGCCGCGGCGATCGGCGTGCCGGTGGTCCGCGGCTCCGAGGACGACGTGCTCGCCCGCTTCGTGCAGGTCGTCGACGAGCACCCCTGCGACGCCGTGGTGCGCCTCACCGCCGACTGCCCGCTGCTCGACCCGGAGCTGGTCGCGCTGGTCGCGGCGACCTGGCGCAGCGCACCGGGGCACGACTACGTCGCCACGACCCTGGTCCGCACCCTGCCCCGCGGCCTCGACGTCGAGCTCGCCCGCGTCGACGCCCTGCGCGCACTCGCCGGGACCGCGACCGGGTACGACCGCATCCACGTGACGTCCGGCCTCTACGGCGACCCGGACCGGTTCCGCTGCCTGGGTGTCGTCGTCGCACCCGCGGCGGACGACCTGCGCGTCACCCTGGACACCCCCGACGACCTGTACGCGCTGCAGGGGCTGGTGGAGGCGCTGGGCGGGCGCACCGGCTGGCGGTCGGTGGTCGCGGTGCTGCGCTCGCGGCCGGACCTGGTGGGGCGCAACGCGCACGTCCGCCAGAAGTCGCTCGCCGAGGGGTGAGCGGGATGCGTCTGCTCCTGCGCTGCGACGCCGGCCCGTCGACGGGGGTGGGGCACGCCGTCCGGTGCGCGGCGGTCGCCGAGGCGGCCCTGCTGTCCGGGCACGAGGTGTTCTGGTCGGGCCGCCTGGACGGGCTGGACTGGCTGTGGGCGGGTCTCACGCCCTCCCCCGGGCGGGGCGACGGGCCGCCCGGCACGGTGCTCGCCCCGGCGGACTCCGCCGACGAGCTCGTCGCGCTGGCCCGCGCGCACCGGATCGACGCCGTGCACGTCGACCACTACCTGCTCGGCCCCGACCTGCTCCCCGCACTCGCCGGGGCCGGGGTCGTGCTGTCCACGGTGGAGGACTTCACCACCGGGCGGCGGCCGGGGGACGTGGTCGTCGACCCGAACCTCGGCGCCGGGGACCACTCCCGCCCCGACGACGGCTCCGGCCTGCTGCTCCGCGGACCCGCCTACGCCCCGCTGCGGGCCTCGGCGCGCCGGGCCCGCGACCGTCGCGCGACCCGGGTCGCGGGCGACGGGGCGCCGCGGGTCCTCGTCGTCATGGGCGGCACCGACGCGGCCGGCCTGCTGCCCCGCGTCGTCGCCGCACTGGCGGCCGCGGGTGTCCCGGCCGAGGTCGACGTCGTCGTCCCCGCCGGGGCCCGGGAGTCGCTCGTGCTGCCCGGGGCCGGGCCGGTGCGGTTCCGGGCGGTACCGCCGGTCCCGGACCTGCCGGCGGCGATGGTCGACGCGGACCTCGTCGTCAGCGCGGCCGGGACCACGGTGTGGGAGCTGTGCTGCGTCGGCGTACCGATGGCGCTGGTCCGGGCCGCGGACAACCAGGCCGAGGGCTACCGGACCGTCGTCGCCGCCGGGGCCGCCGCCGGGCTGGGCGGGACCGGTGACCTCGCCGTCCCGGACGGGGCCGCCGCGGTGCTGCGCGACCTGCTCACCGACCCGGCGGCCCGCGGCGCGCTGGCCGCCCGGGCCGCGCGGGTCGTGGACGGCGCAGGGGCGGGCCGGGTCGTGGACGCCGTCGCCGCGGCCGCCGGTGCCGCCGCCGGGCGGGAGCGGCCCGCCGGGGAGCTGCGGGCCCGCCCGGCCCGGACCGGCGACGCCGGGCTGCTGCTGGCCTGGCGCAACGACCCCGACACGCGTCGCTGGTCGCGCAGCCACGGCGAGGTCGCCCCCGACGACCACCGTCGCTGGCTCGCCGCCTCCCTCGACCGCGACGACCGGCTGCTGCTCGTCGTCGCCGACGACCGCGGGCCGGTCGGCACCGTCCGCTGGGACCGCGACCCCGACGGCTGGGAGGTCTCCGTCACCGTCGCGCCGGAGCGCCGCGGGGAGCGCCTGGCCGTCCCCCTGCTGCGTGCCGGCGAGGCGGCGCTGCGGGCCCGGACCGGCGCCGGGACGCCGGTGACCGCCGTCGTGCACGGGGCCAACGACGCCTCGGCGCACCTGTTCGCCCGCGCCGGGTACGCCGACGACGGCCGCGGCCCCGACGCCGACGGGTTCCGGACACTGCACCGCACGCTGTGACCGTTCGGGTGCCGTGATGCAACCCGCACGACACCCCTCCGGCGACGTGCGGTGACCTACCCTTCGCGCGTGTCCGGATCCCGCCCCGCACTCCCCGCGGCCGACCTCGCCCGCGTGGTCGTGTTCGCCGCGTTCATCGCCGTCCTCGGGCTCTTCCCCGGCTTCGCCGGCGTGGCCGGTGTCCCGATCGTCCTGCAGAACGTCGGCCCGATCCTGGCGGGCGTCATCCTCGGTTGGCGCCTCGGCACGGCCTCGGTCGCGCTGCTGCTGGTGCTCACCGCGGTCGGGCTCCCGCTGCTGTCCGGCGGGCGCAACGGGGCCGCGTTCTTCGGGCCCAGCGGCGGCTTCCTGATCGGCTGGCTGCTGTCCGCGCTGGTCGCGGGCCTGATCGTGCAGCGCGCCCGGTCCCGCTCGCTGCCGGTGCTGCTGCTCGCCTGCCTCGCCGGGCTGCTCGGCACCTACGTGGTCGGCATGCCCTGGCTGGGCGTCTACATCGGCGACGTCACCGGCGGGATCGTGCAGTCCCTGGTCTTCGTGCCCGGCGACCTGGTCAAGGTCGTGCTGGCCGCGCTGATCGCCTCGCTGGTCCACCGCGCGCTGCCGGACCTGCTGCCCGTCCGCCCGGCGGCGGGCGAGCCCCGGGTCCGGTGAGCGGAGCCCGCGCCGACGCCGCGGACGCCAGCGACGCCGACGCCTCCGCGCCCGTCGTTCCGGCACCGTGGCTGCCCCGGGGGCTGGCCGACGCCGTCGCCGCGGCCGGGGAGCGCCTGGCCCGGCTCGGGGTGCGCGCCGGGGAGCGCGTCGTCCTCGACACCCCCACCCGGGCCCGCTGGGCGGTGCTGCCGTACCTGCTCGCGGCGGACCGGCTGGGCGCGGCGTCGCTGGTCGCCGACGCCGGCTGGACGGTCCGCGAGCGGGACGCGGTCCTCGCCGACACCGCGCCGCACCACGTCGTCGGCACCGACGGCGGGGCCGCGACGGGACCGGGCGGCCCGCGCACCCCCGGGGTGTTCCTGCTCCCGACGACCTCGGGCAGCACCGGCGGTCCCGCCGTGCTGGCCCGTGACCGGCGCTCCTGGCGGCTCGGGTTCGACGCCCTGGGCGCGCTGCCCGGGCCGGTCCTGGTGCCGGGACCGCCGTCGTCGACGCTCTACCTGTTCGGGGCGCTGCACGCCCTGCACCACGGCCTCGGCCTGGACACCCGCGGCCGGCTCGACCCGGCCGACCTGCCCGACGGCGGGACGGTGCACGTGGTGCCCGCCCAGCTCGGCGCGCTGCTCGACGACCGTGAGCGCCGGCCCGGCGGCCCGGTCCCGCGGGTGGTCGTCTGCGGCGGCGCCCACGTGGCGCCCGCGGTCCGGGAGCGCTGCGCCCGGCTGCTGCCCGGGACCACGCTGCTCGAGTACTACGGCTCTGCCGAGCACTCGCTGATCGCGACCCGGCGCGACGACGGCCCGCTGCGCGCGGTCGAGGACGTCCGGCTCACCGTCCGCGACGGGCTGCTGTGGGTGGACAGCCCGCAGTCGGTGCTGGGCCGCTTCGGGGCCGGCGTCCTGCACCCGTCCGGGCCCGGGCCGACGACCGTCGGGGACCGCGCGGAGCTGACCGCCGACGGCGGCCTGATCGTCCTCGGCCGCGCCGCGGCGACCGTCTCGACCGGGGGCACCCTGGTCGCCGCCGAGGAGGTCGAGCAGGTGCTGCGCGCGGTGCCGGGGGTCACCGACGTCGTCGTCGCGGGGACGCCGCACGCGACGCTGGGGATGCTGGTCACCGCCGTGGTCGAGGCCCGCGACGGCGGCCCGGACCGGCGGGCGCTGCGGGCCGCGGCCCGCGACGGTCTGTCCCCGGCCAAGCGCCCGCGCCGCTGGCTGCTGACGCGCGCGCTGCCGCGGCTGGGATCGGGGCAGCCCGCCCGCGCCGAGATCGCCGGCGGGCTGCGCGACGGCACCCTCGACGCCGTCCCGCTCGGGGAGCCGGAGTGAGCGCCCCCGCCGACAGCACCCCGGTCGTGATCGCGGCCCGCCGCACCCCGATCGGCACCGCGGGCGGCGCGCTGCGCGGGCACACCGTCGACGCGCTCGCCGCGCCGGTGCTGGCCGCGCTCGCCCGCGACACCGGGTCCGCGGACGTCGACGACGTGCTGCTCGGCAACGTGTTCGGCCCCGGCGGCAACCCCGCCCGGGTCGCGGCGCTGGCCGCCGGTCTCGGCGACGGGGTGCCGGGCATGACGGTGGACCGCCAGTGCGCGAGCGGGCTGTCGGCGATCCTGGCCGCCGCCGCGGCGGTCCGTGCCGGGGAGGGGACGCTGTACCTCGCCGGCGGCGCCGAGTCGCCGTCCACCGCACCGGTGCGCACCCGGTCCGACGGCACGTCCTACACCCGCGCACCGTTCGCCCCCGCCGGCGACCCGGACCCGGACATGGGCCCGGCCGCCGACGACGTCGCCGCCCGCGCCGGGCTGACCCGCGGGCGGCTCGACGCGTTCGCCGCCCGTAGTCACGCCCGCGCCGTCGCCGCGCGCGACGCGGGCCGGTTCGACGCCGAGACCGTCGGGATCGGCGGGATCGCCATCGACGAGCGGCCCCGCGACCGGTTCACCCCCGCGCGGCTGGCCCGGTTCCGGCCCGCGTTCACCGACGGCGGCGTGCACACCGCCGCGAACTCCTGCGGCGTCAACGACGGCGCCGCCGCCGTCGCGCTCGTTCCGGAACGGCGGCGCCGCGAACTGGGTGTGCCCGGCCTCGCCCTGGTCTCCGCGGCCACCCGCGGCTGCCCGCCCGCGGACCTGGGTCTCGGCGCGGTCCCCGCGCTGGCCGCGCTGCGCGAGCGTCCCGCCGCGCCCGACGCCGTCGAGTTCACCGAGGCCTTCGCCGGGCAGGTGCTGGCCTGCCTGGACGCCGCGGGCATCGACGAGCAGCGGGTGAGCCCGGACGGCGGCGCGATCGCGCTCGGCCACCCGTGGGGCGCGTCGGGCGCGGTGCTGGTGGTGCGGCTGTTCCACCGGCTCGTCGTGCAGGGCCGCGGGGAGACCGGGCTGGCCGCGCTGTCCTCCGGCGGTGGTCTCGGCGTCGCGACGAGCTGGCGGGTGGTCCGGTGATCGAGTTCGGCCGGGTCGGGCACCGCTACGGCGAGCGCACCGTCCTCGACGACGTCACCCTCACCCTCGCCGAGCCCCGGGTCGCGCTGGTCGGGGCGAACGGCTCCGGCAAGTCCACGCTGGCCCGCACGGTGAACGGACTCGTCGCACCGAGCTCGGGCACCGTCCGCGTCGACGGCCGCGACCCGGTCCGCGACGGCGCCGCGGTCCGCCGCCGGGTCGGGTTCGTCTTCTCCGACCCGGACTCCCAGATCGTGATGCCGACCGCCGGCGAAGACGTCGCGTTCTCGCTGCGCCGGACCGTGCGCGACCGCGCCGAGCGGGCCCGGCTCGCCGCCGCGACGCTCGCCGATTTCGGGCTGGGCGACCACGTCGAGCACCCCGCGCACCAGCTCTCCGGTGGGCAGAAGCAGCTGCTCGCGCTGGCCGCGGTGCTCGTGCTCGACCCGGACGTGCTGGTGTGCGACGAGCCGACCACCCTGCTCGACCTGCGCAACAAGCGGGCCTTCGCCGAGCGCCTGGCCGGGCTGCGCCAGCAGGTGCTGCTCGCCACGCACGACCTGGACCTGCTCGACGGGTTCGACCGCGTCGTCGTGCTCGACGGCGGCCGGGTCGTCGCCGACGACGAGCCGGGCCCGGCCGTCGCGTACTACCGGGCACTCTGCTCGTGACCCCGCTCGGGCTCTACGAGCCGGGCACCAGCCCGCTGCACCGGGCACCGCCCGGGGCGTCGCTGCTCGCGGTGGTCGCCCTGGCGGCCGGGTCGGTCCTGACCGACGACCCGCGGGTGCTGGGCGGGCTCTGCGCGCTGGTCGCCGCCGGGTGGGTGGTGGCCCGGATCCCGTGGCGACGGGTGTGGCCGGTCCTGCGGATGCTCGTCGCGCTGGCCGTGCTGCTCGGGGCCGTGCAGTGGTGGCTGATCGGCCCGGAGCGGACCCTGGTGGTCGTGCTGCGGCTGGTCTCCGCCCTCGGCGCAGCGACGCTGTTCACCCTCACCACGCGGGTGGACGACCTGGTCGGCGCGGTGGAACGCGGGCTCGGCCCGCTGCGCCGGTTCGGCGTCGACCCGGCCCAGCTCGGCCTTCTCGTCGGCCTGACGATGCAGTCGATCGGGACCCTGTCCGGCATCGCGGGGCAGGTCAGGGCCGCGGCGAAGGCGCGCGGGGCGGACCGGTCCCCGACGGCGTTCGCCGTGCCGTTCCTGGTGCGGACGTTGCGCCACGCGGACGCGCTCGGGGAGGCGCTGGCCGCGCGCGGGTGGGGCGACGAGGACGACGACCGATGACGGCACTGCGCGAGCACGTGATCCCCCGCCCCGAGGGCGATCTGCACGTCCCACCTCGCTAGGGAGTGCGGTCCAGGCCCCGCATCTCGCGCAGCGCGTCGGCGAGGGTCCGGTGCCCCAGCGACTGCAGCACCGCCCCCTCCACCTCGGCGGTCAGCCGGGCGAAGTACTCCGCGGCGTTCGTCGTCACCGGGCAGACGTGCTCGCTCTCCGGGCGGCACGCCCAGAGCGGCTTCTCCCCCACCGCGCAGCGGTAGATCTCGGCCAGGGTGATCTCCGCGGCCGGGCGGGAGAGCCGGGCACCGCCGCTGCGGCCCCGGGTCGACTCGACGAGCCCGCCGGCGTTCAGCGGGACCAGCAGCTTGCGGACCAGGCTGGGGTTGGTGTCCAGCGCGTCGGCGAGCCGGCCCGAGCTGACCGTGGGCTCGTCGCCCTCGGCGGCGGCCGCGAGGTACAGCATCGCCCGCAGGACGCTGGAGAACCGGATGTCGAGCACGCGCCCCTCCCCCTGCGGTCCCGGTGGATCCTACCGACGACCGTAAAAGTACCCGTCACTGTTGCAGTTCGCCACCGCATATGTATCTTTGACGGGTACCTATTCGACCGCCCGCCCGGACCCGCCGACGTGCCCGGAGGCGTCCAGCACCCAGGAGCGTCCCGTGTCCACGCGTGCCGCACGGCTTCTCGGCCGTCCCTACTCCCTCGGCTCCGCGGAGCTGCCCAACCGGATCGTCATGGCCCCGATGACCCGGGCGTTCTCGCCCGCCGGCGTCCCCGGCGAGGACGTCGCGGCTTACTACGCGCGCCGCGCCGCGGCCGGGACCGGTCTGATCATCACCGAGGGCACTTACGTCGACGACCCGTCCGCGGGCGACGTCGCCGCCGTCCCGCGCTTCCACGGCGACGCGTCGCTGGCCGGGTGGGCGAAGGTCGTCGCGGCGGTGCACGCGGCGGGCGGCCGGATCATGCCGCAGATCTGGCACGTCGGGATCACCCGCGAGGCGGGCAGGCCGCCGTTCCCCGAGGCCCCGTCGGTCGGCCCGTCGGGCATCGGGCTCGACGGCACCGAGGGCGCGGGCGAGGCGCTGACCGCGGCCGGGCTCGACCGGATCATCGGCGCGTTCGCCGAGGCCGCACGGCAGGCCGAGCGGATCGGCTTCGACGGCGTCGAGCTGCACGGCGCGCACGGCTACCTGATCGACGAGTTCCTGTGGGAGCGCACCAACCGCCGCACCGACGACTACGCGGGCGGCCCGGCCGAGCGGGCCCGGTTCGCCGCCGAGATCGTCGCCGCGGTGCGCGGGCAGGTCTCGCCGGACTTCCCCGTCGTGTTCCGGTTCTCGCAGTGGAAGGGCGGCAACTACGACGCGAAGCTGGCCCACACCCCCGACGAGCTGGGTACCGTCCTCACCCCGCTGGCCGACGCCGGGGTCACCGCGTTCCACGCGTCCGGGCGCCGCTACTGGGAGCCGGAGTTCCCGGAGTGGGACGCCGAGCTGAACGTCGCCGGCTGGGCCCGCAAGGTGACCGGCCTGCCGACGATCACCGTCGGCTCGGTCGGCCTCGACCAGGTCTTCGCCCCGGAGATGTTCGCGGGCGGCGACGCGCACGCCGGGGTCAGCGGCGTCGAGAAGCTCCTCGACCGGCTGGAGGACGACGAGTTCGACCTCGTCGCCGTCGGGCGCGCGCTGCTGGCGGACCCGGAGTGGGCCCGGAAGGTGCTCGAGGGCCGCGAGTCCGAGCTGGTGCCGTTCGGCAAGGCCGCGCTGGGGACGCTGCACTGAGCCGTCGCCGGCCCCGGTCCGCCCGGGGGCCGGCGCGGTCAGATCAGGTCCCAGGTCAGCGGGGTGCCGCGGGCGACGTCGCGGGTGAAGGTCCGGCCCACGACGGTGCCGATCGCATCGGTGTGCAGCCCGCCGGCCGGCCGGATCGACCGCACGTTCTCCGCGGTCACCTTCTCCCCCGCGGCGACGTCGGCGACGACCCACAGCGAGCGGCGCAGCGCCAGGGTGTCGCGTTCGGACTCCCGCGGCCCGAAGCGGGCCGGTCCGACCGCGCGGCGGGCCACGTCGGTCTCGGTCACCAGCGACGCCAGCTCGTGCGGCTCCAGCGAGAAGTCGGAGTCGACGCCCCCGTCGGCGCGCTGCAGGGTCACGTGCTTCTCGATCGCGACGGCGCCGAGCGCGACCGCCGCGACCGGGACGCCGATGCCCGGGGTGTGGTCGGACAGCCCGACCGGGACGCCGAACGCCTCGCGCAGCGCCGGGATCGTCTGCAGGTTCGCGTCCACCGGGTCCGCGGGGTACGACGCCGTGCAGGCCAGCAGCACGATCTCGCGGGCGCCGCCGTCGCGGGCCGCGGCGACGGCGGCGTCGATCTCGGCCAGCGTCGCCATCCCGGTGGAGATCACCATCGGCTTGCCCGTCGCCGCCATCGCCCGGATCAGCGGCAGGTCCACCAGCTCCGCCGACGCGACCTTGTACGCCGGCGCGTCCAGCGACTCCAGCAGCTCGATCGCGGTCGGGTCGAACGGGCTGGAGAACGGCACCAGGCCGTGCTCACGGGCCCGGGCGAACAGCGGCTCGTGCCACTCCCACGGGGTGTGGGCCTGCTCGTAGAGCTGGTAGAGGTTCCGGCCGCCCCACAGGCCGTGGTCGTCGCGGATCCGGAACGCCGGGCCGTCGGCGTCGATGGTGATCGTGTCGGCCCGGTAGGTCTGGAACTTCACCGCCTGCGCGCCGGTCCCGGCGATCGCGTCGACGATCTCCAGCGCGCGGTCCAGGGAGCCGTTGTGGTTCCCGGAGACCTCGGCGATCACGAAGGGCCGCTCGCCGGGGCCCACGCGGTGGCCGTCGATCTGGATCGGATCGGGGGTGCGCATGGCCCCGAGGCTAGCGGCGGGCCAGGACCATCACCTCGGACACCGTGCCCTCGGAGTCCTGCCCGTACAGCCCGGCGTCGGAGTCGACCAGCTCGAAGCGGTCGAACATCTCCAGGTAGCGGTGGCGCAGCATCGGCTCGCGCACGTCGGGCTTGCCGGTCGGGGAGTTGCGCAGCAGGAGCCAGCGCGCGCCGAGGTCGGTGACCAGGTTCGCGTAGTTCTGCACGACCTCGGGCTCCATCTCCTGGAAGGAGATGAAGTTGACGAACAGGTCGACGGTCCCCTGCAGCCGCGGCAGCTGCCACGAGCACAGCACGGTGGCCGGCTCCTCGATCGCGCCGAGCTCGATCTTCTCGGCCTCGCGGGTGGCCGCGTAGTCGAGCACCCGGTCCGCACCGAGCACCTCGCGCAGGTAGTGCGTGGCGACGGCGGCGACCGGCGGGATGTCGACGTCGACGTAGCGCACGCCCTCGTTGCGCGGGACGAGGATCTCCCCCAGCGTCCCGAACCCGCCGCCGATCTCCAGGACCGTCGACACGTCCAGGTCGGGCACCGCACGCTTGAGCATGACCAGGCCGCGCAGGTAGTTCAGGGAGGACCGGCTGAACCGGCGGCCGTCGAAGACCAGCTGCTCGGTCGGGCCACCGGCCGTCGACTCGGAGAACCCGCTCAGCGACGGCGACCGGTCCGCCGGGTCGAGCGCGGTCACCAGGGCGTGGTGCGACCGCGCCACCGGCACCTGGTCGATGCGCTCGCGCAGCAGGGTGCCGGGCCCGCCGACGAGCCCGAACGCGCGGGACAGAGCGGCGGCCGGGCGGGACACCGGCGCGTAGCGCGGGGCGTAGAAGTAGGTCGCCGACGGGTGCCGGCGGAACTCCGCGAAGCCGCGGTCGCGCAGGTCGGCGACCACCTTCTCCAGCCCGGTCCGCCAGAAGTTCGTGGGCCGGTACTCCTGGGGCGCGGTGTCCAGGTCGGCGAGCATGAGTTCGAGCAACGTCCTCGGATCCACTCTCGCGAAGGTACGGATACTCACCTTCGCCCGGATCGGCACCCACCGTCCGGCCGCCGCCGTCACCGGGGCGATAGCCTCTGTGACGCATCTGTGAACGCCACGGGCGTAACGAGGGAGTGGACGTGGTCGCCGACACCGGCACCTGGGTGGTGATCCCCGTGTACAACGAGGAGACCGTCATCGCCGACGTCGTGGCCGAGGTCCTCACCCGGTTCGCGCACGTGGTCTGCATCGACGACGGCAGCCGCGACGCCTCGGCCGAGCGGATCGCCTCGACCCCGGCGCACCTGGTGCGCCACCCGATCAACCTCGGTCAGGGAGCGTCGCTGCAGACCGGGATCGACTACGCGCTGCGCCGCGGCGCCGAGCGGATCGTCACCTTCGACGCCGACGGCCAGCACGACGTCGACGACGCCGCCCGCATGGCCGCGATCCTGCGCAGCGGCGAGGCCGACGTCGTACTCGGGTCGCGGTTCCTGGAGTCCACCGAACCGGTCCCGGCGCTCAAGCGGCTCGTCCTGCGGACCGTCGCGGCCCTGTCCCCGGCGAGCCGCAAGCTCAAGCTCACCGACGCCCACAACGGCCTGCGCGCGCTGAACCGCGCGGTCGTCGAGGACATGCGGATCACCATGAACGGGATGGCCCACGCGTCGGAGATCGTCGCGTCGCTGGCCCGGTCGTCCTGGCGGATCCGCGAGGTCCCGGTGACCATCCGCTACACCGAGTACTCCCGATCCAAGGGCCAGTCGCTGTTCAACGGGGTCAACATCCTGTTCGACCTGTCGGTACGACAGCGATGACCCAGGAGGCGAACACCGTGATCCTGCAGATCCTGCTCCTGGCCGCCGCGGTCGGTGCACTCGTCTACTTCGTGCGCAGCGGGCAGAGCGTCGGTGTGCGGGCGAGCAAGCGGATCGCCTTCGGCGCGTTCATCGTGCTGAACATCTACGCGATCCTGCGGCCCGACGACGTCACCTTCCTCGCCCGCGCGCTGGGCATCGGCCGCGGCACCGACCTGCTGGTCTACCTGCTCGTCGTGTCGTTCGTGTTCGGGATGCTCAACACCTACCTGCGCGACCGCGAGATCAGCCAGCACCTGACGAACCTGGCCCGCCAGATCGCCGTCCGCGACGCGGAGCTGACCCGCCGCGAGGAGGACCTCGAGCAGCGGCTCGACGCGCTCGAGCAGCGCGCGGCCGGGACCAACGGGCACCGGCCGGCCGCGGGCGGACCGGCGTCCGACGAGGTCGGGACGGCGCGCCCGGCCGGGAACTGAAGCCCGTCCGCGTGCCGCCACCCGATCGTGTCGCCCCCGGTGACACGGCACCCGCGCGGCCGGTGCGCGGCCCCGGTGCTCGTATGCTCCGCCGGATGCGGCGTCCGATCGGCGCCCGGGGCGACGGCGCCCGGGCCGTAGCGGAGCGGGCTCGCGCATGAGCTGGGCCGCCGCCGTGCCGGTCGCCCTGGTGGCGGCCGCGTGGTGCGTGCTGCCCGGGGCGCTCGTCGCGCGCGCGGCGGGGATCCGCGGCGTCTCCTGCTGGGGCGCGGCGCCCCTGGTCTCGGTCGCGCTGGTCGCGACGACCGCCGTCCTGGCCGGACGGGCCGGTGTGCCGTGGGGCGCGTTGCCGGTGCTGGTGGTGACGGTGCTGGTCGCCGCCGTGGCGCTGGCGGTGCGGACGCCGTGGCGCCGTCGCCGGGCGTCCGGCGGAGCGGGGCCGGCCGACGGGCGGGACCGGTGGTGGGCCCGGCTGCTGCGCGGCGGCCCGGACGGCCCGCTGGCCGGTCCGGCGCTGCTGGTGGGGCTCGTCGTCACCGTGGCGATCGGCTGGCTGACCGTGATGCTCGCGTTCGGCGCGGTCGACGCGGTGTCCCCCACCTACGACGCGATCTACCACTACAGCGCCGTCGCCCGGATCCTGCTCACCGGCGACGCGTCGTCGCTGACCCTCGGCGCCCTGAACAACCCCGGCCGGCCCTCGGCCTACCCGGCGGCGTGGCACGACCTGGTCTCGCTCGTCGTCCTCGGGACGGGCGCCTCGGTGCCGGTCGCGTCGAACATCGCCGCGTTCACCGCGGCGGCGGTCGTGTGGCCGCTGTCGTGCACGCTGCTGGTCCGCCAAGTCGCCGGGCCGCGGCCCGGTGCCGTCCTGGTCGCCCCGGTCCTGGCGACGGCGTTCACGGCGATGCCGTGGCTGCTGCTGAACTGGGGGGTGCTCTGGCCGAACCTGCTGGGGCTCGCGCTGGTCCCGGCCGGGCTGGCCGCGGTCGCCACCGTGCTGGGGCTCACCCGTGGCAGCACGGTCGGTCGGGTGCAGGCGCTGCTGCTGGGCGTCGCCGCCGTGCCCGCGCTGGGTCTCGCCCACCCCAACGCCGCGGTCAGCCTGGTCGTACTCGCCCTGTCCCCACTGGCCGTCGCGGCCGTCCGGGCCACGGTGCGGCTGCTGCGGCGGGGCCGCCCGCTCGCCGCCGCGGCCCCGGTCGCCGGGGCGCTCGCCGCGCTCGCCGCGGTCCTCTGGCTGCTGGCCTGGTCGCCGCTGCTGGACGGGGTGCGCGCCTTCGACTGGAAGGCCTCGATGGGGGCCCGCGAGGCCCTGCTCGGGGTGCTGTGGAACGGGACGAACAAGCGCCCCGAGCTGGTCGTCGTGTCGGTGCTCGTCGTGGTCGGTGCGGTGCTCGCGCTGCGCCGCGCACGGACCGCCTGGCTGGTGCCGGCGCACCTCACGTCCGCCTTCCTCTACGTCCTCGCCGTGGCCCGCGAGGGCGAGCTGGTCACCGCGCTGACCGGGGCCTGGTACAACGACTCGCACCGGCTGGCCGCCATGGTCCCGGTCACCGGGGTGCCGCTCGCGACGCTCGGCGTGCTCGGGGTCGCGGGGCTGCTGGTCCGCGCCGCGGGGGTGCTGCGCGGCGGGCGCACCGACCCCGGACGGCGGCTCCCCCCGGTCGCCGCGGTGCCGGTCGTCGCCCTCGTCGCGGCGGTCCTCGTGCTCGCCACCGGCGGCCTGCGCATCGGGCTGCACGCCGCCGTCGTCGCCGACGCCTACCGCTACGAGACCGGCCGGGTGCTGCAGCCCGGGCAGCGGGAGTTCCTGGAGCGGGTCGGGCAGGAGACCCCGCCCGGAGCGGTGGTCGCGGCGAACCCGTGGACCGGCAACGGGCTGCTGTTCCCGCTGACCGGGCGCGAGGTGCTGTTCCCGCACCTGTCCGGGACGTGGACCCCGGAGCAGGAGCTGCTGCGCCGGCGGCTGGACGACGCCGCGGCCGACCCCGCCGTCTGCGACGCGGTGCGGGCGACCGGCACCCGCTGGGTGATCGACGGTCCGGTGTCCTGGTGGCCCTACGACCCGCGCGCCGACACCTACCCGGGCATCGACGACGTCGACACCGCCCCCGGCTTCGAGCCCGTCCTGTCGGGCGGCGGGAGCACCCTCTACCGGATCACGGCCTGCGGCGCCGCCCCGGTCGGCGCGACCGGCTGAGACCCCGCCCGGACCCGCCGTTACCGTGTGTCCCTGCGGCCGGAGCACGTCCCGGCCGCCCCCGAGGAGAGGCAGGCATGCGGGCGCTCGTCACCGGCGGAGCCGGGTTCATCGGCTCCACCCTCGTCGAGGCGCTGCTCGCCCGCGGTGACGACGTCCTCGTCGTCGACGACCTGTCCGCCGGCAAGCGCGACAACCTCGCGCCCGGCACCGGCCTGACCGAGCTCGACATCCGCGACACCGCGGCCACCGCCCGCGCGACGACGGCGTTCCGGCCCGACGCGGTGTTCCACCTGGCCGCCCAGATCGACGTCCGCACGTCGATGGCCGACCCGGTGCACGACGCCTCGGTGAACGTCCTCGGCACGCTCAGCGTCCTGCAGGCCGCCCGGGACGCGGGCGCCCGCGCCGTGGTCGTCTGCTCCACCGGCGGCGCCATCTACGGCGACGGCGCACCGCTGCCCACGACCGAGGCCGAGCCGGCCGGGCCGGAGTCGCCGTACGGGATGAGCAAGCTCGCCGCCGAGAACTACACCCGCTTCTTCGTGCGCGCGCACGGGCTGCCCGCGCTGGTGCTGCGCTTCGCGAACGTCTACGGGCCGCGTCAGCACCCGGCGGGCGGGGCGGGCGTCGTCTCGCTGTTCTGCGACCGGGCGCGGGCCGGGCTGCGCCCGACCGTCTTCGGCGACGGCGGGCAGACCCGCGACTTCCTCTACGTCGGCGACGTCGCCCGCGCAGCGCTGGCCTCGGCGGACCGGCTGCACGCGGGGGAGCTCGCGGGCGAGGTGTTCAACGTCGGCACCGGCACCGAGTCCACGATCGTCGAGCTGGCCGCGACCATCGGCGGGATCGCCGGGCTCGCCCCGGCCGACTTCGCGCCCGAGTTCGCCCCGGCGCGGGCCGGGGAGCTGCGCCGCAGCTGCCTGGACCCCACGCGCGGGATCGCCGCGCTCGGCCTGCCCGCACCGACCCCGCTCGCCGAGGGCCTGGCCGCGACCTGGGCCTGGCACACCGGCCGCTGAGCCCGGCACACCACGGGCCCGGCTCCGCGGGGGAACCGGGCCCGGGGGCGACGGGGGCTCAGCTGTAGACGGCCAGCGTCAGCATCGCGATCCAGGCGACGGCCAGCACCTGCAGGGCGCGGTCACCCAGTGCGATCTCCTCGGGCTCGCCGCCGGTGCCCCGGTCGACGTCCACCGAGTAGCGCAGCACCGCGATCACGAACGGCACGATCGACAGGACCGACCACACCGAGTTGTGGTCCTCGCGGATCTCGAACGCCCACAGCCCGTACATGACGATCATGACCGTGGCCGAGAGCGACCAGATGTAGCGCAGGTAGGACGCGGTGTAGTTCTCGAGCGACTTGCGGATCTTCGCACCGGTGCGCTCGGCGAGGTTGATCTCGGCGTAGCGCTTGCCCGCGACCATGAACAGCGAGCCGAAGCCGGTGACCAGCAGGAACCACTGCGACAGCGGGATGCCCGTGGCGACACCGCCGGCGATCGAGCGCATCAGGAAGCCGGAGGCCACGATGCAGATGTCGAGCACCGGCTGGTGCTTCAGCCACAGGCAGTACGACAGCTGCACCGCGACGTAGACGGCGAGCACGATGATCAGCTGCCAGGTGACCGCGAACGACAGCGCGATCGACGCGGCGAAGAGCACGCCCGCGGCGGCGAACGCCAGCGGCACCGGGACGATGCCGGACGCGATCGGACGGCGGCGCTTGGTCGGGTGCGCCCGGTCGGCCTCGACGTCGAGCGCGTCGTTGACCAGGTAGACGCCCGAGGCCGCGAGCGAGAACGCGACGAAGGCGATCAGGCAGTCGATCAGGACCGGGACGTCGAAGAACTGGCCGCTGACGAACGGCGCCGCGAAGACCAGGACGTTCTTCACCCACTGGCGCGGGCGCATCGTCTTGAACAGGCCGCGGGCGACCATCGCGGTGGTGCGCTCGGACGGGTCCATCGGCACGTGCGGGGCGTGCTCGGGGGCGGCGTCGGCCTCGTGGCCCTCGGGGGGGCCGGCGTCGTCGGGCACGTCCGGGACGACCGGGGTGGCCGGGTCGGCGGCCTTCGCGACACGCTCCGTGCCGGAGTCGTCGTGGTCGACCTTCGTGGGGTCGGTGCTGGTCATGCGCTCACCCTCCGATGGTGGGGTTGCGTGAGATCACGCGCCGCGCGGTACCGGCGACGGCCGCGCCGAGCGCGGTGCCGGTGGCGACGTCGGTCGGGTAGTGCACGCCCAGGACCAGGCGCGAGAGCGCCATGAGCCCGACGCCGGCCACGGCCGCGGGGCGGGAGCGGCGGCCCAGCAGGCCGCCGTAGAGCACGGCGGCGGCGGTGGTGGACGTGGCGTGCGAGGACGGGAAGCTCAGCCGGCTCGGGGTGCCCACCAGGACCCGGACGGCGGGGTGCTCGGGCCGCCGGCGGCGGACCACGCGCTTGATGCCGATCGACGCCCCGTGCGCGACGGCGACGGCCGCGGCCGAGCCGAGCCACTCGCGGCGGCGCGGGCGGTCGAGCGCCGCGCCGGCGAGGCCGATCGCGAGCCAGCCCGCGGCGTGCTCGCCGAACAGCGACATGCCGCGCGCGACCCGGACGGTGGCGTCGGTCGCGAGGGCGCCCTGCACGGACGCGAGGACCGCGACCTCCCCGGAGGGCGGTACGTCGGCACTCGGGTGCGGACCGGGACGGTCCAGGGTCTCTGCCGTGTCAGCCACGGGTGGGGGCCTCCTGGCGCGGGCGCGGGCACCCGGCTCGCGGGCGATGACAGCCGGTGATGGTACGCGCGGGCAGGTGGCGGGGCGGGGTCGGGGCGGGCCGGGGACCTGCCCGTGACCGCTCGTCGACGCCCGGGTGAACGGGTACCGGCGCCCGGTCAGAACCAGCGTTCGAGGACCTCGGCGAGCCCGTCGTGGGTGTGCGGGGTGGTCACCTCGTCGGCCAGCCCGACCAGGTCGGGGTGGGCGTTGCCCATCGCGACGCCGAGCCCGGCCCAGCGCAGCATCTCCCGGTCGTTGGGCATGTCCCCGAACGCGACCGTCTGCTCCGCGGTGACGCCGAGCCGGCGCGCGACCTCGGCCAGACCGGTGGCCTTGGTGACCCCCGGGGCGGAGGCCTCGATCAGGCCGGACGGGTGCGAGAACGTCAGGTCCGCCAGCCCGGCGACCTTCGGGGCGAGCGCCCCCATCATCTGCTCGCTGGTCAGCTCGGGCGCGCGGATGAGCACCTTCGTCGCGGGGCGGCCGAGCAGGTCCTCGCGGTCGGTGGAGCCGCCGTCGTGCTCGCCCCAGGCGTGGACGTAGCCGGGCTCGGTGAGGAACTCGTCGGACGCCCCGACCCGCTCGACCCCGAAGCCGCAGCCGGGGAACAGCTCCCCGGCGAGCCCGGCCAGCTCGCGGATCGTGGTGGGCGCGAGCGTGTGCGCGCCGAGCACGGTGTCCTCGACGGCGTCGTAGAGCACGGCGCCGTTCGCGCAGACGCACAGCCGTACGAGCCCGGCGGGCAGCCGCGCGAGCACCGGCGGGATCCAGCGCGGCGGGCGGCCGGTCACGAGCACGAACCCGGCGCCGGCGGCGACCGCCCGCTCCAGGGCGGCGACGGTGCGGGGGGTGACGGTGTCGCGGTCGTCGAGCAGGGTGCCGTCGACGTCGGTCGCCACGAGGCGGGGTGCGTTCTCGACGATCACACCGTGAGCGTACGGAACGGGCGCGAGGCCGCCCCCGACCGGCGTCGCGGCGGTTACCCTTCGACCGTGCGCGTTCTGGTGGTGGCGGCCCCGCTGTCGGGACACCTGACCCCGCTCCTGCCGCTCGCCCACGCGCTCTGGGACTCCGGCCACGAGGTGCTGCTCGCCGGCGGCGGCGACGTGCACCCGGTGTCCGGGCCGCTGCCGTTCATCGACGTGGGCCGGGGTCTGCGGGTGGGCAGGCTCGCCGCCCGCTCGCTCGTCGCGCACCCGGTGACCGCGCGCGCCGAGCTCGCCGGGCGGGGCGGCGACGCGGCCGTGAAGTCGCTGTTCGGGCCGGTCAACGAGGAGCTGACCGACGCGCTGGTGACCGTCGCCGAGCAGTGGCGGCCCGACGTCGTGGTGCACGAGCCGCTGGCCGTCGCCGGAGCGCTGGCGGCGGCCCGCCACGACGTCCCGGCCGTGCTGCACGAGACCGCCCTGCTCGACGGGTTCGCGCTGGTCCGCACGCTGCTGGACTCCCGGCCGCTGCAGCGCGCCCGGCTCCGGCACGGGCTGCGCGGCGTCCCGGCGCCCGCGATCGCGCTGACCATCGCGCCGTCGAGCCTGGTCGGGGCGCGCGACGCGCTCGCCGTACGGCCCGGCCGCCCCGACGGCGCCCGCGGCGCGCTGCCCGCCTGGCTCGACGGGCCGTCGGTGCGCCCGCGGGTGCTGGTGCTGCGCGGCGGCGGGCCGGTGCGCGGGGACCTGCAGTCCTCGGCGCTGCGCGCGCTGGAGGCCGCCCGCGCCGACGGCCTGGACTGCGAGCTGGTGCTGGCCCGGCCCCCGGCGCGGCTGCTGCGCCGGGTCGGGCCGGGCGTGCGCACGGTCGGGCGGGTCGGTCTCGACGAGCTGCTGCCCGCCTGCGCCGCCGTGCTGCACGACGGCGGCTCCGGGCAGGTCCTCGCGGCGCTCGCCGCGGGCGTCCCGCAGCTGGCGCTGCCCGGCCCCGGGGACCGGCGGCACAACGCCGAGCTGGTCGCCGCCCGCGGTGCCGGCCTCGGCGGGCCGTTCGGCCCCGACGCGCTGCGCCGCCTCGTCCTGGACGGCGAGCTCGCGGCGGCCGCGCGGGAGGTCCGCGCGGAGATCGCCGCGATGCCGCCGCCGCAGGCGCGGGTCGAGGTGCTGACCGCCCTGGCCTGAGCGGCCTGGCTCAGAAGACGGCGACCGCCACGATCAGGCCGAGCGCGAGGTGCGCGGCCGCGACGACCCGGGCCGCCGCCCGCGGCTCCTCGGCCTGGATGACCTCGCCGATGTCGATGCCGGTGACCCACTCCAGCAGCCGCACCGCGGCGACCTGGGCGATGATCCCGACCAGGCCGAAGACCAGTGACGAGACCACGCCCTGCAGCAGCGAGCCGACCGAGCCGTAGACGGCGGTGACGATGATGAACGCCATCGACACCATGCCGGCGGCGGTGATCAGCACGGCGTTGGGCAGCCCCGCGCGGACCATCGCGGGCAGCTTGCCCGGCGTGGTCAGGTCGATCGCCCAGAAGCCGATCAGCATCATCAGGGTGCCGATGACGGCGTAGAGCAGGATCGCGCCGACACCGCGGCCGAGGAAGCTCCAGTAGGTGGCGTCGAGCGCCTGGGCGAGGATCACGGGTCAAACCTTCCGGGCGGGGAGCGGGGTCACGGGGGGGCGTCAGGAGGGGATGCGGTGCGGCACGAAGGCCGCGCCGTCGTCGGTGATCAGGCCGGCGGTCTCGCGGATGCCGAGACCGGCGGAGGTGTCACCGACCAGCCACGCGCCCAGGCAGGGGCGGTAACCGTCGAACTCGGGGAGCGGGTCGAACATCTGGTAGACGAAGCCCTCGTCGCCGTAGACGCCGCCGGTGGCCGTCTCGTACCCGGGCGCCACGACCTGGATGTTGGCGCCCTCGCGGCCGAGCAGCGGCTTGCGGACGTACTCGGTGAGGATGCCGGGGTTCTGCAGCGAGGCGGGGAGCAGGTTCGGGTGGCCGGGGTACATCTCCCACAGCACCGCGAGCAGCGCCTTGTTCGACAGCAGCGTCTTCCACAGCGGCTCGAGCCACATGGTCTCGGGCAGGCTGCGGGTGACGTGCTTGCCGAACTCGTCGGACAGCACCCACTCCCAGGGGTAGAGCTTGAACACCGTCGACATCGGGGACTCCTCGAGGTCGACGAAGCGGTCGAGCGCGACGTCCCAGCCGATGTCCTCGATGGACAGACCGACGGTGTCCAGGCCCGCCTCGGCGGCGGTCTCCTGCAGGTACCCGACGGTGATGTGGTCCTCACCGGTGGACTCGGCGCCGGACCAGGTGACGTGCACCTCCGACGACGGCAGCAGCCCCTTGATCTCCCCCCACCGCTCGACGAGCTTCTCGTGCAGGGAGTTCCACTGGTCGTCGCCGGGGTGCACGTCCTGAAGCCAGTGCCACTGCAGGATCGACGCCTCCAGCAGCGAGGTCGGGGTGTCGGCGTTGTACTCCAGCAGCTTCGCCGGGCCGGAGCCGTCGTAGCGCAGGTCGAACCGGCCGTAGAGGTGCGGGTCGGAGCGGCGCCAGGACTGCGCGACCGCCTCCCAGCTCCACTCGGGCAGCGCGAAGTCGCGGAACCGCTCGGTGGTCACCACGTGGTCGACGGCCGCCAGGCACATCGACTGCAGGACCTCGACGTCGGCCTCCAGCGAGAGGATCTCGTCCATCTCGAAGACGTAGTGCACCGACTCGTCCCAGTACGGCCGCGCGCCGCCGGAGCCGTCCCGGCCCGGGGTGCCGAAGGTGAGGCCCTGCTCGGCGACCGTGCGCTGCCAGTCCGGACGCGGGGTGCCGCGCTCGCGTCGCACGCCTCAGCTCCCGCTCGACGACGAGCCGCCGCCGATGCCGAGCCCGCCACGGGAGATGGTCCCGCTGCGGGTGGTCGAGCCGATCGTGGAGCCGCTGGTGCCGCTGCGCACGGTGGTGCCGCTGGGCGGGGTGTTCACGCTGCCGCCGGTGGCGACCTGCCCGATGCCGCCGGCGCCGCCGTAGTTGTAGTGGTACTGGCGGCCGCCGCCGCCGAGGAAGATCGGGACGAAGGCGAACCCGCCGCCGCCAGTCGAGACCTGGCCCTGGCCTGCCGAGTTCTGGCAGTTGTCGTCGTCGACGACGACGCCCTGGTCGTCGACGCAGCGCGCCTCGGCGACCACGTCGTCGTCGGGGCCCGACGCCGCGTAGACCGCCGCGATCAGGGCGACGACGCCGACGGTCGCGCCCGCGCCGACCAGCACCCGCTTGGTGGTCTTCGAGCGGGCCTCCTTGAGGCGCACGGCCTCCCGGTCGGCCCGCAGCCGCTGCTCGCGCGCCCGCTTCTCCGCGAGCGTCGGCTCGCGGGGCGTGGTGCTGCCGTCCTGCTGCCGGATCCGGCCGCGCGGCGCGTCGCCGGGCGGGTTCGCCCACGGCGCCGTCGGCTGCCCGGACCCCGCCTGCTGCGCCGGCGTGCCGGACGGCGGCGTGCTGTCCTCCGGGCCGCCCCCGGAGCGCGGTCCGTCGCTCATCGGTGGATCCCCCCTCACTCGCGTCCCCCGGGCGGCACCGTACCGGGACGCGGCGGCGGGCACGCGCGGATCCCGGATGACGATTCGGACGCGGTTCGTCGCCCGCACACCGGACGAGTGGTCGCCCACACCCCGTCGCACCGGACCGACCTGCACGTTCACAGCATCCCGCCGACCGATGACCGCGCCGGGACACCGCTCGGGTGAAGCCCGGCCCGGCCCGGCTGCATCATGGGGACGTCATGGATCCCCGCTCCCCCGCCGGCTCCGACCGGCCCGACGACGCCGGTCCGGCCGACGCCTACGACGGGTACGACGGCCGCTACTCCCGCACCGGTCACGGCGCGCCCACGTCGGTGCTGTCCCGGCCCGCCGCGCCCGCACGGCGCCGCCACGGCGGTCCCGACGACGACGGCGACGGGCAGGACGCGACGGCGCTCGTCGCCCCGGAGCCGGCCGCGCCGGCGGGCCGCAGCGGGCTCTCGGCCGTCCGCCGGGTCGGGATCGGGATCCTCGCCGGCGCGCTGCTGATGCTGACCGTGGCCTCGGTGGACTCGCTGCTCGGCGCCCAGGTGCCGGTGCTCGGCTCGTTCGCCTCGTCCGGGGTGCCGCGCACCGAGGAGGCGCCCCCGCTGCCGCCGCCGCCGGACACCCCCGGCACCTGCCTGAACTGGACCCGGGCCGACGCCACCGACACCGCCGCCGTCGACTGCGCGCGCCCGCACCTGTTCGAGCAGACGGGCCGGGTCGCGCTGGCCGACCAGACCGCCTTCCCCGCCGACGCGGCGTGGCAGAAGCTCGTCGCGGACCGGTGCACGCCGGTCGTGACGAAGTACCTGAACGGCAAGTTCGACCCCGACGGCAAGTTCCGGGTCGGTGCGCTCAAGCCGTCGCAGCAGCGCTGGGACGGCGGCGACAAGGGCATGCGGTGCGGGCTGCAGATGGCCTCGCGCAGCGGGGCGATGTTCCCGATCACCGGCAAGGTCGCCGCGCAGGACCAGTCCGCCGTCCAGCCCGCCGGGACGTGCCTGGCGATCGACGGCCGGACCGTCGGCGACCCCACCGACTGCGCCGGACCGCACGCGGTCGAGGCCGTCGGCATCGTCGACCTCGGCACCGAGTTCCCCGACGCCTGGCCCGCCGTGGAGGACCAGGACAAGTTCCTGCAGCCCGCCTGCACCGACGCCGCGAACACCTTCGCCGGCAACGACAAGGTCATCACCGACAAGGGCCTGACCGTCTACTGGGGCAACCTGTCCGAGGAGTCCTGGAAGGCCGGCAGCCGCAAGGTCAACTGCAACATCGGGACGCTGCTGCCCGACAACAGCGGCTTCGCCGCGATCACCGGCTCGGTGAAGGGGAACCTGACCGTCGCCGGGCAGCCCGCCCCGGCCGCGGCCCCGTCGGCGCCGGGCACCCCGGCGACCCCCGCCGCCCCGGCCGGGCAGACCCCGGCGCCCGGCTCGCAGGCCCCGGTGGAGCAGCCCGACGCCGAGCAGCCCGCGGCGCCCGACGCGGGCACCGGGCGGCCCGACCTCGACATACCGCCCGGGCTGCCCGGCCTCTCGGGCAACTGACGTGCCGGTGGCGATGCCCGCCGACCGGTTCGACGAGCTGGTCGGCGACGCCCTCGACCTCGTCCCGCCGGAGCTGGCCGCGGCGATGGACAACGTCGTCGTGCTCGTCGAGCCGCGCAACGCCGAGGAGCCCGACCTGCTGGGGCTCTACGAGGGCGTCGCGCTGACCGAGCGCACCGCGGACTACACCGGCGAGCTCCCGGACCGGATCACCGTCTACCGCGACGCCGTCCTGGAGTTCTGCGACGACGAGCAGCAGGTCGTCGACGAGGTCGCGATCACCGTGGTGCACGAGATCGCCCACCACTTCGGCATCCCCGAGCAGACGCTGCACGAGCTCGGCTGGGGCTGAACGGCCCTCAGCCGGCCGGGGGCCGCGGCGGCATCGGGTCCCACAGCTCGGGGATCCAGCCCGCGGGGTCGCGGCGCAGCACGACGCGGCCGGTGTTGGGGACCGGGCGGTCGCGCCCGTAGCCGGGGTCGTCGTGCCCGTCGCCGGAGCCGTCGTGGCCGCCGAGCAGGGCCAGCGACAGGATCCGGATGGCCGCCCCGTGGCTGACGACGACGACCGCGCCGGAGCGCACGCCGTCGAGCGCCGCGGCGAGGTCGGGCAGCGCGCGGTCCCAGACGTCGCGGGCCGACTCGCCGCCGGGCATCGGGCGGTCGACGTCGCCGTCCCACCAGGCCGCGAAGACCTCGTCGAACACGGCGCGGGCGTCGTCGTCCACCCGGCCCTCGAGGTGCCCGACGAACACCTCGTGCAGGCCGTGCAGCGGCTCCACCGCGGCGCCCAGCGCCCGGGCGATCGGGGCGGCGGTCTCCTGCGCGCGCGTCGCCCGCGAGGCGTAGAGGGCGCGGACCGGCCAGCCGGCGAGCAGCGCGGCGACCTCCTCGGCCTGCTCGCGGCCCAGCTCGTCGAGCGACGGGCCGGGCAGCGCGGTGTCGAGGCGGTGCCGGACGTTGGACGGGGTGCGGCCGTGCCGCACGAGCACGAGCCGCACGGCGCCGTCGTCGGGCGGGACCTGGGCGGTCCGGCCGCCGCTGCCGGCGGCGGCGAAGGAGGCCGCGCCGTCGTGTGCCTGCTCGGTCTGCCCGGTCACGTGTCGGTCCCCCGTCGGACGGCGTCGAGCCAGCGCTCGGACGCGGCGTAGTCGTCGGCGGTGGCCGCTCCGAGGGCGGCCACCGGGCTCCCCACCCCGGCCGGCGGGGCCGCGGGCGGGTCGTCGGACCGCGGGAACGATCCGAGGTAGATCAGCCGGTCGCAGCGACGGTGCAGCGCGGCCAGGGCCTCCCCCATCGCCGGGTCGGCGACGTGGCCCGAGCAGTCCAGGTGGAACCAGTACTCGGCGTGCCGGTCCTTGACCGGCCGCGACTCGATGCGGGTCAGGTCGATCCCGCGCACGGCGAGCTCGGTGAGCAGCCCGAGCAGGGTGCCGGGCCGGTTCGTCGTCGTCGCGGCCAGGGTGGTGCGGTCCCACCCCGTCGGCGACGGCGGCGGGCCGGGCCGGGTGAGCAGCACGAACCGGGTGACGGCGCCGGGGTTGTCGGCGATGTCGTCGGCCAGGACCTGCAGGCCGTGCCGGGCCGCGGCGAGCGGGGCGGCGACGGCGGCGTCGACCTCACCGCGGGCCGCCTGCGCGGCGGCCTCGGCGGTCGAGGAGCTGACCCGGACCTCGGCGCCGGGCAGGTGCGCGGCGAGCCAGCCGCGGGTCTGGGCGATGCCGTGCCCGTGCGACGCGACCGACCGGATCGCGGCGGGCTCGGTGCCCGCCCGGCCCATGAGGCCGAACCGGACGGCGATCCGCGCCTCGCGGGCGATCACCAGCGGCGGGTCCTCGACGAGCCCGTCGAGCACCGGCGGGACGGCGCCCTCGACGGTGTTCTCGATCGGCACGCAGCCGGCGTCCACCGAGCCGTCCCGGACGGCGGCCAGCACCGCGGGCGCGCCCGGCAGCGGGACCAGCTCGGCGTCGCGGGACTCCGGCAGCGTCAGCAGGGCCTGCTCGGTGAAGGTGGCCCGGGGCCCCAGGAACCCGATCCGCATCCGCGGCCCGTTCAGTCCAGCAGGCCGAGCGCGACGAGGTCCGCGATCGGCACCGGCTCGGGGTCGACCCCGCAGCGCGGCAGGACGGTGCGGACCTGCTCGACGGCGGCCTCGGGCAGCTCGTCGAGCTCACGGGCGAGCTTCTCGCCGTCGGTGCAGGTCAGAGCGTCCTCGACCGGGTCGGGCGAGGCGCTGACCCCGGTCATCCGCGCGACGGCGGCGATCAGGTTGAGCAGCCCGTGGCGGCCGCGCGGCAGCGACGCCGACGGGTCCTCGCGCACGATCCGGTCGATGCCCTGCGCGGAGATCCCGCCGGTCCCGCTCT
Organism: Pseudonocardia spirodelae; assembly: GCF_037727765.1. Lineage (NCBI taxonomy): Bacteria > Bacillati > Actinomycetota > Actinomycetes > Pseudonocardiales > Pseudonocardiaceae > Pseudonocardia > Pseudonocardia spirodelae. The sequence continues at coordinate 4,246 of NZ_JBBJUP010000005.1, read as the reverse complement.
CCAGGCCGGCCTGCAGGAAGCGGTGGACGTCGGCGATCTCGGGCACGTCGGACGCCCGCGGGCCACCGAGGCGGATCTTGGGGGTGCAGCCGTGCTCGGCGACCTTGCGGACGGCGGCGAGCCAGGCGACCGTTCCCTCCTCGTCGCCCTCCACGGGGCGGCGCGGCTCGACGACGGGGGTCACCTCGTCGGGCACGAACTCCGACACGCGCTCCAGCCAGATGCCGTCGACGTCCGGCGGGGCGGCGCACTCGACGGTGCTCGGGGTGAGCAGGCTGGAGCGGGAGAACACCGTCGACAGGGCCTTCGGGACGGCGCCGAGGCCGGTGTCGACGACGAGCGCCAGCTCCGCCGGCCGGCTCGGCGCCGAGCGCGCGAGCTCGGTGACGACGGCGGGCAGCTGGGACGCGGGGCAGACCAGCCGTCCGACGAGGCCTCCGTAGTGGCCGTCGCGGGCGGCGAGGTAGCGCGACACGACGGCGTCGACGCCCGGTGCGACGGTCCTCGGCTGCAGCAGGCTGGTGTCGTCGACCAGCGCGGCGAGCAGCGGACGGATCGGCCACGGGTCGGCTGAGGAACCCGAGGGCACGGTCATCACGCCGACAGACGCTAACGGTCGGGTCACGGGACCCCCGCAGAGGGGGTTCCCCACTGTGTCGCGGCGCACTGGACAGGCGGTACTCACTGCTGATTAGGTGAGGGTTACCTAACCGGAGGTGAGAGTGGGAACGACCCGAGTGCGCCGCCCCCCGACGCCCGCCGTCGCCGAGCGCGCCCGCAGCCTGGTCACCCGGGGCGGACGCGCCGCGATCGTCGGTACCGGGGAGCCGGAGCCGTGCGCGCCGCTGATGCACCACGCGTGGCCCGACGGCACGACCGACGTGCTGCTGCCCGACGACCACGTCCTCCGGGAGCGGGCCCGGCTGAGCATCGACGGCCTGCCGGTGATGCTGGAGCTGACCGGGACCACACCGGTCCCGCTCGACGAGCCGGTCCGCGAGCTGCTGTGGCTGGTCGGCAGCCTGCACGAGCCGGACCCGGCGACCGGCCGGGAGCGCGCGCTGCGGCTCGCCGAGCGCGCGCCGCACCCCAACCTGCTCGACGCCGGTCTGGGCGCGACGCTGCTGCGGCTGCACCCGTCGTCGGTGGTGTACTCCGACGCCGAGGGCTGCGGCCCGGTCTCCCCGGCCGAGCTGGCCGCGGCGGAGCCCGACCCGTTCTGCCGCGTCGAGCAGGCGTGGCTCGAGCACCTCGACCGGGCGCACCCGGAGATGCTGTGCGCGCTGCGCCGCCACCTTCCCGACGGCCTCGGGTTCACCGGCGGCCGGGTCCGCCCGGTGGGCGTGGACCGGTTCGGCCTGCGGGTGCGGGTGCCCACCAGGACCGGTACCCAGGACGTACGGCTGGCCTTCTCCACGCCCGCGTCGACCCCCGAGCAGCTCCAGGTGCGGTTCGCCGAGCTCGTCGGCTGCCCGCGGACCCGGAGCGCCTGAGGGTCAGGGGCCGGCGGGCGCCAGGTGCTCGGCCTGCACCTTGCGGGTCACCTTGCGCTCGGCGACGAACGAGGCGATCGGGATCGTGCCGGCCGCCAGGATGACGACGGCGAACACCGGCTTCCAGCGGCAGCGCTCGGCGAGGATCAGCGAGCACACGATGTAGATCATGTACAGGAAGCCGTGCACCATGCCGATCAGCGCGACCGGGCGCGGGTCGCCGAACAGGTACTTCGCCGGCATCGCGTAGAAGGTCAGCAGCAGCAGGCCGACGCCGGTCACCCAGGCGGAGATGCGGTAGGCCCTCAGGGCGGTCGCGACGGTCACGGGGTGGACTCCTCCCGGTGCCGGGCCGCGAGGCGGGCCAGCTCCTGGTTGTAGGCCCGCAGCTGCGGGTCGGTGCTCCGGGGCGGGGCCGCGCCCGCCGGGCGGGACGTGAACGGCGACGGGCCCGCCTCCGGGACCGCCGCGGCGTCCTCCGGCCCGGGCACGGCACGGACGACGGCGGTCCCGCCGGCCGGTTCGCGTGCGGGCTCCGGCTCGGACGCCGGTGCCGCGCCGGCCCCGGTCTCCACGGCCGCGGTGCCGCCGGTGGTCGCGGGGGACCCGGCGGCACGCAGGTCGGCGATCTCCATCCGGAGGAACCGCCACCACATCACGCCGAAGAAGACCGCGAACAGCGGCCACTGCAGGCCGTAGCCGACGTTGAGGGCGGAGCCCATCGCGGACCCGGCGCGCCCCCACTGCCAGACGGCGAGCCAGGTGCAGGCCACCATCGCGCCCAGGGTGAGGACGTGCCAGGCCATCCACTTCGGGGACAGCAGCAGCCGCATCACGCCGACCAGGGTACGCACCGCGACGCGCCCGGGATCCGCGCCCGGCGAGCGCTGCGTCACGCCGCCCGGGCCCCGCGACCCGGCGCCCACCCCGATCCGGCACCCGTCCGGTGATCCCGTGTTCGCGCGGTGATCCCGTGTTCGCGCGCGCTGCAGCGCGCGCGAACGGTGGATCTGCGCGCGAACGCACCGGTCGAGCGTCGACCACCGGACGAGCGCCGCACCGGACCCACCCACCGCGCACGTCCCGGTCCCCGCCGGTGTCCCCACTCCCCGGCCCGGCACCGACCGGTCGTCCGCGCACGACCTCCGGCCTCGCGCACGCCACAGCACGAGCGGACGCAGACGTCGCGCGCGAACCGGCCCGCCGTGCGCGGGCGGGGCGGCGGGCGGTGCGGGACGACAGCGGGCGGACGGAACGGCAGCGGGCGCGGAGCCACCCCCCACCGGTGCGATGATCGCCGCATGACGAGCGTCCCCGCCCGCCGCAGCACGCTGCGCGCGTGGCTGCGGCCGGCACCGCCGTCGTTCCCGGGCACGGCCACCGACCGGCGCGAGCGGCGGCTGATCGGCCTGGAGATCGCCGTCGTCCTGACGGTGACGCTCGGCCTGTCGGCGCTGCGCAGCGCGCTGTCGCTGCTGGAGGCGCTGCTGAATCCCGCGCCGCTGGCCGACCAGCAGGTCGCCCTGAACGCCCCGGCGTCCACCGACGCGTGGATCGACCTGGCGTTCCAGCTGGTCCGGGCCCTGCAGCTGGCCGGATGGGGCGCGCTCGCGGTGTACCTGCTGCTGCGGGCCGGGATCGCGCTGCGCAGGGTCGGGCTGGACGGTCGCCGTCCGTGGCGCGACGCCGCGCACGCGGCCGGGCTGGCCGCGCTGATCGGCGTCCCCGGCCTGGGCCTCTACCTGGCCGGGAGGCTGGCCGGCATCACCCCCGACGTCGCGCCGAGCACGCTGACCGAGCAGTGGTGGCAGATCCCGGTGCTGATCCTGTCGGCCGCGGCCAACTCCTGGGCGGAGGAGGTCGTCATGATCGGCTACCTGCTCACCCGGTTCCGCCGGCTCGGGTTCTCCGAGAACCGATCGGCGCTGCTCGCGGCCGTGCTGCGCGGGTGCTACCACCTCTACCAGGGCGTCGGTGCGTTCGCGGGGAACCTCGTGATGGGCCTGGTGTTCGCCCGCTACTGGCAGCGCACCGGACGACTGTGGCCGCTCGTCGGGGCGCACCTGCTCATCGACGTGGTGGCGTTCGTCGGCTACGCGCTGCTCCGCGACGTGCTCCCGTTCTGACCGGGAAAGTGCCCCTCACCAGCACGAAGGTGACCCTGTCCAACTGAGACGGACACCTGGACTTGAGCTGTTCCAGAACATTTCGGACGTCGCTAACCTGGACGACATGACCGACGAATCGAAGTTCCACGCCCTGCTCCGCGACCAGGTCCGGAGCGAGTTCACGGCCAGCCAGCAGTACCTCGCGGTGGCCGTCTGGCTCGACGACGCCGACCTCCCGCAGCTGGCCGCGCACTTCTACGCGCAGGCCCTCGAGGAGCGCAACCACGCGCTGATGATGGTGCAGTACCAGATGGACAACGAGCTGAAGGCCGTCGTCCCGCCGGTGGGCGAGGTGCAGAACGACTTCGCCTCCGTCGAGGAGGTCGTGTCGCTCGCGCTGACCCAGGAGAAGCAGGTCACCGAGCAGATCACCACGCTCGCCCGCACCGCCCGCGACGAGGGCGACTACCTCGGCGAGCAGTTCGTGCAGTGGTTCCTGAAGGAGCAGGTCGAGGAGGTCGCCTCGATGTCGACGCTGCTCACGATCGTCCGCCGCGCCGGCGACGACCTGTTCCACATCGAGGACTTCGTCGCCCGCGAGATGGCGCGCGGCGGCGGCGCCGACGCGACGGCCCCGGCCGTCGC